>PMVV01000247.1 GCA_003166475.1 Bryobacterales bacterium | reverse complement strand
GAGTATAACCCCGCGGCCGGCGCCTTGATCGAAGCCTATCGCGCGGCGGGGCTGCAGCCGCGGCTGAGCGGTGTGCCTGCGCTGAAGTAAGCCTAACGAGATTCCGATTGACAGAAAGCGCTTCCTGACGGTCGCGGCTCGGTAAACCTTGCGAAATCAACGCGACTGTTACCGGGCCGCGACCAAGAGGTTACTAACGAACTGCCATGCTACAATCGGGTCTGATGCGGCGAAGTTGGAACTCTCTGATTTGGGCGGGTTTCGGATTCACGCTGGTGGCGGCGATTAGCTATGTGCCGATCTTCGCGCGCTTTCCGGCCACGCGAGATGTTCCCTGGGCGAACTTACTCTTGTTCCTGCTGGGCGGATGGCTGCTGGCGGCCGGGATCAAGAGAGCCTACGGCGAATCCGAACGCTACAGCGGCAAAATCGGCGGCGCGGTGCTCGGCGTGCTCGCGTTGGCCCTGTTCGGTCTCTTCTGCTGGGGTAACTTCATCTTCGCGCGGCGCTTGCCGTCCGCCAGCGGCGCGCCGCAACAGGGGCAGACGGCGCCCGATTTCACGCTGCCGGATGTGACAGGCAAGCCAGTGACTCTCTCGGAACTGCGAAAGACGAATCGGGCCATACTATTGATTTTCTACCGCGGTTACTGGTGACCCTTCTGTAACTCCGAGTTACGGAGTTTCCAAAAGCACTTAGACGAGTTTCGCGCGCGCGGCGTCCGGATTGTGGCCATCAGCGTAGACTCCAACGCGGAGTCGCGCAAGCTCTGCCAGGACCAGGGTTATACCTTCCCCTTTCTGTCCGACCCGAAAGCGGAGGTGATTCGCCGCTACGGAGTCTTGCATGCCGGCGCTGGTGAAAACGGCAGGGACATCGCCCGGCCCGCCGAGTTCCTGGTGGACGCCGCGGGCACCATCCGGACGGTCAACCTGACGGACGACATCCGCGTGAGGGCCCGCCCCGAAATTGTGCTGCGAGAGATCGACTATCTGCAACGCCCCGCGGGAGACTGATGTAAGTGGGGCGGGCGTCCACGCCTGCGGCAGATCTCCGGACCCGCCCCACTTACCGGGACTTCACGAATCCCGCCGAAGCCTTGCCATCCTCTACTAACTCATATTCGCCAGTCTTCCAATCCCACACGCTGCTAGCCAGTTTCACGGTGCGCAGCGCGTCATTGCCCGCCACGACCAGCGCCATGTGCCGCTCGTCCAAGGGGTTCTTCCCAGCAAATAACAACGCATCGCGTTCGGATGCGTGCGCTGTGCCTTCGAGCCGGAATACGTCTTCGCGGTAGTCGAGACCCAGTCGCTCGCTCCACTCTGCCAGCGCCGAATTCGCCTCCGGGCGGCCGACGAAGATCACGTCACGGTGCCGCAGTTCGTCGTCGGTCACTTCGAAATCCTTGCGGATCGCAACAGCGCTCTCATAGGCATCCAGAAACCGTTTTTGCAGTTGCTCCGCCGCATAGCGGTTGGCGCCCGCTTCGCGCACGGTGCCGTAGACCAATATGGCCGTGCGAAGCCGGTCCCAGATATCGGTGGTCTGATACGCGGCCCCGCTGCCCACCTCCACGGTAAACGTCGTGCCCGCCTGGTCCAGGAACGACTGCGCAGTCACGGTCTTCGTCGTGTTCAGGGCAAAGTAATCGCGCATGAGCTTTAGAAATGCGTCATCACCCATCCGCCGGCGCAGCGCATCCAGGAATAACACGCCTTTCGTGGTCTCCAACTCATGACGGTCCTCAGCCGCGGCCGCGATCTGCAAGCGCCGGTAGGCGGCGCGCCGCACATTCATCTCCAAGTCCGGATCGTCGGCCATGAGGTCGCCATAATACTCCGCCGCGCCCGCCACGAACCAGATATCCGCATCGCTCGCCGGCAGAAGCCAGCCCTTCCAAAGGCGATCCTTATCGAAAGCCTTTCCGTCAGGGGAGCCGTCCACCTTGTGCTCCGCGGCCGCCGGCGCGACGCGGGCCTTCTCGTTTGCCTGAATGGCGGCGCGCAGTCCTTCCGAAGCTTCGCCGCGGAACAGACGATAGCCCGACGGGAACAGTCCGTCGTTGCCGGCGTAATCGTGGCGGCCTCGCGCCCGCGCCTCCCATTCGCGCTGGTTGGGTTTACCGAACGCCGCCCAGACCATCAGGTTCTGTGCCATATCCGCGGTGGCGATCTTCGCATCCATGGTCGAGGCGCTCACCAGTGGCGCCGTGCGGAACGCCAGGAATCCGAACTGTTCGTCGATCTGCCCGCGATACTTGTGGTAGAGATCCTGCCACGCCCGATCGCGCGGATACGGGGTATAGGGCACGAACTCTGGCACACCCTGCGGATCGGGAACGTACTCCAGCCGGACTTGCAAGTCCTTGGCATTGTTGTCGCCCCAGTAGAACCCCTCCGTTCCCCCGAACCACTCGTTCTTCGAGCTGCGCCACAGCTTGGTGTGGCCGGTGCCCAGTTCGTACATGGCGATCTCGTTGTTTTTGCCGTCGCCGATCAGCCACTCGTTGGTATAGAGGCCGTTATTGCGCGTTCCCAGCCGCTCCACCACTTCATCGACGTTGCCGCCATATTGAATGGCCTGCCGCGCGCGGAAGGCCACCGGCGTGCCCTCGATGTTGAACGGCGATTGGCGGATGGTGGTCTCGGTGAGAACCATGCCCGCGTCGTTTTGATACCAGTCGGTGCCGCTCTCGATCCCGCCGGGATAGCTCTGCATGAGGATGCGGTGGCCGGTGGCCGGCTGGATGTCCAGCATCACGTTGGTCTGCTCGGCCAGCGTGAGCGGCCACCAGGTGACATGGCCGATCGCCATCTTGCCGTCGCGCGTGGCTGCGCCGGTAGCGGCGAAGGCGCTGCAATGGTCCACGCCCGAGTCGCGCTTGCGATCGAAGTACGAAGGGGCTTCCAGGTGCAGACCTTCCAGTCCGGTGGGGGTGATCAGCCCGGCGTTGCGCAACTCACCCAGTTCCACCGTGGTGTTGGCGACCACGATATCCACCAAGTCGATGCGCCGCTCAAGCCACTTCGCGCCGGCGTCGGAAGCTCCGTCGGCGATGCCCTTCATCTCTTCCAGGATTTCCCGGTCGAAACCGCGCAGGAAAAGGGCGTTGACCGTGGTGCGGAGTTGGTCCCAGCTCTGTGCCTCGGCCTTGGCGCCGAGATCCGCGGCGCAGCGTTCCAGATACTCGGGGATTTCGCGCGCCATCAAGTGTCCGTGCTGGTAGCCGCGCTCGTAAGGCTGGCCTTCGATGTGCAGATAGATCCAGCCGGCCGACGGATAGCGATAGGCTGGACCGAATGTGCGGACGGTAGCGGCGGGCGGGTCGGCAGCCGAGGAGGCTTCCTCGAGCGTGACCTCCGAGAACCACGCCTTGCCCGTAAACGCGCCGCCATTGCCGACGGTCAGCAGAATGCGGTCCTCCGCGCGGCTGGCCACGAAGCGAAGCGCGAGGTGCGTCCAATGGCGCGTGCCGCCCAGCGCGGCCGAGTGTACATCGAACGGCATGGAAGCCATGGTGAGCGCGGCGCCGATCGCGATCGGCGAGCGGTCCAGGTCGCGCACCTGCACGTCTTCCGTGCGCACCCAGCCGCTCAACTCGTAGCTTCGGCCAATGCGCAAGGAAACGGGCGCGGAGCGGATGGAGGCGTCCGGCGAACCGCCCGGCTCGATGCGCAGCGACTTAGCGCTTTCGTGCGATACGGAGGTGTCCACCGCCAGCAGACCGCGCTCGGCCGTCCAGCCAGTGGCGCTGCGCTCGATGGTGGGCCGGAACAGCGGCGTACCGGCTTCCAGCAGAGTCGCAGCCAGCAGAATAGTCAGTACACGAAACACAGTCAGCCTCCCTTGGCGCGCCCCTCATATCATAGCAGGGCATCCAGAGACAGCTAACCGTTCTGGGGAAACCGCTCCCTAACGGTCGCGGCTCGGTAACAGTCGCGTTGATCTACTGAGCCGCGACCGTAAGGGAGCGGTTCTCAGGACGGTATCTCCATCCGCACCCGCAGGCCCGGCGTGGCATTCTCCGCCGAAATATTGCCGTGGTGCGCGCCGATGGCTCGGTACGCAATCGCCAGGCCCAGCCCCACGCCGCCCGTCTGGCTGTCTCTGGAACCGTCCGCGCGAAAGAACGGCTGAAAGATTCTGGGCAACATCTCGTCCGGCACGCCGGGACCGTAATCGCGCACCGAAATCGACGCTTTCCCGGCGGCCGATTCCAGCTTGACATCGATCGGCGAGCCTTCCGGCGCGTAGCGAATCGCATTGCGCAACACATTCTCGATGGCCCGACGCAGCAATTCGCGGTCGCCCCAAACCGGCAAAGCGCCGGCCGATTCGTAATGCAACCGGCAGCGGCGCGCATCGGCTTCCATGCGGCTGGCGTCCAGCAGTTCTTGCACCAGTTGGTCCAGATCGAAATGTTCCACGCGGCGCGACGCGGGGTCGCCCTCCACGCGCGTCACCTCCACCAGCGCGCCAACCAGATTCGTCAGCCGATCGATCTCCTTCGTGACTCGGGCCGCAGCGGCGTTACGGTCCTCCGCCGTTTTGGTCAGCTCCGCCGCGAAGCTGAGCCGCGCCAGCGGCGAACGCAACTCGTGCGAAATGTCCTGCAGCAAGCGCCGCTCGGCGGTCAATAGTGTCTCGATGCGCCCGGCCATCTGGTCGAATGCGCGCGCCACGTCTCCAATCTCGTCGCGTCTGCGCAAGCCCGCCCGCGCCGAGAGGTCCCCGCTGCCGAAGCGCTCCACCGTGTGCGCCAGCCCGCGCAGCGGCGACGCGATGTTCACCGCCAGCATCCAGCATAGGAGCCCGACTACCAGCAAAATCAGTCCATAGTAAGGCAGGAAGCTCCAGCGAGTGAAGGGTGGCCGGTCGGTCGCAATCAGCCGGTAAGCGCCATCCTGCGACGGCACCACAAACACGAACCGGTCACCCAGCGGATGCGGGACATTGTGTCCACCCCGGGCGGCGGCCAAAAACGCGGAACGGTCCGCACCTGTCACCAGGTCCTTGCCTTGCGCATCGGTGAAGAAATGTTCCGGGCCGAAGTAAGTCTGCAGCTTCCGCAGGTAAGCGCTCAGCGCCGCCGGCCCTCCGGATCGGTAGGTCACTTCGGCCTCGTCCACCTGGAATGCCACGGTCCTTTCGAACGGTCCTCCCTTGCCGGAAATGCGCGAAGCCATGCCGGTCGAAATGAACAGATAAGCGCCCAGTGAAAGCACCAGCGTGCCGAACGACCACAGCAGAATCTTGGCGAAGACCGTTCTCATTCCGCCTCCTCCGGCGCCGCCGCGAAAAAGTAGCCCACGCCGCGCACCGTGCGGATCTGCACGCGATCGCCGCACTCCAACTTCTTCCGCAGATGGCTGATGTGGACGTCCAGCGAGCGCTCGTACGGCGTCGACTCACGCTGGTAGAGAACCGCGGCCAGCTCATTGCGCGAAACCACTCGGCCCGCCGCGCGCACCAGGAAATCGAGTATGTCGAATTCGATGGCGGTCAGTTCGACGGTCTCGCCCTCGATCCACGCCTCGCGGGTCTGTGAGTCGACCCGCACGCCACCGGCCTCGGCCACCTCGGATAGCGCAGTTCCCTGCCCCGTGCGCCGCAACACAGCCCGCATGCGCGCCAGCAGTTCTTCCGGGCCAAACGGCTTTGGCAGGTAATCGTCGGCGCCCGCGTTGAGACCGGCGATGCGGTCGGTCTGCGCGGTGCGCGCCGTCAACAGGATCACCGGGACGGAGCTGCGCCGCCGGATTTGTTTCAGCAGCTCGAAGCCATCCAGAACCGGCAGCATGACGTCCAGGATGACGAGGTCGTACTGCCCTTCCAAGGCGCGCGCCAGGCCGCGCGGGCCGTCGTGCGCCGCTTCGATGGCGAACTCGTGTTGTGAGAAAAACTCGGCCATTAGCGCGCACAGGTCCGTATCGTCGTCCACCAGCAGCACTCGCCTCACTAATTCAGTTGTAACTCAGATCCAGGGCGCGTAACACCGCTTTTACAAAACTTAAGGTTCGCCGGTGCGGTTCTAGCGAATACTGGAATTGGAGCCAATATGAAATCCCCGTGGGCGCTGGCCGCCCTCTTAGTGTCTCTATCGATCGGCAGCGTGGCGCAAACCGGCGCCGGCTTGCACGGCGTGGTCACCGACCCATCGGGCGCGTCCGTCCCGGGTGCGCTGGTGCAACTGCGCGGGCCGGGCGTAGACCAACGCACGACAACCGACGCCACCGGCAACTACGCCGTCGAGACAGTGAAGCCCGGCAAGTATACCGTGCGGTTCATCGCCAAAGGATTCACCTTGATCGAGCGCAAGGAGGTGGAGATCGTCAATCCCACGGCGCTCGACGTGCAGTTGGTCATTGCCGCGGAAAACCAGGTAGTCAATGTCGAGGCCGAAGCCAACAGCGTGAGCGCCGACACCGCCGATAACGGCGACGCGCTGGTGCTCGGGGAAAAACAACTGGCGGCCCTATCCGACGATCCCGACGAGCTTTCGCAGCAACTGCAGGCCCTGGCCGGTCCGGGCGGCGGCCCCGATGGAGCGCAAATCTACATCGATGGCTTCACCGGCGTCAACCTGCCGCCGAAATCCTCGATCCGCGAGGTGCGCATCAACTCCAACCCTTTCTCGCCGGAATACGACCGGCCTGGTTTTGGGCGTATTCAGATCTTCACCAAGCCAGGCACCGACAAGATCCGCGGCCAAGCCTTCCTGCAGTACAACAAAGAAGCTTTGAACTCGCGTAGCCCGCTGCTTGAGCAGTCCAAGCGCCCGCCCTACCAACAACAATTCTACGGGTTGAGCCTCAGCGGTCCGCTCTTGAAATCGAAGGCATCCTTCGGCTTCGATGCCGAGCACCGCACCATCGATGAAAACGCGTTTATCCTCGCCACTACCCTGGATGCCCGCCTGAATCCGCTGAACGTCAATCAGGCGCTCCTGACGCCGCAATACCGCACCACGCTAACTCCCCGCCTGGACTATTCGATCAACGCCAACAATACCCTGACCGTGCGTTATCAAAACACGCGCGTGGAAATGGATAAAGAAGGCGTCGGTGGTTTCAGCCTGGCCGACCAGGCATACAATCAGACATCCTCCGAAAATACGCTGCAAGTCACCGAGACCGCGGTGTTGGGCGCCCGGGCCATCAACGAAACGCGCTTCCAGTATATGCGCTCGGCCCTGGACAACACCGCGAACAACAGCACTCCCGCGCTGATTGTTGCGGGCGCGTTCCAGTCGGGCGGCCCGCAAATCGGCAACTCCGCTACTCTAACGAATAACTGGGAACTGACCAATACTTCGACTTACACCAGGGGCGCGCATGTTTGGAAGTGGGGCGGGCGCGTGCGGGAGTCGTTTCTGCGCGACACATCCGTCAATAACTTCGGCGGGACGTTCACCTTCTTCGGCGGCATCGGGCCGGAGTTGAACGCCGACAACCAGGCCATAGCCGGCGCCACCGAGCAACTTTCCGCGCTGGAAGTCTACCGGCGCACGCTGCTGTTTCAACAGGAAGGGCTGAGCGCCGCCCAAATTCGCGCGCTGGGAGGCGGCGCTTCGCAATTCAGCTTGAGCGCGGGCACTCCCACAACCCCCGTGAACCAGCTCGACACAGGATTGTTCGTGAACGACGACTGGCGCGCGCGCCCCAACCTGACCTTCAGCTACGGCTTGCGTTACGAGGCGCAAACCAACATCGGCGACCATGGAGACATCGCGCCGCGCGCCGCCATTGCGTGGGGCATCGATGGCGGCGCGAATAAGACTGCCAAGACAGTGCTGCGCGCCGGCTTCGGAATCTTCTACGATCGCATCGGGATCAACGACACGCTGAATGCCACACGCTACGGCCTCACCGAGCAAACCTACACGCAGCAATCCTATCTGATACTGAATCCCGACTTCTTTCCTAGCGTACCTTTGCCCGCATCGCTGAAGGACAGCCAGCAGCCCCAACAGTTACAACTGCTTTACGCGGGCATTCAGGCGCCGCGCAACTATCAGGCAAGCGTCGGCGTCGACCGGCAGGTCAATCAGCACGTCCGATTCAACGTCAGTTACATCGCCAGCCGCGGCGTACACCTGGAGCGCTCCGTCAACGTCAACGCGCCCATCGACGGAGTCTACCCTTACGGCAACTCCGACATTCGCCTGCTGACCGAAACGGTGGGCTTCAGCCGCTCGAACATGCTGATGATCAGCCCGAATGTGAATTTCGGAAAGATCTTCCTGTTCGGCTTTTACGGGCTCTCTTACGGGATGGACGACAACGAAGGCGCGCCCGCCAACCCATACAATCTGAGAGCGGAGTGGGGACCCTCCTCGTTCGCCGATATCCGTCACCGCTTGCTGCTGGGCAGCAGTCTGCCGCTGCTGCTGAAGTTCACCATCAGCCCGTTCTTCCTGGTGCAGAGCGGCGCGCCTTACAACATCACCACCGGGATCGATTCGAACGATACCGGGTTCGCGGCCGAGCGCCCGGAACTGATGACCGGCTTGGGCGCCTCCACTTGCACCGGCGGCGCTCTGTTGTACGCCACGGGATTCGGATGCTTCAACCTCCAGCCGGCCGCGGGCGCGCCTACCATCGGACGGAACTACGGGCGCGGTCCGGCCACCGTCAACCTGGGTTTGCGGCTGGCGCGCACGTGGTCGTTTGGAGGCTCGGGCGAGTCCGGCCTGCCGCAGGGACAGATGGGGCCTCCGCCCGGAGCGGGCGGCGCGCGCGGCGGTGGCGGCCCAGGCGGTCCTGGAGGCGGCGGTCCGCCACCGGGAGGCGGTCCCCCGCCGGGAGCCTTCGGCGCGATGACCGGCCGCAAGTACAATCTCACGCTGAGCATCAACGCGCGCAATGCGCTGAATCATCCCAATTACGCGGCGCCCAATGGCGATTTGAGCTCGCCCTTCTTCGGGCAGTCCCTCAGCCTTGCGGGATTTGGTCCGTTCGGCTCGCCCAGCACTTACAACCGCAAGATCGACTTACAACTGCGCTTTACCTTCTGATCACTCCGGCGCGGTGTGATCGAGCTTCTTTTCGCGTTGGCGGGAAAACTGCTCGCATTACAGACGGGATGTTGGCCGAACCGTGGGCTTGCCCCCGGACGTGGTCCGTCGCGAACGTTTTACAAATCCTATCCGGAAAGGTGGCTATCGCATGCTGTGGACAATTTTCGTTGTGCTCTTGATCTTGTGGTTGTTGGGTACCCGTGACAGCCCGGTTATAATCGCCTTTGACACCCAAAACCGCCTTTCTATTTCCCGGTCAGGGATCGCAATACGCCGGCATGGGCAAGAGCCTTGCCGCGCAGTCGACCGTGGCGCGCGCCGTCTTTGAAGAAGCCGATGACGCGCTGGGATTCCCGCTCTCAGCCCTATGTTTCGAGGGACCGGAAGATGCGCTCAAGCTGACGGAGAACACGCAGCCGGCGCTGCTCACGGTTTCCACCGCCGCCTTTCGCGTGCTGGCGGAACGCGGCTTCGTGCCGGACTACGTGGCCGGCCACAGCCTGGGAGAATACTCCGCTCTGGTAGCGGCCGGCAGCCTGCAATTCGCGGATGCCGTGCGCCTGGTCCGCAAGCGCGGCCGCTACATGCAGGAAGCCGTGCCGCCCGGGTTGGGCGCGATGGCCGCGCTGCTCCGTCTGCCCGAAGGCGCGCTGCATGGCATTCTGCAAGAGGCTGCGCAGGGGGAAGTGGTAAGCGCTGCGAATCTGAACGCGCCTGACCAGGTGGTGATCGCCGGACACGCCGGCGCGGTGAATCGCGCCATCGATCTGGCCAAAGCCGCGGGCGCGCGCCGCGCGATTCTATTGCAGGTCAGCGCGCCGTTCCATTGCGCCCTGATGAAACCTGCGCAGGAGCGCCTGGCCGCCGATTTGAATGCCGCGAACTTCTCCGATTTCGCTTGCCCGCTGGTAAACAACTGGCAGGCGCGGGAAGTGCACACGGGCGCGGAGGCGCGGCAGGGTTTATACGAGCAGGTTCCCAATCCAGTGCTCTGGGCGGAATCCATAGGGTATCTTGCGGCGCAGGGGGTTCAACGGTTCGTCGAAGTGGGCGCGGGCGGCGTGCTCACCGGTTTGTTGCGCTCCATCGATACGAGCTTCGAAGGGTTCCGTTTCGGCGATCCTGCCGACTTGGAGAAACTGTCCAGATAGATTCCAGTGCACTACGACCAGGCAGAATACGACCTTCGCTGCGAATGGGGTCTGGCGGGTGTGCAGGTCCTCGCGCCGAACAACGATGTGCTTGTCGTCGTCGACGTGCTGGTGTTCTCCACCGCCGTGGACATCGCTGTCGCGCACGGTGCCGCCGTGCTGCCGTATCGCTGGCGGGACAGTTCCGCCGCAGCCTTCGCGAAATCGAAAGGAGCGCTGGTGGCCTCGCCCCGGTCCGCCGGCGGCTACTCTCTCTCGCCTCCCTCGTTGCAGTCGATCCCGGCGGGCGCCGCCGCGACTTTCACGGCCTGCCTGCGAAACTGCCGCGCGGTCGCCGCCCATGCGCGCGCCCGCGGTTCTCGCATCGCCGTCATTCCGGCCGGAGAGCAGTGGGGCGACGGCGCGCTTCGTCCGGCCATTGAAGATCCGATCAGTGCTGGAGCGGGGCTGGCCAGTTTTCCCGGCCGGCCATCGCCCGAGGCCCAAACGGCCGTTGCCGCATTCGGGCGTTTCCAGCACAATCTGCACGATGCGCTGGTGCGCGGCACGTCGGGCAAGGAACTGGTGGGACGGGGATTTGCCTGCGACGTCGAGGCGGGCGCCGCTATGACCGCCTAAGTACCGCTTGCGCCGCCTGCAGCATGGCCCGCGCGTAGCCCACGTTGTACGCGTAGCCCACGTACGCACCGCCGCCCGGATAATACGGATGAAAATCCGGCCGCTCGCGATCGGCGTCCAGCGCCCGCGGGTGCTCCGGATAAATCAGCCGCGGATACTTCTGGCGCACCAGTTCCTGCATCACAGCGAACATGTCGATCTGGCCTTCGTCGAGAAATACTTCCGTGTAATTCTCGTACGGCTTGCGCACCCGCACATTCCGGAAATGCACGTGGTTGATGGCATCCCGCGATCCGAAATAGCGGCAGACTTCCACCGGGTCCTGGCCCATCTCGCGGGTGACTCCGCAATCGAAAGTGATCCCATTCGACGGGCTGGGCACGATGGCGACGAGCCGCTTCCAACCTTCCACCGTCCCCATGATCTGCCCCGATCCGCGGCTCAGCGGCGCCGGTGGATCGTTGGGGTGCAACGCCAGCCGCACGCCCGATTCCGCCGCCACCGGCACCACAGCCTTCAGGAAATATGCGACGTTGCCCCACATCTCGTCGAGCGAGTGCGTGCCCTCCGCCTCCAGCGGCGGCAGATCCTTCACGCGGCCGTAATCGAACGCGGTCAGCCCCGCGCCAGCGCGTCCGATTTCTTCGTAGTAACCCTCCACCAGGCGGTGCGCGTAGAAGTTGTACTCGATCACAGGCAGACCCGCCTTGCCGGCCGCGCGAATCGATTGCCGCACCTTTTCGATCTCTTCGTCCCGGCCCGGCCTGCCGTAGATGGCGTTCGGAAAACCGCCGATCATCATGTTGCCCAGGGTCAGGCCGCCGGCCTTCAAGCGTTCCATCCGCGCGCGGATCGCGGATTCCTCCCACGGAATCGGCGGACCGCCCATGGCCACGTGGTCCACTCCAAGCTGCTTCACGCGCCGCATGCCGGCGTCATCCAGCGCGGCTGCCTGGAGCCTCCCCGAGAGTTCCAGACAGATCTTGGGTATGCCCGCACCGTCGCCACCCGCCTGCGACGCTCCCGCGCTCACCGGCGTTGAGGATGCCAACGCGCCCGCGCCCACCACCTGCAGAATCTTACGTCGAGTCATAACCCAATACAATAAATCTATGCGCACTCTCTTCGCACTCTCCCTGGTTGGCGCAATGGGTTTTTGCGCGAACCTGCCCGCCCCGCGCGAGCGTTCCTTCAGCTTCGAATACGCGGTAACCGTGAAGGACATCCCCACTGGATCGCACACGGTCGATATCTGGCTGCCGGCGCCGCACGGCGATGCCTTCCAGCGCATCGCGAACCTGCATGTGGAATCGCCCTACCGGTACGAAATCTCGAACGGCACGGAAGATAACCGCATCCTGCATATCCGCGTAACGGATCCCAAAGAGCCGGCCATCGCGGTCGCCATGCGCTTCGATGCCATGCGCAAGGAGCACATCCAACCGCTCGCCGCGGCTTTGCCCGCGAACGGCGCGGCCGAGCCGGCAGGTCTGGAACGCTACCTGCAACCCGACCGCCTGGTACCGCTCGACGACACCATCCGGCGCTGGGCGCGCGAGGTGGTCGACGCGGCCGGCGCCAAGACCGATCTGGAAATGGCGCGCGCCATTTACAATCACGTGGTGGCCACCGTGAAATACGATAAGAGCGGCAAGGGATGGGGCAACGGCGACATCTATTACGCGTGCGACGCGCGCCGCGGCAATTGCACCGACTTCCACGCCATCTTCATCGGCTACGCGCGCGCCGTGGGCATCCCCGCCCGTTTCGCCATCGGCTTTCCCTTGCCCGCCGATCGCGGCGCGGGCAAAATCGCCGGCTATCATTGCTGGGCGGAATTCTACGCGAAAGGCATCGGCTGGGTGCCTGTGGACGCGTCGGAAGCCGCCAAGAATCCGGCCAAACGCGAGTACTTTTTCGGCGCGCACGACGAGAACCGCGTAGAACTGAGCAAGGGCCGTGACGTGATCCTCGTGCCCAGGCAACAAGGCGCGCCGTTGAACTATTTCGTCTATCCGTACGTCGAACTGGATGGCGCCAAATTCACCAGCGTCGATACCAGCTACTCGTACCAAGACCAGCCATGAAACGATTATTGCGTTACGCAGCCGCAGCGGGCCTGACGTTGGCCCTGACGCCCTTCGTCGCGCCGCAGGTCAGGCCGCCTCGGACGCCCTCCAGCGACGAGGATGTGCCGCCGCTCCCCAACGGTAAGCTGCGGGACGAAATCCTGAAGGCCGATCACGAAAAGGACCTGAAGGACGCTGCCCAGCTCATCGAACTGGCGGAACAACTCAAGCAGGAACTGGAGAAGAACGACCGCCATGTCCTTTCGATTTCCAGCCTCAAGAAGACCGAAGAAATTGAGAAACTGGCCAAACGCATCCATTCACGGCTGGTACACTGACGTGGCGGCTAAGTGGGGCAGGCCCTCGGCCTGCGGCGGCCTCTCAGGCCGCTTCCGCGCGTGCGCTATTCTTGCTCTGGCGGTCATCCTCGTCCCCCCCGCCGCTGCGCAGGCCCCCAAATCCGCCCTCCTGGTCTTGCTGGGCGGCGACGCCAAAACCTGGCAAGCCGCGTGTCAGGAGCGCGGCTGGCAGTTCCTCCAGCCCTCCAGCGATACCGCCGGCAAGAGCCCCGACCAGCGCGTCAAAGCCATAGCTGCCGAAGTGGAGGAAACCGAAAAGCGGCTGCCCGTGGACCCCAATCGTGTCTACCTCGCGGCGCAGGGCGGGTCCGTCTCCACGCTGTTCTATGTGGCCGCTCGCATGCCCGATCTTTGGGCCGCCGCCGTAGCCGCCGGAGGGAGTCCGCGCGCGGCCATCGATAGCAATCGCTTATTCGCCGCCAACACCACCAACCTGCCCGTCTTGTGGCTGTTTGCAAATCGGGACGAGGAGCCTCTGGGCAAGAAGCTGCAGTCCGCGGGCTTCAATCTGGAGTGGCGCGAGCCGGCTGCGGCCAAGCCCGCGGAAATCTTCGACTGGCTCGCCGCGCACCAGCGCGATCCGTTCCCCACCACGGCGGATTGCGAAACCGGCAGCCCGCTGTTCACGCACTGTTATTGGATGGAGGTCACCAAGTTCGATCCTGCCGAGCGAAACGACGTGCTGGATTCCACGCGCGTGCCGCCGCTGGGATCGGGCGCCCGATTGGCCATCGGCCCGTTTGGATACAATCCAGCCGAGCCCGGTCCGGGCGTTCTGGTCGCGTCGCTGCCCGAAAAATATGCGGGACCGCTCAAGCTCAACGACCGCATCGTGGAGTTGGGCGGCAAGAAACTGAGCGACGCCGCGGAATACGCGCAAGTCCTGTATCGGACGTTCGAGGAGAAGCCTGTCGTGGTCATGGTTCAGCGCGGCAAGGACCGCCTTCGCCTGGAAACCAAGATCGAGTTGGCGCCGAGCGCCGAGCCGGTCACCGCCCGCGTGCGCGCGCAGTATCTGCCGGAATTGCACGAAGTCGAGGTAGTCAGCCGCGCCGTCACCCAAATGAAGCTGACCGTCACCGAGTCGTGGCTCCCGGCCAAGATCACCTGGAATGGCACCGACGTAGCCAACGCCACCGCTCCCGGCTGCTGGCTGCTGGACGAACAGAAAGAGTTGCTCACGGCCAAGCGTTGTCAGTAAGGGCGGCGCGGTATCGTTTAAAATAGCTGCCATGGACCCCGCCCGCGCCGGAACAGCGATTGTGCTGGTCAACCTGCTGATCAACATCGTCCACGGCGCGGCCCACCTGGCATTGCACATCGATCTGAGCGCCGCTGAAAAGCTCTTCGTAGCGGTGGTGATTCTCGCCGGCCCGCTGCTGGCCATGGCATTACTGTGGACGCCATGGCAGCGCCTCGGATTCGGCCTGCTGGCGCTGACGATGGCTGGGTCGCTGGCCTTCGGCCTGTACCATCACTTTATGGCAATGGGTCCGGACCACGTTGGGGCACAGGTTGCCGGCGTCTGGGGAACCACGTTCGTCATTACCGCGTGCCTCCTGTTTCTCGCGGAAGCCGCGGGCACTTGCCTGGGTGTACGGTATCTTTACCGCGCACGGTAGCTTATACGCTACCATAGAAGGATGGGTGAGCCGATTGAGCTTCGCATCTATGGCGGCCGGTTCTCCAAATGGATCGATTCCAACAAGGATAAGCGGGCGGCGGCGATTATTCGGGCACGGCTCAATCGAATACGGTTGGGCAACTTCGGCGAGTCGAAATCGGTGGGCGGTGGAGTCGAAGAGTTGAGGATCGACTTTGGACCAGGGTACCGGGTCTACTTCGGCAGATACGGCAAGTCGGTCGTTATATTGCTCTGCGGCGGAAGCAAGCAGACTCAAAGCAAAGACATCCATACCGCACAAGCGCTTTGGAAGGACTACCTCGATGGTAAAGACTGAATCGTATAAAGAGAACCTGCTGGAGGCGTTGAAGGATCCGGAGACCGCGGCGGAATATCTGACTGCATGTCTCGATGACGGCGATGTGGATGTGTTTCTGCTGGCGCTTCGGGATGTCGCCGAGGCTCAAGGCGGGATCAGAAAGCTATCGGGGCGGGCCGGTCTTAACCGGGAGAATCTGTATCGTATGCTGTCAGGATCGGGCAATCCTTCCCTTACCAGCCTGGACTCGGTACTTAGCTCTCTTGGACTCAGGTTGGCGGTTGCGGTGAGACAGTAGAAATTACGCCAGAATCCCGCTCACCACATTCCCCGCAATCCCCGTCAACCGCGCATCCAGCCCCTGGAACTTCACCGTCAGGCGCTTGTGGTCGATGCCTAGCAGGTGCAGCATCGTGGCATGGAAATCGGGCACGGCCACCGCGTGCTCGACCGCGGCGTAGCCTAACTCGTCGGTGGCGCCGTAACTGATGCCGCCCTTGATGCCGCCGCCCGCCAGCATGAAGCTGAAGCCCTTGATGTGGTGATCGCGGCCATCGCCCTGCGACATAGGCGTGCGCCCGAATTCCCCGCCCCACACCACCAGCGTGTCGTCCAGCATGCCGCGCTGCTTGAGGTCCTGGATCAACGCCGCGGTGGGCCGGTCAGTCTCCTGCGCCTTGATCACCACGTTGGCCTTCACACCCGAGTGGTGATCCCAGTCGCGATGGTAGAGCTGAATGAAGCGCACGCCGCGCTCGGCCAAGCGTCGCGCCAGCAGGCAGTTCGAGGCGAACGATCCGTCGCCCGGCTTGGCGCCGTACATCTCCATCACGCTGGCCGGCTCCTTGCTCATGTCCACCAGGTCGGGCACGCTCGATTGCATGCGGAAAGCCATCTCGTACTGCGCCACGCGCGTGAGAATCTCGGGGTCCTGCGTGGTTTTGTATTGCAGGCGATTCAGCGCGTTCACCGCCTGGAACGATTCGCTCTCGGCGGCGTCGCTTACGCCCGGCGGATTCTTGACGTGCAGCACAGCGTCGCCGAACGAGTTCAGCTTCACACCCTGGAATTTGCTCGGCAGGATGCCGCTCGACCACTGGCGTGCCGCGATGGGCTGCATCTGGCCGCCCTTGCCGGAAGACATCAGCACCACAAATCCAGGCAGGTTATCCGCCTCTGCGCCCAATCCGTAGAATATCCACGATCCCATGCTGGGGCGGCCCGCAATGATGGAGCCGGTATTCATCAGCGTGTGGGCGGGATCGTGATTGATCTGCTCGGTCCACATGGAGCGCACGATGCAGATATCGTCGGCCACGCTGCCGATGTGCGGAAACAGCGAGCAGATCTCCTGGCCGGATTTGCCGAACTTCTGAAAGGGATGCTGCGGGCCGAAGCAGGTTAAGCGCTGGCCCTGCAGTTGCGCGATTTGCTGCCCGGCGGTGAAGGAGTCCGGCATGGGCTTGCCGGTCATCTCGGCGAGCTTAGGTTTGTAGTCGAAGGTTTCCAAATGCGACGGGCCGCCCGCCTGGTAAAGGAAGATGACCCGCTTGGCCTTGGCCGGATGATGCAGCGGGTTGACCACGCCTGTGGACGCCAGCAGACGCCGGTCGAGCAGCGAATTCAGCGCCAGCAAGCCGACGCCGGCGAGGCCGTCGCGCAGGAACGTGCGGCGGCAGACTTCACAATCGTGGGGCAGGCTCTCAGCCNNCTGCGCGGGACTCTCAGTCCCGCGCTTAATTCCGTGTAATGGTTTCATGTAAGTTCAAAATCGCCCGGGCCACCAAAGCCATGGCAGCCACCTCCGGATCGCTCCCTGCCGCCGTCCGCGGCGTCTCGCCCACGCTCATCAGTTGCGCGGCCGATTCCGGCGACGCGCGGAACCGTTCCAAATTCTTCCGATACAGCTCTTCCAGAATCTGGCGCTCCTCGCCGCCCGGCGCGCGGTTCAAAGCCCGCTCAAAGGCCCAATCCAATTGCCGGTCAAACGAGCCGCCGCCCTGCCGTACGATGTTCTCCGCAAATACCCGCGCGCTCTCCACGAAGATCGGATCGTTCATCATATCCAGCGCTTGCAACGGCGTGTTGGAGCTCACCCGGTTCACCGTGCATTCCTCGCGCGTGGGCGCGTCGAAGGTCAGCAACGTGGGATGCAGGAACGTGCGCTGCCATTCGGTATACAGCGCGCGGCGATAAAGGTCCGCGCCGCGGCTGGCCGAGTATTCCCGCTTGGGAAAGTTCATGGCCGCCAGATAGCCTTCCGGCTCGTACGGACGCACGCTGGGACCGCCGAACTGCTCCGTCAGCAGGCCGGCAACCGACAGCGCGATATCGTGTACGATCTCCGCATCCACGCGATAGCGGTTCTGGCGCGCCAGCAGGCGATTATCCGGATCGCGCTCGTCGATCTGCGCGCTCGACATCGACGATTGCCGATACGTGTGGCTGGTGACGATGGTGCGCACGATATGCCGCATGTCCCAATCCTGCATGAATTCTGCCGCCATCCAGTCGAGCAACTCACCGTTGACGGGCCACTCGCCCTGCGAGCCGAGATCCTCCAGCACCTTGGAAAGTCCCGTCCCGAAAAACTCGCGCCACAGGCGGTTGACGAAGGCGCGCGCGGTCAGCGGATTCTGCGGGGAAACCAGCCAGTTGGCCAGATCCAGGCGTGTGGCGCGGCGGCCGTCGGTTTCCAGCTTCGCCAGAAACGCCGGGACGGCCGGCTCCACGATTTCGTGCGTTTCATCCATCCAATTGGCGCGCGGCAGGACCCGTGTGATGCGCGGCCGCGTGGCTTCGGTGAGCACCACGCGCGGGATGGCGGCGTACAGCAAGTCGCGCTCGGCGCGTAGGTGGGCCAGGTGCACGTAAGCCGGCTGCAGTTCGGGCGTGGCGAATTCGAAGTAATCCAGCACGGCGTCCTTTTGCTCGGGGCTGCGCTCGTCCTCCTGCCGGCGCAGGATCTTGGCCAGATCGGGCGGCAGGCCGCGACCGGCCGCGACAGTCAAGGTGAGCGACGGATTCTCGGGCGGGCTGGCTTTCGTTTTGGAGTCGGATTCGCCGTCCTCGGGCCAGGAGTATGTGGCCGCGGAGAGCGCCAGGCGGAAGCGACCGATGGTGGCGCGGCGCAGATCGGAATCGTGATGCAGGCGCACGGTCACCACCGAATCGCCGCGCGTGTGCAAAGGCTCAGCGAAGCGCAGGGCGAGAAACGGATTGTACTCCTCGACGATGGTGACGCCCCATCCGGTCTTCGGATCGCCATCGATGGCAGCCATAGGCGGGTTTTCCACCCGTTCGCCGACGCCCCCGGACGTCGCCAGCACGAAGGGCAGCTTGCGCGGCGCGCCGCCGGGTTCGGCGATCTCGGCCTCGACCTCGGTGAGCACAAAGCGGTCCGCACCGCGGGCAAAGCGCGTGCCCGGCAGGCTTTCATCCTGAAATACGTCGATGCCCAGCGCGGTCCATGCGCCTTCTCCCGGCTTGAACGTGACCGTATACGTCTCGTTATCGGGATTCGGACCCGACGCCACAACCAGGCCCTCGCCACGTTTGCGCTCGGAACTGAGCGAGCCATGCAGATAGAAGTTACTATCCACGGCTTCTTCGTTATATATAGTGAGCTTCGCGCCGTTGGCCGCGCCAGCCCCCGTGGGCCGTTGATAGGTCCAGGCCAGCTTGCCGGCTTCGAAATCCGGCAGCAGGCGGTCTTCCCAGGCCCAGCGCTGCTTCTTGATCTGCTCGGCCTGCGCATCAAGGCCGCGCCGCGCCGCCGTGACCTGCTCATCCAGCTCGGCGAGGCGGCGGCGCTGTTCATCGCTCGGAAGCGGCAGTTTCTCGCCCCACGCGCCGCGGCCTCTGTCCGCAATCTGGCCCGTTTCCCGGATATCGGCGAAGAAAGCCTTCATGGCGTAGAAATCTTTGTTGGTGAAGGGATCGAACTTGTGATCGTGGCATTCGGCGCAGCCCATCGTGGATCCCAGCCACACGGTGCTGAGCGTGCGCACGCGGTCGGCGCCATATTTGGCCAGATACTCATTGGGCTGCAAGCCGCCCTCGGCCGAAGCGCGGTTCAGGCGATTGTATGCCGCGGCGACTTTTTGCTCGGCGCTCGCGCCGGGAAGCAGGTCGCCGGCCAGTTGCTCGCGCGTGAACTGGTCGAAAGGCTTGTTGTCGCGGAAAGCGCGCAGTACGTAATCGCGATAGGGCCAGGTGGGCCAGATGTTGTCGCCGTGAAAGCCGGCCGTATCCGCGAAGCGCACCGCATCGAGCCAGTGCATGGCGCGCATTTCGGCGTAGGCCGCCGAAGCGAGCAGACGGTCCACCAGCTTTTCGTAGGCGTCCGGCGACCGGTCGTTGAGGAATCGATCGGCCTCCTGCGGCGTGGGTGGGATTCCGGTGAGGTCGAGCGTCACGCGGCGGAGGAGGGTGCGGCGATCCGCTTCGGGCGAGGGCGTCAACTGTTCGCGCGCCAGGCGCGCCTGGATGAAGTTGTCTATGGGATTGCGGATAGGCGCCTTGGCGTCCGCCACCTCTGGAACCGGCGGACGCTTCACCGGCTGGTAGGCCCAGTGGCCTTCGTACGCGGCTCCTTCGGCGACCCAGCGGCGGATGGTCTCCTTCTGCGCGTCGGTGAGCACCTTCTCGGCGTATTTCGGCGGCATCCGGTGCGCGGCGTCCGTGGCAAAGATGCGCTGCACGATGGCGCTCTTATCCGGGTCGCCGGGCATGATCGGGATGGCCCCCGACGGCGTGGGCTTCACAGCTTCTTCGCGGCGGTCCAGACGCATGCCCGCCATGCGCGCGCGCTTATCGGGTCCGTGGCAGCGAAAGCAGGTATCCGACATGATCGGCCGGATATCGCGATTGAACTTGACCGGTTCGGCGCCGGCCGCCAGGGACAGGCAAGCGATCAGCAGTACAGTTCCCTCCGGGTGCATGTGGAATATGTTACAACGTGGCGCAAGCGCCGGGGTGAAATGTCGGCGTTACAATAAAAAGGATGTCGAGCTTCGCAGGCGTTTCCGTCGAAGAATATCTGTCCACCTCCTACCGGCCCGACTGCGACTACGTGGACGGGGAGCTGCGCGAGCGAAACGTGGGAGAATACCCGCACAGTAATCTGCAAACAGGCTTGGCGATCTGGTTTGGAAACCGCCAACGCGACTGGGGCATCCGGGTCTTGGTTGAGCAGCGCGTCCGCGTAAGCCCCCACCGCTTTCGCATCCCGGACGTCTGCGTGCTGCGCCGCAACCAGCCCATTGAGCCGGTGTTTACGCAGCCGCCGCTGATCTGCATTGAAATCCTCTCGAAGGACGACCGGCTTCGCGATATGCAGGAACGTGTCGACGAATACCTTAACTTCGGCGTGCCCGACGTGTGGATTCTCGACCCGGTCTCGCGCAAAGCGTACGTATGCACCCAAAGCGGGTTTCAGGAACCGGAGGGCGGTATCCTGCAAGCGGCGGGGTACCCGATTCGAGTGCCGCTCGCCGAAATCTTCGCCCAACTGGACCAGTAGGCGACGACACGATCGCCCACTTGCGTGAAACGTCTTTCCTTCCAATGGCGTCGTAGGGTATTACGACCCAAACCCGCCGTCAATGCGCGATAATGATTCAAGGGCCATTGAGTCGTTTTGTTGATGCCGCCAAAAAATCTTAGAGGAGAACTTCTGACGTGAAACGAATTTGCCGCTACCTTCCCATTCTCTCCCTTCTGTTGCTCTGCGTACCGTTCGCCAGCGCTCAGAGCTCCGTCGACATTATGCTGGGGCTCGGAACCGCGCATGACAGTGCCAGTTCAAGCGGCCTCGACAACGCCGCCCTCAGCCAATGCTCACCCATTGGCAGCTCGAGCATAACCACCGGGGGCACGTGTTCTGCGACTCCTAGTCTGGGTGGCGTTTTCATGAGCATCGGCGGAGATGCTATCCTCTGGAAGAACCTCGGCTTTGGAATGGAGGTCAGCTTCCAGCCCGCGAAGAGCCAATTCATAAACATCCCCAGCTATGGCCCGCTGGACTACCGGCAAACATTCTACGATTTCAATGGCGTTTACGAGCCGGTGCATAGCAAGCGCGTCTCGTTGCAGTTGCAGGGCGGAGTCGGCGGCGCCAAAACAAGCTTCTCGATCACGCAAAGCAGTTGTGTGGGGAGCGCCTGCGTCAGCCAAGCCCAGCCGGTGGTAAGCTCGAATCACTTTCAGGTCCACGCCGGCGTCGGCGTGTCGCTGTTTGTAACCGAGCACATTTTCATCCGTCCGCAGTTCGACATACACTATGTGCCGAACCTCACGGGTCAGCCCGGGTTCGGAAGCGATCTGGTGACAGCGGGCACCGTCTGGGTAGGCTACAACTTCGGCTCCCGGTAGGGCAGGTCATTGCGGGGCACTCTTCCTGCCACCGAGCACCTGCATCGCTCGTGGGGGCGGTCCCCCTGGACCGCGGCCGACGCCCCCGTCGGCCACTCGCGGGATTGGAGGGCTGCCCGCCCGCCACGCCGTCACGAAGCGGCGCGGTACTTGTCGCGGCAAGCCGGCGAACAGAAATGCACCGTCTGGCCGTTGATCCGCTTGGTTACCGACGTGTCCGCTGAGACATAGGTCCCGCAAACCGGGTCTTTCTTCAACTCGCCGCCCGCCGAAGCCGTGGTGGGCACCGGCCGGACCTGCTTGGGCGCAACCTGAGTGTTCATTCCGCCAAAGATGGACCTCAGCAGAATGCGCACCACCCACAGCACTAACAGAGGCAGGACAACGAAGCGGAACAATAAGCGCATTATGCTAAGGGGCGCTCTTTCCGGCGCCCCGCAATCATTATCGCATCCACCGCGGCCCTAGTTCTTCTTGGTGGTCTTCTTCTTGGCCGCGGGATTCTGATACGACGTATCCACCGCGCCAGAAAGTGTGGCGAGCATGCCCTTGCACGATTCCGCGAACGGCCCATCCGGCTTCAGTTCCAGGTACGCTTGGAAAGCTTCGCGCGTTCCCGGTACCGGGTCGTATTTGCCGTCGGCGCCCAGCGCGGCTTTGCCGATCAGGTAGATGCCATATTGATATTGCGCGTCGGCATATTTCGGATCGGCCTCGATCGCCTTTTTGAACGCCGCTCCAGCCTCTTCGCTCTGGTTGTTGTTCACCAGCAAAGCGCCCAGATTGTAATAGTATTTGCCGGCGCTGGGAGGATCGAGTTGGGCCGCTTTGGCAAGCTCGGCCTGCGCCTCCTCGAACTTCTTGGCTCCCGCGAGCGCCAGGGCGTAGTTGTTATGCACGCCGGCATCGTCCGGCTTCAACGTCAGCGTCTTCTGATACGCTTCCATCCCCTTGTTGATGGCGTCGTCGTGCTCGGGACCCGTCTTGGTTTTGGCCAGGCTGATTTCCGCATCGCCCAGATTGGCCCAGACGACCGGCTGGTCGGGCGCCATTTCGCTGGCTTTGGCAAACTGGGTGACGGCCACGTCGAACTGCTTGGCGTTCACCGCCTCTTTGCCCGCGTTAAAAGCCTCGTTGAGCTGTTTGTTCTTGGCCGTCAGCGCCGCGCGCTCTTTGTTTGTCTTTTCGAAGGCGGCCTTCTCCTCGGGCGTCATGCTGCGCGCCTGGTCTTTGCTGAGGTTGCCGGACTGAGCGGCCTGGCTCAGGGCTTGCCGCTTCTTCGCCGTCGCCTGCATGTCGAAGTTGTTCACTTGGGGTTCGCCCGGATGGGTCTGCACCTTGTCGACATAATCGATGTCTTTGCCGTCCACCTCGAGCGTAACCTTGTACCTGCCCAGCGGCAGGCCGCCGTAGTAATAGTGCCCCTTCTTATCGCTCTTCACCTGGTAATGACCCTTGATGTCTTCGCGGTCGATTTTGATCACAGCGCCTTTCAGGGCCGAACCGTCTTCACCCTTGACATCTCCCTCGATCGAGGAAGTTTGCGCAAAACCGGCGATTGCGCAGAACAGGATCCCCAGGGCGGGCAAGGCCACATTTCGGTACTTCATGGAACCTCCAAGCTTTGGATTTGCTGGTATTAAATTCCAGTTTACTACAAGGCGGGCGCAAGCGCCCAAATTACGGGGCCGCGACGCTACCGAGCCGCGACCGTGAGGGAGCGGCCGCGCATTATCCGCGCGCGCCGCCCGCCACACCCCGCTGCTTGCGGGTCACGATCTCGCGCACGGCATAGATGCGCCGCCCCTGGCTCTCAAAATACGTGCGCATCATCATTTCGCCGATCAGCCCGGTGCTGAACATCATCAGGCCGCCCAGCAGCAACAGGCCGCCGGCGATCATCAGCGGGCCGTGCTCCACAATGATCAATTCGTGGCCCATCAACTTGTGAAACGCCAGCCAGACCATGATCAGGCTGCCCAGACCCGTTCCAGCCAGGCCCAGGAGCCCGAAAAAGTGCATCGGCCGCGTAAAGTACTTCAACAGGAACTTGATGGTCAGGATATCGAACATCACACGGAACGTGCGGCCGATTCCGTAGTGCGAATCGCCCGCCGCGCGCGCCGTGTTGTGGATGGGCACTTCCGCCACCCGCGCTCCGTAAAAGCTGGCCAACGCGGGAATGAAGCGGTGCAGCTCACCGTACAGGTTCACGTCCTTGAGTACTTCGGCGCGGTAAGCCTTGAAAGTGGTTCCGAAATCGCGCAGGTCGATGCCGGAAGCCTTGGCCATCAGCCAGTTCGCGATGCGCGAAGGGATCTTGCGCGTCAGCGGATTGTCCACCCGCTCCTTGCGCCAGCCGCTGGCGATATCGTAGCCTTCGTCGATCTTCGCCAGCAGCGCCGGGATATCCTCCGGGGCGTGCTGCAGGTCGCCATCCATGGCGATCACCACGTCTCCCTTGGCTTCATGAAAGCCCGCCGAAAGAGCCGCGCTCTGGCCAAAGTTGCGGCGCAGCCGGATCACTTTCAAGTGACCATCCGTCTCCACCAGGTTCGTCAGCAGCTCGAAGCTGCGGTCGGTCGAGGCGTCGTCCACGAACAGAATCTCGTAGGCTCGCCGAAGCGGCTCCAACACGGCCGTGAGCCGGTCGTATAGACGCAGGATGGAGGGCTCCTCGTTGTGTATCGGAATGACGATCGATAGCATGCGAAATTCCAGTGTATCAGGAAGCACACCGATTAGTTAAGTCAGTGGGGCAGGCCCTCGGCCTGCGGCGGCCTCTCAGGCCGCCCAGACGCGCTTCACGCGACGGAATCAGCCCCACGCGAGTGCCTCCCGGACGCAGGTTGCGCTCCCGGACCGCGCCCGCAAGTGCGGACACGGCAGGCCGAGACCCTTCATGCCTCGCGCCCCTTCACTTCTGGGCGGCTACATTCTTGCCCATGTGGAAAGTTGGCCCGACCGAGAAACGCACGGTGTTGCGCGTATTCACCAGACTGGCGAACAAGTGATCGTGCACAAGATCCGTTGTCACCCGCAGGCCGAAGTGCTGGCTTACATTAAAGTCGATGGCGCCCCCGACGCCGTAGAAACCAACCCACTGCTGCAACTTCCCGGAAGGCGCCAACTGTGAGACCAGCAGCGTTTCGATGGGATCGAGCTTGGCGACTATAGGGGTGGCTTCTTCGTGGATGGCGCCCACGGAGGGGTGGATAGATAGCGTAACCCACCGGAAATGGCGATAGTTGAGCTGCGGACCGGCGGCATAGGTCTGCGTTGTCGAATGCTCGGGCACTACCGGTGAGTAATTGCTGGGCAGCACCCCGGCGGCAATAAGCGGCGCCAAAGCCCCGCCGATCTGCTGCGCGATGGAAGACTTCAGCATGCTGGGCGTAAGGGTTGTGTCGCCGGTTCCCGCGCTGAAATCGAAGCCCAACGAATACCATTTTGCCGGGTTCAGCC
This sequence comes from Bryobacterales bacterium, assembly GCA_003166475.1. Lineage (GTDB taxonomy): Bacteria > Acidobacteriota > Terriglobia > Bryobacterales > Bryobacteraceae > Bog-159. The sequence continues at coordinate 1,127 of PMVV01000247.1, read as the reverse complement.
CGATCTGCGTGTGAAAACCCTTTTCGCCCAGGCTAAGGCCCGGGCTGTCCAGGTACATGAATCCCCCATAGACGTCGTAGCGGCCGACGTAATCCTGCTGGCCCAAAGCGATGGAAGCCAGCAGCAGCGGGGATAAAATACAAATGGCGAATCGATTGGATGTCTTCATTGCGAGTCTCGCGAGCGAACGTGACATTAAGAGTCTTATATCTTACTTCGCGGCCGAAAGATAGGGGATGCCTGATACCTGGCCTTTTCGCACCGCAGCGTCAGCAAGGTCCGTGGCGCGAACTCTCCAGCAAGAGGAACTGCCGCTCATCCCCTGCGGCGGTGGCCGGATCGGATTCGCGCGCGCCGGTTCTGAGCGAGGCCAGCACGCGCCACCCGCAGCGTTCCGCCAGGCGCAGCAAGCCGGGAGGCGAGAACACCCAGTAATTGGTCGAGTCCTCGTTGCACTCGCCGGGCGCCAGCAAATATGCGACCGGTACGCGGCCGAGTTCCACTCCCCGGTCCGCACTCCAGCCTGCGACACGCGTGCTCAGGAAGCAGTACCGGGCGTGATCGGATAGCCGTTCCAGGACGGCGAACGGGTTCTTCAGGTGATACAGCGTGCCCAGAAACAGAACCAGCCCATACTCCCGCTGCGGAGCCCACCCGCCATCCAGGTCCACGTCTTCGATCTCCACCTGCGAGCCGAGGGCCGCGGCCACAAGCCGCACGCCCTCCATGCGGTTGACGTTCGTGCCCGCATAATCGCAGGCGTGGACCGTATAGCCGAGCGACTCGAACAGAAACGCCAAGGCGCCATCGGCCGTGCCCAGATCGAGCAGCGACCGGCGCCCGGCCATCTCCGCCAAGGCCAGTCCGGCCTCGCGGCGGAGCCGCTCGAAGAAGAACAAGTTGGCGAATGAGTCGTATGGATACCAAGTAAGTCCCGCTGGAGCCGCGAGCCTCTTGGCCGCCTCGAACCGGCTGCGAAAACGCAGGCCGCGGCGCACCAAACTGCTGAACCGGATGAGTGGGTCCACCGCTCCCATCATACCCCTAACTAAGTCCGCAATCACAGTGCTTCTCTGGTCTGTGACTCCCCTCCAACCCGAAGCTGGTTGGAGGGCGGCCAATCTTGG
>PMVV01000172.1 GCA_003166475.1 Bryobacterales bacterium | reverse complement strand
CCCTTTGCCGAAAGTGTTCTCCCCGATCACCCAGGCCCGGTCGTGATCCTGCAGCGCCCCCGCGACGATTTCCGAAGCCGAAGCCGTATTGCGATTCACCAGCACCACCACAGGATATTGCCTGCCACGATTCCCGGTTTTCGCCCGGAACACCTGCTCCGGCTCCGACCGGCCGCGGTGCGAAACCACCGTCTGGTCCTTGCGCAGGAAATGCCCGGCCACTTCCACGGCTTCGTTCAGCAATCCGCCGCGATTCTCGCGCATGTCCAGGATCAGGCCGTTCACGTTGTCCTCGCCCAAACGCCGCAGGTCTTCTTCCATGTCGCGCCCGGCGCTCTGGGCTTCGAAGGTCTTGATGAACACATAAGCGATGCCCGGCCGCACCCAAAAGGCGTCCACTACGCTGGGCGAGATTTCGCCGCGCGTCACGTTCACCGAAACCGTCTTCGCGGCGCCATACCGGCTCACCCCGACTTTCACCAGCGTGCCGCGCGGCCCCTTCAGCCGGTCCGCCACCGCGGCGGAATCTTCGCCTTCCACGTTATGATCGTCCACCGCCGCAATCGTGTCTCCGCGCCGCAGCCCCGCGCGCGCCGCCGGCGAATCCGGAAACGCCTGCACCACCACCACGTGCGGTCCGTCCATCATCACTTCCATGCCCACGCCGTAATACTGCCCACGCTGGTTTTGTTGCAGCAGGCGGTACTCTTCGGGGTCCAGGAAGTTGGAGTGCGGATCGAGCGTGCGCAGCATGCCCGGAATGGCGCCCTGGTAGATGGCCTTATCCGCCGTGATGGCGTCCGCGAAGTTCTCTTCGATGAGAGCGTACGCGGATGCGAAGGACTTCACGTTGCCGCGCAGGTCGCCTTCCGATTGTCCCGTCGCGGTATGCGCGACGCCCGGCCCCCAAAGGCCGACCATCCAGCCGCCCAGCACGATCGCCAGCGGCACGAGTGCCGCGAAACGGGTTTTCTTAGGTCTGTTGGAGTCTCTCGCCACGCGCCAAGCCCTCGTTTCCAACCATCATAACACCGCGGGCGACGGTGGCACAGACTTTAGTCTGTGGCCTGTCAGACTTGCTCGTCGGCCGAAGGACCGTACAGCGCCGGTACCGGTACGTCGTTCAGCCGCAGATACACCGCGAGTTGGCCGCGATGGTGGATCGTGTGGTTCATCACCATGCCCCGCAATACGGCGATGCGCGGCATCGAGAATATGGTCCTGCCGCCTTGCAGCAGGCTCCACGGCGCCATCCATTGCGAGTCGCTGGCCCCGCCGATGGCGGCGCGGGCGGCCGCCATGTTCTTGTCGAACACTTCCAGCAACTCGGCCCGCGAACCCGCGGTCTTGGGCTGAAAGGGCGGCGCGCCCGGCGGCGCAAAATCGAACGATTCGCTTTCGAGAGTGGTCGGAACCCATCCGCTCAGCTCGGCCACATGGGTGGCCAGCCGGCCCAGGGTCATGGATTTCTCGTGCGGCTTCCAGCCGAATTTGTCCTCGGGCACACGCGCCAGCGCTTTGCGCGTGTTGGCCATTTCATGATCGAACTCGGGTAACAGGGCTTGGCTCATCGGCATGATACTTTCTCCAATATAATGACCTTACCACCCGTGCCGTTCAGACCGCGGCCGCTCGGCTCTGCAACACCCCCGCAATGCGCCGGTACATCACGGCGCGGAACAGGGCGCCAAAGTTCGGATCGTCCTTGATCTTCTTGTAGATTTCGAAGTCGGAGTCGATCATGTCTTCCAGAGTGTCACCGAAGAAGGTGTCAAACGCCAGTCTGCGCGTCTCCTCCGACGGGTTTACGCCGGCATCCAGCGCGCGCCGCAAGCCTTCCCGGTCTTCAAGGCGCCGGCCCATGTTCTCGGCGAAGAACTTGACCTTATCCCAATGCTGTTCACTTAATGATGTTTCGGTGGGGCAGGCGATCGTTTTATGTCGCCTGCCAACGCTCCCCGCAGGCGGCAGACCACAAAGTGCGATGGTCTNNCCCACCAAAGTGAACAGTATTGGACCTTATCCGCATTCGTGAAATCGGTCCCAAAGTGGCGTAGCCATTGGCGGCCAGGTAGTTGAATATCCCGGTTTCGAAGTCCTTTTCGGAGGTATCCATGGCTTGGTTCGCTTAGGGGGATGCGGCGAGTCCGCATGCCCCCACGCCGGATGTCCGCGCAGTTCGTTCAACGTCCGGTCCAAATCGCCGCTCAGGTCCACGCCGACGCTTGAAAACTGGAGAGCGCTATCGTCGGCTGGCAGGACCTTTGCAAGCATGCGCTCGATGGTGAGTTTGCCTTCGGGCGCCGAGGCGGATGAGTACACCTGGCCCACTGCGCAAATTCGATTCTGGATGTGCCGCGAAAAGTGCCGAAAGCCCTGCCCGTCAATCTTCCCGAACATCCGCGTGACGCGGCTATAACTGGGTGTGCAGATGGCGCGGAAGTATCCGGCTTCCGGAGAGAATATGGCGACGCCGACGTTGACAAATTCCTGCGTCACCGGATCGTGAACGTAGCGTAATGTGCTGAAGCTATAGGCAACCTTCATAAAGGGCCGGGGCCTATTTGACGCAGGCTAAG
>PMVV01000355.1 GCA_003166475.1 Bryobacterales bacterium | reverse complement strand
CTGGGCCGCCTCGGCGCGGACCTGGACGCGCACCAACAGCAGGTCGCCGCGCTCGACCAGCAAATCGGCCAATCGCGCGAGCGCATGCTGGAGAAGAACCGCCTGCGCGAGGAACTGCAGGCCACCGTCCGCCAACGCGAGCAGGCCATCGAAGCCAGCCGCACGGCGGTGCTGCGGCTGTTGGGCGAAGTATCCACCCTGCGCAACCAGCTCGCGCAACTGAACGAATACCTGGCGGGAATCGAGCGCGAGACGGCGCGCGTGCAGAAGGAAGAGCAAACCTCCGCCGCCGAGTTGGAACGCCTGGCAGTGGCGCGCAAAGCCCTTTCCGAAACCATGGCGCAGCGCCAGCTCGAGCTGGAATCGGTCGCTGGCGAGCGGCATCGCACCGAAGAGGATCTGAGCGTGCGGCGGCAGAGCGCCGTCGAGGTGCGCGGCCGCATCGACCAACTGCGCACGGAATGCTCGCAGACCAAGGCGCGCAAGGAATCGCTGGAAGAGGTGCTGGCGCACCGCAGCTACACCACCGAATCGGTGAAGCGCCTCTTCGCCGCGCTGGAAAAGGGCAAGGCGCAGGACCTCCGGCCGCAAGGCGTGCTCGCAGACTTCGTGGAAGTCGATCCGCAGTTCGAAAAGCCCGCCGAGGAATTCCTGCACGACGAGCTGGAATACGTGGTCGTCGAGAATTGGGCGCAGGCCGACCGCGGCCTCGATTTCCTGCGCGCCGAGCTCGACGGACGCGCCACCTTCCTGGTGCATCCGGACAAGAACGGCAACGGCCATTTGCATCTGGCGGAGCCGGCCATCGGTCCGGAAACCGGCATCCTGTCGCGGCTCAGCGATTCGCTGCGCCTCACCAACGGCTTGACCGACCGCGCCGCCACCCTGCTGCCGCGCGTCTCGCTGTGCTTCGTGGCCGAGGATCGCGCGTCGGCCCAACGCCTGGCCATCAGCTATCCGCATCTCTACTTTCTGACCACCGAGGGGCTCTGCTATCACGGCCACACCGTGACCGGCGGCAAGAAGACCGCCAGCGGTCCGCTGGCCATGAAGCGCGAAGCGCGCGAGCTGGGCGTTGTCCTGCAAGCGAAGCAGAAGGCGCTCGACGAGCAGGTCGCCCGCCTGGAGGATCTGGACCGCGAGATCGGCATCCTGGCCGCCGAGTTGGAGCGCTTGCGCGGCGTGCAGCAAGCCCGCGAAAAGGACCGCGTGGCGCTGGAACACGAAATGCGCAAACTGGCCGACGACACCAGTCGCGCCAACTCGCGGCTTTCCGTGGCGCGCCTGGAACTCGACCGGCTGAAGCGGGATGCCGAGCAGTCGCAGCAGCAGCGCGAGCGCAACCAGCAGGCCGTCGAGCAGAAGGAAGAATTGCGCGAACAGCGCGAGCAGGAACTGGAAGACCAGCGGCAGTTCCTGGAGAAGCTAGAGATCGAAGCGGCGGCGCTCGCCGAAGACCATTCGGCGCTGCGTGCGGAGTTGGCCGCGCTCGATGAGCGGCATCGCGCCGAGCGCGCCGCCATGGGCCGTCTGGAAGCCCAGCATAAGGAAGCCACGTCCCGGCTGAGCGCGATCGCGGGCGAAATCGAGCGCCTCGGCGTCCATCGCGCGGGCCTGCTGGCCGACAACATCGAGTTGGATCGGAAGCTGGCCGCGCTCGCTGAGCAGGCCTTGCGGACCGAAGCCGCGGTGAACCAGTTGGCCGCCGAAGAAGCGCGCATGCGCGAGACTCTGGCCGCCACCGAAGACGAGTTGAAGCAACTGCGCGTCAAGGTGGAAGAGGCGCACACCAACCGTTCGCAAATCGAAGTGGACCTGGTACGGCGGCAGGCCGAGCTGAAGTATCTCGACGAGACCAGCCGCAAAGAACTGAATTGCGCGGTCGAGGAATTGACCGCCGGCGACGAGACCGTTCCGGACATCGAAGCCATCGCCGAGGCTGAGCGTCTCTACGAGGAAGTGCGCGCGCGCATCGAGGCGCTCGGTCCGGTGAACGCGCAAGCCATGGAGGAGTTTCAGGAAGCCTCGCAGCGCCAGGAATTCCTGAGCGTGCAGCGGCAGGATTTGCTCGATTCCATCCGCGATACCGAGAAGGCCATCGCGGACATCGACGTGGTTTCGCGCCAGAAATTCGCCGAAGCCTTCGCGCGCATCAACGAGAATTTCCGCGAAGCCTTCCAGACGCTGTTCGGCGGCGGCCTCGGCGAGATGCGCCTGACCGACGAAACCAACCTGGCCGATTCCGGCATCGACATCGTGGCCTCGCCTCCCGGCAAGAAGCTGCAAAACGTGCTGCTGCTCTCCGGCGGCGAGAAGGCGCTGGCGGCGGTGGCCCTGCTGATGGCCATCTTCCGCTATCAGCCCAGCCCCTTCTGCATCCTGGACGAAGTGGATGCGCCGCTGGACGAAGCCAACATCGAGCGGCTCACCCGCCTGCTGCGCGAGATGTCTACCGGGACGCAGTTCATCGTCATCACCCACTCCAAGAAGACCATGGAGGCCGCGTCGGCGATGTACGGCGTCACCATGCAGGAGCCGGGCGTGTCCAAGTTGGTGTCGGTGAAGTTCAAGAACGCGGCGGCATAAGTGGGGCAGGCTCTCAGCCTGCGGCGGCCTCTCAGGCCGCCTTGCTGCAGGGTTTTCGCCGGCTTTGCTTAAGAATCGATAGTGCGAAGCGGTTGGCTTGTGCTACATGGCAGGATGAGAAGGCGCAGGCAAAGTGGCCTTCTTGGGGAGACATCGTTGAATTGAAGAACGCTAAACTGTTTCGCAAGCGCTGCAAGTCGGGCCGCCCGGCTCCTCCGCGAATTGTTCCCCAAGCGGGTCGCAACACATTGCCCGTCCCGCCTGCCAATAAGGACTGGGACGCACTTATTCAAAGTCTCGGCCGTTTTTCCGACGATTTCATGGCCGAGCGTGACCAACCCCACCCTGCGAAACAGGCCTCAGTACAAAGCGCGCGGTTGCGGCGTGCCTCCCACTCTGCCGAACGGCTCCAGATACCGGCGCGCCGCGGCACCCATCAATCCCAGGTCGGTCGGTCCCTGGAACAGAAGAAAGCCCTGCTCCATATACCGTTTGGCGATCTCCGGTGTGGCCGCGGGACGTCCCAGAAACTTGCCGTGGCGCTTCCCGGCTTCCACGATGCGCGCGATGGCCGCCTCCTCCTTGGGATCGTCCTGGTTGCCGCGCAGGCCGAGCGAAAACGAAAGATCGTTGGTGCCGATGAAGAGTACGTCCACGCCGGGAGTGGCGGCGATTTCGTCGATGCGCTCCACGGCGCGCGCCTCTTCGATAATGATGATCACCATCACGTTCGCGTCGGCGGAATCGTGATAGCCAGCCTCGCCCGCGGGCCAGGTGGTGCGCGCCAACACGGGGCCCGAACCGCGCCGCCCCGCTGGCGGATAGCGGCAGGCGGCCGCGGCCTGCGCCGCCAGTTCGGGAGTGCTGGTGAACGGGAACATCACGCCGCTGACACCGGCATCCAACACGCGCTTGGCGGTCCAGATCTCGTTCACCGGCACGCGCGCGAAGGTAAGCGCGGGCAGGCCGCGCGTAGCCAGCACGATATTGCGCAGCGTTTCGAGCGTGATGGGCGAGTGCTCCATCTCGACCCACAGAAAATCGAAGCCGAGCGTGGCGGCGTGCGCGGCCACGTCCGGGTTGGCGACCGTGATAGTGGCGGCCACTACTGGCAGCCCTTCGCGCAAGCGTTTCTTGACGGGGTTTTCCCAAGGTGTGTTCATTGTTTGATCAACCAGACTTCGGCCACTTGGCAGCCGCGGCCGTTGCCGCCCAGGCCCGCTTCGCGATACCAGGAGAGTTCCAATTCGCCCTGCGCCGTGGCCGCGCGCGGGATATCGAATTCGATGGGACGGACCGGTTGGGGCTTGAGCAGCAGCGGATGAATCTCGACGGGCTGAAGGCCTGTCCCACCTGCCACGAGCCGGATTTTGCGCCCCGAGCTATCGCCCGCGTACACCACGCGGACGCGATACTCCGCCGCTCGATCGAGACCTGTGTAGCGCATCTGCAAAGGTTCATCGTAGAACGATTCCGCATACGTCCACCACGACCTGGGCCACTGCGGCCGATATTCCAGGCTGACGCTGCCACGCACCAGGTGCGGCTGGCGCGCGGGGTCGCCGAGGTCGTCGTAGAAACCGCCGGGGCCGGGATCGGTCCAGTTCAGGATGCGGTCGATTTCCGCGGGATCGTTGCGTGCGTCGGCGAAGCGGCGCTCCAGCCACAAGCGGTTGTTCAACGGCACGTCGAGAGTGTCGAGGCTGGCGCCGCGATCCACGCCGATGGCCTTGTAACGCGGCACGCTCAGTTGCATGCCGATGCTTTGGAACAACGCCTCGGCCAATTCGAAAACCCGCGCGCGCCATTCGGGCGCAACGGGCTGCTGGACAGCGCGGTCCAGGATGGCGGCAGCCGCGCCGGTGTCCCGCGTCTCGCGCAGTTTCCGCATGGCTTCGTCTTCGAGCATTGTTTCATACAGCAGCCGCTTGCGCGTGTAGGCGTCATAATAGGCGCGATAAAGCGCTTGTTGAAAGCGCCAGTTGCGCAGCACCGGGGGCGGCGCGGCGCGCTCCATCGCCTGGAATTCGGCGAACGTGGCGTCCACGCCGGAGTTGGCCGCCAGCGGACCGTGCCAGTTGCGTTCCAGTGCCAGCAGGCCCTCGGCGAAGCTTTCGCTGAACGCGTCGCCGATAAAGTAGCGGCTGTACTGGCGCAGGATTTCGGTTACGTCCCGGTCCGGATTCCAGCCCAGCGCGCTCCACACGAACTTGTTCACGTCGTCGTTGGAACCTTCCGAATAGCTGATGAACCCGATGGTGTGCGGCTGGAAGAGCCGAAAGATGCCCGCCTCTTCGACCGGCCGCGGATTGATGCTTTCGCGGCCTTCGGTAAGCGCCCAGGCGGGGTCCCAATCCGCGACCGGAAATTGGCATTGAATGTTATGCGTGATGTCCGGATAGTTGCGGATGGGATAGCGCGGGGGCACGGCCGCGCGCAACTCGGCGAGCGACATGCGGGTCTGCGGTCCGAAGACCACGCCGGTGAGCCACGCCGGCTGCTGGTTGCGCACAATGGCGAGGAACTCATCGAGCCAGGCCTGATTGAAGCTCTGCGGCGACACCCACATCTGCGCGCGCGGATGATAGCGATGCAGAACCTCGGTCTCTTTCGCCAGCAGCGCCATCAGGTGCCGCGGCGCGGTGTGGCCGGGATCGCCGCCGGGCACGAACACGGCATCGATGCGCGGCAGTTGACGGAACACTTCGCCCCATTCGCGCAGCGCGGATTCCACCGTAGCCGGATCGCCGTAATCGGCGTCCATCGCGGGATACCAGATCCAGACATCCAGGCCGTAGGCGTCGAGCAGGCGCGAAAGCTCGATCATCATGCGCATGGGCGGCAGCGGGAAGTGCGGGCTGTCGGCGGCATCGTCGGAGCGCGGCGGGATCAGCTCGACGGCATTGCTGCCAAAGACCGCAAGGTCGCGGATGTACTGCTCGAAGACGGGGACGGACCAAGCGTCATACGTATTCGATTTCGGACGGTAGCCCAGTTGGTGGCCGCGCAACGGGTAGCGCGGCGCGCTCGTTTCCGCGAAGCCATCGGGAAGTCGGATGGAACCGCGGGCAATGCGCAGTTCGCGCAGGAGTCGGCCGATACCGAACAAGACGCCGCGCGCGTCGTTGCCGGCGATCGTTACGGTGTGCGCGGTGGTGTGAATGCTGTAGCCTTCGGCCGCGCCGGCGGTGCGCGTGATTTCGATGGCGACCGGGGCGCCGGCAGATGCGGGCTCCCACCGGATCCCGGAGCGCTTCTCGACTTCTTCGATCAGCAGCGTGACGGCCTTGGCTTCGCGTGGGGACAGTTCCGGCGGAGATACGACCGCCGCTTTGGTCAGATCCAATGCGGCGGCGGGCGTCACTACGGCGGCGATTAAGAGAGGAATCGCAAGTCGGTGCACGAATCAAATGAATAACACATTGTGGGGCAGGCCCTTGGCCTGCGGCGGCCTCTCAGGCCGCCTCCTCTGAAACGCGGATCCGTTGACAAGTGTCAAGCGACAGCTTACGATATGAATTTGAAGGTTCGGCGCTTCAGCCCCAAAGCGCTTCAGCGGTTTTATGAGGAAGGTCTGACAAGGGGCCTCCCGGCTGATGCCGTCTCGAAACTGCGTGCCATGTTCGCCGTTCTGGACCGGGTGAAGGACCTCGATGAATTGAAAGCGAAACTGGCGGCTGACCTTCCGTGTCGAAGCAAACGAAATTCTCGACGTCAGTCTTGAGGACTACCACTGACGGAGGAGAAATACATGCCGATGTTTAACCCGCCGCACCCCGGCGAAGTCATACGCACCGAGATCGTCGAGGCACACCACCTGACTGTAACCGCCGCCGCCAAAGTGCTGGGCGTATCGCGTCAGGCTCTTTCCAGCCTATTGAACGCGAAGGCTGACCTGACCGGAGACATGGCCCTGCGCATCGAAAAGGCCTTTGGTCCGAAGATGGACACCCTGATGGGCATGCAGTCGGCCTTCGACATCTTCCAGACGCGCCAGCGCGCACCGAAGATCAAGGTTCGGCGGTATCGGCCAATCGCGGCGCGGCCGGGTCGCGCCGCACGATGCTAGATTGAAAAGAGATATGCGAGCTTGCTGCTTTCGCGCGCTGCTGTTGGCGGTGGCGTTGTCGCCGTGCATTCGCGCCCAGGAAAAAGGGATCGAGCCGGAGTGGGACATCCGGCCCGTGCTGAAGGAAATCGCCGCGCACGCCGAGCGCATGGTTCCGGTGCTCGAACAGATCGACGCCAAGGAGATGGCCAAGAACGGCGCGCCAGATACCTACATCACCCAGCTCAATGCGAGCCGGGTGCAGGCCAAGGCCCTGGCGACCGAGACCCTCGCGCTGGCCAATTCCCCCGACAAACTTTCGGCCGATCTGGCCACGTTCTTCCGCATGCTGTCGCTCGAGAAGACCCTGCTTTCCATCGAGGAGGGGATTCGCAAGTACTGGAATCCGGCGGTGGCGGACCTGCTGAACAGCCAGATGGCCGAGAACGGCGCGAATCGAGAGCGCTTCCAACGCTATATCCTGGACCTGGCGGCCACGCACGAACAGGAATGCGCCGTCATGGATCACGAAGCGCAACGCTGCCGCGGCATCCTGGCCAGGCAGCCCAACGCCGCTCCCAAGACGGAGAAAAAGTAGCATGCCGTTCAACTGCACGATTTGTGGAGAGGAATCCACGCGCATCTGCGTATGGTGCACCAAGGACACCTGCGCCAACCACCTATGTGCGAAATGCGGGCGGTGCAGCGATTGCTGCGAGTGCGAGGTTCCGCTGGACCAGCCCATGCACGCGGCCCCGGCCGTACACGAACACGACGCCGCGCCAGTGCCAGAGCCTGCACCCGTGCCAGAGCCTGCGCCAGTGCCGGAACCCGCGCCCATCGAGGAGACCGCGCCGGTCGAGAGTGCGCCCCCCGAACCCGATCTGGGGGCTTGAACATGCGAACCCATTTGGCATGCCTCCTCCCGGCTCTTCTGCTAGCCGCGGTTTCGCCCGCCGCGGCCGCCGAAGCCATCTTCAACATCAAAGACTACGGCGCCACCGGACGCAAATCCGACGATGCGCGCCCCGCCATTCAGAAGGCCATTGACACGGCCGGCGCCGCCGGCGGCGGCACCGTGTATCTGCCGCCCGGCGAATACACGTCCGGCACGCTGCACCTGCGCAGCCACGTGCGGATGCTGATCGATTCCGGCGCGACATTGTTCGCCTCGCTCGACAGCAAAGCTTTCGACAAAGCCGCGCTGCTCTACGGCGAAGGCGTGGACAACATCACCATCGAGGGGCGCGGCACCGTCGACGGCCAGGCGTCTTACATGTGGCTGCCCAACGGCGACTTCGACGACGCCCTAATCCGCGAGAACATGCTGCTGGCCAAGGCACTCGGCAAACCGCTGATGCGCTCGTTTCCAGCGGGCTACCCGACGGAGCAGATGTACCCGCACCTGGTCCTGCTGCTGCGATGCAAAGACGTGCGCATCGCCGGGTTATCGTTCGTGCGTTCGCGAAGCTGGACGATCAATCCCTACGCCTGCGAGCGCCTGATCATCGACGGCGTCTATGTCCATTCGAGCCTCAAAGAGGCAGTGTGGGCCGACGGCATCGATCCCGACGGATGCAAAGACGTGCACATCTCCAACAGCACCATCGAGACCGGCGATGACGCCATCGTGCTCTGGTCGTCCGATATCTATGGTCCGGCGCTGCCCTGCGAAAACATCACGGTCACCAACTGCCGGCTCTCCTCGGCGTCGAGCGCGCTGAAGTTCTGCGACGGGAACATGAATTGCATCCGGCACGTGACCGTGGATAACACCGTGATTACGGGATCGAACCGCGGCATCGCGTTCATGGTGTTCGACAAAGGCTATGTCAGCGACGTGGTGCTTTCGAACCTGACCATCGAGTGCCGCCGCCACGATTGGTTCTGGTGGGGCGATGGCGACCCCATCCACTTCGACATCAAGCGGCGCAGCGAGTTGGATGGCAAACCGCGCGCCAATGAGCCGCCGGCCGGGTCGATTCGCAATGTCATGATCCGAAATGTGGTGGCGCGCGGGCAGGGAACGTCGATGATCCACGGACATCCGGATAGCTGGCTCGACGGCGTCAGCCTCGAAAATATCAAGTTGTTCGTTTCGAACGATCCGGACTCGCCATTGCAGAAGACCGTGGACGCCATGCAGATCCGCTGGGCACGCAATTTGAAGCTCAGGGACGTGGAAGTGATCTGGGATAAACCGGCATCGGCGAAGTGGCGGACCGCGCTGCGCCTGGAAGACGCACAGGATGTGGAGTTGGACGACTTCCGCGGGCGGGCGGCGGCGAATGGCGCGCCCGCCGTCGCATTCACCAATGTGGATGGCGCGACGGTGCGAAACTCGAATGCCGCCGCGGGCACGGAATTGTTTCTGGACATCGCGGGGGCCGCCAGCCGCGGCATTCGATTGTTCGGCAACGACCTGGGCGCGGCCAAAGTTCCGTATCGCGTGGGCGCGGGCGCAAACCAGGATGCAGTGGTCCACATGCCTGCACAGTAGCCGGGGACCAAGGGGCGACGCCGACGGCTACCGGCGAAATCGCGCGGCTTTCTCCGGACGGCCCAATTCTTCATACAGGGTGACGAGATCCTGGCGGGCCGTCTGCTGCCAACTGATCGAAGGAGCGGTCTGCTTGCCGATGATCTCGTAGCCGGCCAGCAGGTGCGTTTCCGCCTCGTCGTATCGACGCTCGCGCAAGAGCGCTCGTCCCAGCCTGAGCTGCGCGACGCCCGTATTCAAGTGATCCGCGGAAAGCGCTTCCGTCATGCGCGCGATGACTTCCCTGAGTAGCTCCTCGGCGCGGGCGTACTGCTTTCTCTCCAGGTACACGCCCCCCAGATTGCTCAACGCGATGGCGACAGAGTAATGGCGGTCGCCATTCACCGTCCGATAGATATCCACGGCGCGGCGGAATCGCGCTTCTGCGCGATCCAGTTCTCCGCGCTTCAACTCCACGTTTCCCAACTCGTTGAGCGCCAGCGCAACCCGGTTGTGCGTCGCCCCGTAGACCCGCTCCTGAATGGCGAGCGATTGTTGCAGTACGTCTTCCGCCTCGTCATAGCGGTTCTGGCGGCCCAGCGCCTGCCCCAGCGACGTCAGGCTGGAGGCGACCTCGGGATGATCCTTGCCATACCAGGATATGTTGATATCGAGCGCCTGGCGGGCGAATCCCTCCGCTTCCGGGTAATGCCCCTGGTTGTACTGAATGGCGCTGAGGTTGATCAAATCGTCGGCCACCATCGGGTGGCGTTCTCCGTACATCTGGCGGTGCGTCGCCAGCAGGCGGCGGTTCAAGGCATCGGAAATGGCGTAGTGGCCGAGGTAGAACTGCGCGTTCGCCAACTCACTCAGGCTGTCCGCGAGATCGGGAGCCGCGGCGCCCGGCGCGGACTGCAATCGAATGGCTTGCTCGAGCATGGTGACGGCCTGAGGGTATCGGCCGCGGTGCTCCAGCACCTTACCCAAGGCGGAGGTGGCCCGCGCCACGGCCGGGCCGTTGGCCGGCGCCGACCGGCGGCTCATTTCGAACCCTTCGCGGACCAGCCGCTCGGCTTCCTCGAGGCGCGCCTGGCTGATTCGCAGCAAACCCAGCGCCACCAGGCTCTCCGCCACTTCGGGGTGGTCGCGGCCATAGATCGCCCGGCGCCGCTCCAGGGCGGTACCGAGCAACGCGTCGGCCCTTTCCAGCTTGCCCAACTTCTGGTAGAGACCTCCCAGCGTGTAGTAGAGCTCGGCTTGCACGGCGGGCTCCCGGTCGAGTATGCGCGCCTCCTCGACGCCGCGGTCCAGCAGCGTCACCACGCGCAGGCTATCGGCGGGGCCGGCCGCCTGGTCGCCGAACAGGTTGAGCATGAAACTCTGGATGCGTTGTGTGCGGGCGGCCTCGGCGAGGGCCCGATTGCGCGCCGCCGCCAGCCTCACCGTAAAGAAGACCACCAGGCTGGCGACGACTGTCAGCGCCAACGCCGCCACGGCAAGAAAGCGCCGGTTGCGGCTGACGAACTTGCGCAACCGGTAGCGCGCGCTGTCCGGCCGCGCCTCCAGGGGCTCGCCGTTCAGGTAGTGGTCGATATCGCGGATCAGCGCCTCAACCGACGGGTATCTGCGCTGCGGGTCCTTGTGCATAGCGGTGAGGCACAGCACGTCCAAGTCGGCCCAGGCAGTCTTGCTGGCCGCCCCTTTCGCCGCCGCCGACGGCTTATCCGGTTGGCGCTCGGCGATCGTCGCGCCGGCTTCGGAGGGCGTCAGGTTTGCGAAGTCGAATGGAAGCCGGCCGGCCAGCAGTTCATAGAGGATTACCCCCAGCGAGTAAACGTCCGTATAGACCCCTACTGGACCGCCGCGAACCTGCTCGGGCGCCGCGTACGCCGGCGTCATCAATCGCAAGCCGGTGAGGGTTTGATTCACCGGATGGTCCAGGCCGTCGAGTTGTTTGGCAATGCCAAAATCGAGCAGCCTGAGCGTGCCGTCTGGCTTTACCAGGATGTTGGACGGCTTCAGGTCCCGGTGGATGATGGCATGCTGGTGCGCGTGCTGCACGGCATCGCATACGGAACGAAACGATTGCAGGCGCTCCCGGATTGACGACTGGCGCCGCCGGCAATATTCGGTGAGCGGCAGCCCATCGACATACTCCATGGCGAACCACGGGGTTCCGTCGGCCAGCGTGTCGGCGTCGTAAAGCCGCGCGATGGATGGATGATTCATTTGGGCAAGCGTGCGCTGCTCGCTGAGAAATCGCTCGCGGCGTGCCGGCGATAGCCAGGCATCGCGCAGGATCTTGATGGCCACCAGGCTGCCGAGATCGTCGCGCTCGGCCAGATACACCACGCCCATCCCGCCCTCGCCGAGCACTCTCACGACGCGGTACGGACCGAAATCCTTGGAGGCGAACGAAGGAGAAGTGCCGTCGCCGACGATGCGGTGTGCGAGGTTTGTCACGTCGCGATCCAGCAGCGAGGCGCCGCGGGAGTCCGCCTCCAGCATGGCGAGCACGTCCGCCATCAGCCCATCGTCGTCCTGGCAAGCGTCCTTCAGGAAGGTCTGGCGTTGGCGCTCGGGAAGCTCCGCCGCTTCGTGAAACAACGTTTGCATGCGATGCCAGCGCGCGCTGTCCATTTTGATTTCCCAAAGGAACGCAGCGAGTCAGCCTGCGCGGCGCAGCTCATTTGCCAGCCACGCCTTGGCCGCGCGCCAGTCGCGCAGAACGGTGGCCTCCGACACATCCAGCAGCGCCGCGGTCTCACTGACGTCCAGGCCTCCAAAAAAGCGGCTTTCCACCAGCATCGCCTGGCGGGGGCTCATACGCGCCAGATCGTCCAAAGCGGTGTCCAGGGCCAGCAGGTCGTTGCCGCTCGACGCGGCCTCGTCCAGCGAATCGTCAAAGACCACCATCAAGACTCCATCGCCGCCGCGCTTGTGGGAGTGCCGGCGGCGGGCCGCCTCCACCAGCAGTTGCCGCATGGCGCGCGCCGCGATGCGTTTGAAGTGCAGACGGGAGGTGCCGGCCAGGTGCGGTGAATTCGCCAGCTTCAACCACGCTTCGTGAACCAGCGTGGTGGGGCTCAGTGTGGCGTTCGGGTCGCGGCGTTTCACGGTGGAGGCCAGGCGGCGCAGCTCCTCGTAGGTCAGGCTGAACAGATGGTCCAGCGCACGCCTTTCCTCGGGCGTAGCGCCGGGCTCGCCGGGATTGAATCCGCGTGCCGTTCCGGTATTTCGAAAGCGCATGACGGTTTTCCTGGCGCGTTTGCGCAATGCGTGGTAGTAGGTCCACTGCCCAGAAGAATGCGACGAGTGGTCGAGAGCGGCCTGCTGGAATGCTATCACCGCAAGGGGCGGGTGGGCAAGTAATGGGCGTCCTGGGAGGGATAATGTTGTCTATACGATATTCGCGGAGGGCCATGGCCGCTCTGCCTGCTGTTCTGCTGCTATTCACGGCCGTTTCGGTTGCCGATGCCCAAAGCTTTTATTCGGTGCCGGCGTTGTCCTTCACCAAAGTGTTCGCCGGCGCGAATCCGCTGGCTCAGAACCTGATGATCTCCAGCACCGGGGCGGCCTTCAACTACACCGCCGTAGCGTCGACCTCGACAGGCGGCTCCTGGCTGCAGATCACGCCATCCTCGGGTGTGCACACCACGGCTTCGGCCGTTGCGGTCGGCGTGAATGCCACTTCTTCGCTGGCGGCGGGAACCTACACTGGGCAGGTCGTATTCTCCTCGTACCCCACGCCCACCATCACCATGACCGTGCCGGTGACCCTGATCGTCGCACCGGCGGGGAGCACCTTCTTCGACGATACGGCCGGCCAACTGACCTTCTCGCTCACTCCGGGCGGCGGCCCGGCGCCACCCCAGAACATCCAAATCAGAAATGGCGGTACCGGCACGTTGAATTGGACCGGGTCAGTGAGCACGGCCGACGGCGGCAACTGGCTCGGCATCTCCGCGACGGCCGGTACTTCCCCGTCGGAGGTTACTGCATCCATCCAGACTGCAGCTCTGCCGGGTGGAGGGGCGGCATCGGGGACCTTTGTCGGCCAACTCGCATTCCAGACGGCGGGCAGCCAGGTCACCGTACCGGTGAGTGTGACGGTGGGGGCCAGTGTTTTCGGACAAGTGAATCCCATCAGCTTCACCATGCCGTTTGCGGGTGCGAATCCGCTGCCGCAGGTCGTGACGCCCGCGAGCACCGGCACCGCTTTTAACTTCTATACGGCATTGATATCGACCGGGACGGGGGGCAACTGGCTACAGGTCACGCCCGGTGCCGGTGTTCTGACGACACCCGAGGCCGTTACGGTAAGCGTAAACGCCACCACACTCGCCGAGGGAACGTATACCGGAGAAATCCTCTTCTGGGCATACCCTTCCAACAATCTAGCGATAACCGTGCCCGTGACCCTGACCATTGCCGGGCCGGGCACCACCTTTTTCGATAACCTTCCCGGAGAATTGAGCTACTTCATGACGCCGGGCGGTGGTCTGCCGCCGCAGAGCTTTCAGATCCGCAACGGCGGCGTGGGGACTTTGAATTGGACCGCAGCGGTGCGCACTGCCGACGGCGGCGCGTGGCTCACGTTGTCCGCCGCCAGCGGAACCGCGCCCTCCACCGTGAAGGCGACCGTAGCGCCTCAGTTTCTTCCGGGCGCGGGCCTGCTTGCCGGCACCTATTGCGGCCAGGTATTGCTCGAAACCACGGGCGACGTGGGCACCATCCCGGTCTGCGTTGTGGTGGGGGCCAACGTCTTCCGGCAGGTGAATCCGATCGATTTCACCATGCCGTTTGCCGGTGCGAACCCGCTACCGCAAACCCTCACCCTCGCGAGTACCGGCACGACCAACTTCAACTTCTATGTAGAGTTCGTATCCACCGGGACGGGCGGCAACTGGCTAACGACCAGCCCTTCCGCGGGAGTACTCACCACGCCGGAGGCCGTCACCGTCAGCGTCAACGCCGCTACGCTGCCGGCGGGGACCTACACGGGGGAAATTATCCTCAACGCATATCCATCGAACGGCATGGCGCTGACGGTGCCCATAACTTTGACCGTCGCGGCGACGGGGAGCACTTACTTCGACAACCTTCCCGGCGAATTGAGTTACTCCATGGTGCCGGGTGGCACTCCGCCATCGCAGACCGTGCAGATCAGAAACGGCGGGTCCGGGACGCTGAGTTGGGCCGCATCCGCGAGCACCGCGGATGGAGGCGCCTGGCTGACGGTATCTCCGGCCAGTGGGACTGCGCCTGGGCTGCTGACCGTGGCGATAGTGCCCGCTTCTCTCCCCAATCAGGGACTCATTGCCGGTACCTTCTGCGGCCAGGTATTGGTGCAGACGGCCGGTGACGCCGGCACCATTCCGGTGTGCGTGACGGTGGGATCGAACGTTTTCAGCCAGGTGAATCCCATTAACTTCACCATGGTCGCTGGAGGCGCGAATCCACTGCCGCAGACCCTGGACATCGCCAGCACCGGCGCCAACTTTAACTTTTACAGCACTTTCGTGTCGTCCGGAACGGGCGGCAACTGGTTGGCGATTTCCCCGAACGCCGGGGTCCTCACCACGCCCGAGTCCGTTGTCGCCAGCGTGAATGCCGCCACGCTGCCGGCGGGTACTTATACGGCGGAAATCGTCTTTGCCGAATATCCGTCGCTTAACCTTTCGATGACTGTGCCGGTTACTTTAACTGTGGCGCCGTCGGCCAGCGCTTACCTCGACAACCTGCCCGGCCAACTGACCTTTACCCTTGCGCCCGGCGGCACTCCGCCATCCCAGTCGCTGCAGATCAGAAATGCCGGCACCGGGACCTTGCAGTGGACGGCATCGAAGAGCACCGCGGACGGCGGCAACTGGCTTACCGTATCGCCGCTCAGCGGCACCGCACCCACGGCGGTAACCGTCTCGATATCGCCTGGATCTCTACCCGGCCAGGGGCTTCTGGCGGGTACTTTCTGCGGCCAGGTAGTGTTCAAGACCACGGGCGACACCGGCACCGTACCCATTTGCGTCCTGGTGGGACCGAATGTCTTCCGGCAGGTGAATCCCATTAGCTTCACGATGCCGCTCGGCGGCGGGAATCCACTGCCTCAGGTGCTGACAATCGCGAGTACGGGTACGAATTTTAACTTCGACATTGCGTCTGTGTCTACCTCCAAGGGTGGTAACTGGCTGGCGATTTCCCCGAGCGCCGGCGTGCTCACTACGCCCGAAAACATGGTAGTTACCGTGAACGCCACTACCTTGGCGGCAGGCACCTATACCGCCGAAATCGTATTGAATGCATACCCGTCGAATAACCTGTCCATAACGGTGCCGGTTACTCTGACGGTTGCGTCGTGCGGCCCGTTCTTCGCTAACATGCAGGGCCAGATGGATTTCTCTTTCACGCCAAGCACTACCAATCCGCCGCCGCAGACGGTACAAATTCAGCCAGCCGGATGGGGCACCCTGCATTGGACGGCGGCGGCCAGCACATCGGACGGCGGCAACTGGCTGACCGTGTCCTCGCACAGCGGTTCGGCGCCCTCCACGGTTAGCGTAGGAGTAGTGAATTCGGCGCTGCCTGGAAGCGGGCTGGTGGCGGGGAATTTCACCGGCCAAGTAGTATTCCAATCCTCGGGCAGCAGCGTCACCATTCCTGTAAGTGTGGTAATAGGGAGCAGTGTCTTCGTCCCGATAACTCCGCTTACCTTCAGCATGACTCTCGGCGCGGGGAACCCGCCTTCGCAGAACTTCACGGGAGCGAGCACCGGTTCCGCGTTCAATTTCTATTTCGATGCGGTGGCTTCGGGCTCGACGGTAAGCTGGCTCCAGATCTCCCCGAATTCCGGGGTACAAACCACGCCCAAGGTCGTTACGGCCAGCGTCTCCGCCACCGCGCTGCCGGCTGGTGTCTACACCGGGGAAGTGGTCCTGTCCGAGTACCCATCGAACACCATGGCGATGACGGTGCCCGTCATTCTAACCATTACCGACCCGCACGTCCCGGCATCCATCGTTACGACCAGCGGGACGCCTCAAACCGCCGCCGTCACCAAGGCCTTCGCGGAAGCGCTAGCGGCTACGGTGAAGGACTCCGGAGGCAACCCGGTTTCCGGCGTGCTAGTAACATTCAACGCTCCCGGCAGCGGCGCCAGCGGAACCTTCGCCTGTTCCGGGAACACCGCCATAACCAACGCCTCGGGTCTTGCGACATCGCAGGTATTCACCGCGAACACTAAGTCCGGAAGGTACACCGTGACGGGGTCGGCCAGTGCCCTCACCACCAGCCCCGGCTTCGCGCTCACCAATAAGGCAGGAGCGCCGGCTTCGATCGCAGCGACGGCTGGCACGCCGCAGACCGCCACAGTCAACACAGCCTTCGGCACTCAACTGGCGGCCACGGTAAAGGACGCCTACGGCAACCCCGTCGGAGGTGCGACAGTGACTTTCACCGCTCCCGCCAGCGGCGCCAGCGGGACCTTCGCTGGCGGCGTGAATACGGCTACCACCAACGCTCAAGGCGTGGCTACCGCCCCGGTCTTCACGGCGAACACCGTAGCGGGCGCTTATACGGTCACTGCGGCGGTCGGCGCACACACCACCAGCCCCGGTTTTGCGCTAACCAATCAAGCGGGAGCGCCGGCCGCGATCGCGGCCACCTCGGGAACGCCGCAAACCGCAACCGTCAATACGGCGTTCGCCACGAATTTGGCGGCCACGGTGACTGACGGATTCGGCAACCCTGTGTCCGCCGCGACGGTGACCTTCAATGCGCCGGCCAGCGGCGCCAGTGGGACATTCGCAGGCGGCGTGAATACGGCTACGACCAGCGCCCTTGGCGTGGCCACCGCGGCGGTGTTCACGGCCAACACCACAGCGGGCACGTACACGGTAACAGCCACGGCCGGAACGGTCACCACCAGCCCCGGCTTTGCCCTGACCAATCAGGCGGGAGCGGCCGCTTCCATCGCGGCAACGGGGGGAACGCCGCAAACCGCGACGATCAACACAGCCTTCACCCACCGGCTTGCAGCGACGGTAAAAGACTCATTTGGCAACCCTGTGGCCGGCGTGACAGTCACCTTTAACGCGCCTACCAGCGGCGCCAGCGGAACCTTTGCGGGCGGCGTGAATACCGCCAGGACCAGCGCGCTGGGCGTTGCCACCGCGCAGGTCTTCACAGCCAACGGAACGGCTGGCAGCTATACAGTCACGGCGAAAACAGGGGCGCTCACAACCAGCCCGGGCTTCGCGCTGACCAATCAGCCTTGAACTGATTCGCTGGCCTTTCGGGCGGCCCGCCCTCCGGTGTCGGCTACCTGATCTGTTGCTGACAACGCGCCAGCGCCGCGGCGACGTGCTCCGGCTGATTGGCATCCTCCGGCGCGAGGGCATTCAAATCGCGCAAAGCGGACCAGGTCCGGCCCGCGCTTCGGTAACCGTCCAGCGCTTCACGCCAATGGTGCAGCCGCTCGTTGGCATCTGCCGCGCCTGTCTGGCTGCGCGCTAAGTCGGTTCTGGCGCTGATCTGTCCGGCGCCGCCCGCCACGATTTCCCCGGCCGCTTTGCCCGCCTGCCCATAGTGGACTAGCGCGGCGGCCGCCCGATCCATGCCCAATTCGATCCCTCCCGCCGCCAGAGCCGCCCGGATGCGCATGCGCATGAGATTCGAATCCTTCGAGCGCGCCAGCAGGCCGTCGAGCAGCGTCATGGATTTCATGGCATGGCCCAGCGCCGCCGGAAAGTCGCGCGTATCCATCAGCACCTGTGCCAGTTTCAGATGGCAGTTGGCCACGTCGGAGAGAATCTCGATGTTCTGCGCATCCGCGGCGCTTAATCCCTGGCTCAGCGCCAGCGCCTTTTGCGCATGAGCCAGCGCACCCGCCGGGTCGCCCGACTTGCGCAAGGCGTTGACCACGTGCAGTTCCGTTACCGCCAAGCTGCGGCGGAACATCCGGTTGGCCGGGTCGGATTTCACTTGCGCTTCCATGATCGACACGGCGGCCAGGACCAGCGGCACCGCTTCGGCCGGTTTGGCATTGTCCATCAGGACTTGCGCCAGGCGCGTAGACATGTTGGCGACCTCCACCCTGTCGCTGGTGTTACCGGGGTCGGCGGCGGAGATTCCTTGAATCAGGGTCAATGCCCCGCGCGCTTCTTCCTCCGCGGCGGCGTGATGGCCGGCGGTTGTCTCGGCGGCCGCCAACGCCATCTGACTGCCGTAGAGTTCTTTCTTCGCCGCGAGCGACCGGGGATACTCTTTCACCAATCCGTTGGCGATGTCGAGCGATCGCCGGTAGCGGGCCAACGCCTCTTCGGGCTTGCCCATATTGGATTCGCCCTCAGCGCCCGCCAGGTCTCCCCAATTCCGCAGCGTGCCGGCCAATTGCCGCCGCGTGTCGAGATCCGGCGGCAGCTTCCGCACGGCGGCTTCTGCCAGGGAGACGGCTTTGCGGTAGTTTCCGTCCGCGCCGGCCAGATCGTTCATGCTGTACAGAATGTCGGCCTCGGCGGCGTAGGCCGATGCCAGCGCGCGCTGGTTCAGGCCGCTGGCGTCGCGCGCCACCAGCGGTTCCCCCGCCGCGACGGCCTTCCGCGCGCTGGCCAAAGCACCCGCCATGTCGCCTAAATTGGAGTAGTACGAATTTCCCTGCACGTTGCCGATCTTGACATAGGCCTCCACTAACTCGCGCCGCAGCGAAGCATCGCCGGAATCGCGCGAGAGCTTATCCAGGTAGACCAGCGCGTCTTTCACCAGCATCTGCCGCACGGGCGTGGAGCCGGGCAAGGGCTCGATGGCGTCGTGATATACAAACACGACCGCGTGGGCCAACTGGCGCACATCGTTGAAGCGCTGGTTGGCAATGCGCGCCTCCCAAGCCGTGGCGGCGATCCCGCCGACGAGCGCCAGCAACACCAGCACTAGCGCCGCAACGGGCGCTTTGTTCCGACCGACGAACTTGGCCATCCGGTATCCGCGCGTGGCGGGCCTGGCCATCACCGGATATCCCGCAACATAAAGGCCCAGGTCTTCGGAAAACTGGCCGGCCGAGGCGTAGCGGCGTTCCGGCTCCTTGCGCAGCGCCATCTGCACGATGTTCTCGAGATCGCTGTCGAAGCGGCGTCCCGCGTGCGTGCCGAGCGGCTGCGGATGCTCCGTGCCGATCGCCCGGGCCAGTTCCAGCGGGCTGGCGGTGTTGCGGTAGGGGCGCGCGCCGCTCAGCAGCTCATACAACAGCACACCCAGCGTGTAAATGTCGCTGGCCGTGGTAATGGGCGCGCCCAGCACCTGTTCCGGGCTGGCGTACTCCGGCGTCATGGCGGCCGCTCCGGTCCTGGTTCGCTGCGCCGATCCGTCCAGCAGCTTGGCGATGCCGAAATCGAGCAGCATGGGCTGCCCCTCGGCCGTGACCAGAATGTTGGCCGGCTTCAGGTCTCGATGCACGATCAGGTTGCGGTGAGCATAGGAGACCGCCGCGCAGATCTTGCGGAACAGATCGAGGAGGTCGGGCAAGGGCGGCTGGCGCTCCGCTACGTAACGGTCGATGGGGAGGCCCTCGACGTATTCCATCACCAGGAAGGGCCGGCCATCCGCCGTGGTTCCGCCGTCCAGAAGCCGCGCGATGTTGGGATGTTCCAGGCCGGCCAGAATCTGCCGCTCCTGGCGCAGGCGTCCGATCATGTCGGGGTCGCTATCCCGGACGATCTTGACCGCAACCAACTTCGAGAACTCGTCGTCGGCCCGCACGGCTTTGTACACGACGCCCATGCCACCCGCGCCGATGCGTTCCAGGAGCCGGTAGCGGTCGAGCGTGGTGGCTTCGTCGCTGGCCGCCAGGAACCGCGCTTCGTTGTGCATGGCCGGTTCCTGCCAGAGCGGGTTGGCCGCGGCTTCCGTAGAGGCGCGGAGCAGGTCCTCGACAGCTTGGCGCAATCGCTCGTCGCCGCGGCAGGCATCGGCGAGAAACGCCGGACGCGCTGCGGCTTCCAGGTCCGAGGCCTCCTGGAAGAGTTGCTCCACGCGCTCCCAGAATGTGTCAGCTTGGTCCGATGGCATTTTGCAAATCGTTTTGCAGCCAGGCCCGCGCGAAGGTCCAATCGCGTTCCACGGTGCGCAGCGAACATTCTACGCCGGTGGCGTTCAGCACCTCGCTGGTTTCCTCGGTGGTCAAGCCGCCGAAGAAGCGCAACTCCACCACGCGCGACTGCCGCGGATAGTGTTCGCTCAGGCGATCCAGGGCGTCGTTGATCACCAGCACATCGGACTTCAGCGCCGGATCTTCGGCTGGCGGATCGACGATCACCGGCGCCGCGCCTCCGCCCCGCTTGGCGGCGTGCCTCTTGCGCGCGTGATCCACCAGGATGTTGCGCATCATCCTGGCGGCGACGCTCAGGAACTGGGCGCGGCTTTGCCAATCCAGGTGCTGCACGCCGGGAAGCTGCAAATAGAGCTCATGCACCAGGGCGGTTGGCTGCAGAGTTCGATCGCCGCTTTCGGCGGCGAAAAGGAAAGACGCCAGACGGCGCAATTCCCGGTACACGGCGGCGGTCAGACGAGAGAGGGCCTCCTCGTCGCCGCCGCGCCAATCCTGGAGGCATCGGGTGATGTCGCCAGGCGCGGCCCTTTCATCGAGCATGACTTTGCTTATATTTTACCTTTTCTTCACTTCCGTGGCGGGTTTGTACGCCGCTTTGCGCCTTTAAGGTGAACAGGCGAGCGTCTTCCGTTCGCCGATAAAACAACCACTCCACAGAGGGATCATGCGACTAACGAGCTTTTCGCGGGCGGGCATTCTTGCCCTGTTCGCTCTATCGGTCCTATTCACCGGCCCGGCCGGCGCCAAAGACGGGCGCGACTTCGCCGGACACTACAGCCTCACAAATGCAACCGAAAAAAGCGGCCAGGTGGAACTTACACTCACGCTGCAACTCTTTAATTATAGCGGCGCGGACCTCAAACAGGCCGTCGTAACGGTACGCGCGCCGCATCCCGTACCGGGAGTACTGGGTAGCTTCGCGCCCATCAAGCTCTGGCGCAGCGGCAAAGACGTGGTCGTCAGCCAACAACTGACCATCGCGCGCGATGAGTACCAGCGGTGGTCCGCCCGCACACAGCCGCGCGTGTTTGTCGGATACAGCGGCGAAGACGGGCACACGATCCAGGGATGGGCGCAGTTGAGCCGCCTCCCCATCATACCGGTGATGCCACCGCGGGCGGCCCGCCCGCCGGCCGCCGAGTAGAAGAGGAAACGTTAAGAAAATCTCCAGGACAAAATTATGCGCCACACTAAAACGATTCTCACCCTGCTGCTGACTCTCCCCTTACTCGGCTTGCCCGCGTTGGCCCAGCAGAACATCATCACCACCGCCATCGGCGGCGGTCCCAACGACATGCCCGCCATCGATGCGGACGTCAACCAGCCTTTCGAGCTCACCTTGGATGCCGCAGGGAACCTCTACATAGCCGCTGGCAGCCAAAACCGTGTCTTTAAGGTCTCGACCAGCGGAACCCTGACCGTCGTGGCAGGTACGGGCCTTCCCGGATATGCCGGCGATGGCGTTTCGGGCGGCGCGGCCAATGCCCTCCTGAACAACCCTGCGGGCGTGGCCGTGGATCCCTCGGGCAACGTCTACATTTCAGACAATAACAATTGCGTCATCCGCAAGGTGGACACCACCAACACGATCACCACGATCGTCGGTCAGGCCGCCGAGTGCGCCTACAACGGGAACGGCGCGCCCGCCACCAACTTCTACCTGTACTTCCCGGCCGGTCTGGCAGAGGGCTCCGGCAACCTCTATATCGCCGACCAATCGAATCAATTGATTCGCAAGGTTGTCCTGGCGACCGGCGCTATCAGCAACTACGCGGGAACCCCGCAAACCGGCGGATTCAGCGGCGATGCCGGCCCCGCCACCAGCGCGACCCTGTATAACCCGATCAGCGTGGCGGTCGATCCTTCCGGCAATGTGTTCATCTCCGATCCTGGCAACTACCGTATTCGCAAAGTCGCCGCCTCAACGGGGAATATTACGACCGTTGCGGGAAACGGCACATCTGGCTATGGCGGTGACGGCAGTCCGGCCACCCAAGCCTCGTTCGACCTGGTCGGCCAGGTAGCCGTAACGGTCAATGGGAGCGTCGACATTGTAACCCTGGTTGACATACAAGCCAATGTAGTTCGCCAGTTCGGCGTCGGCGGCAATATCAACACCATCGCAGGCAACGCCCTGCTGGGGTATTCCTTCTGCGGCGACGGCGGACCCGCCATCAGCGCCTGCTTCTACAATCCTTTCGGCGTTGCGGTCACTAGCACAGGGGCCTCTGTCTATGTGGCCGACAACGGCAACGATCGCGTCCGCATGTTCCCCTCCGGCGGCAACATCAACACGATTGCCGGCAACGGCAGCGCCAGCATGCCGACGCCCGTCTCCAGCGTGCCGCCGCAGGGCGTAGTGCTCTACAACCCTTTCGCCGCGATGAAAGACCCATCCGGCAATGTCTTCGTCTCGGATTTGAGTAACTCTTTCGTGCGCGAATTAGTACAGTCCACGGATCTCGTGAATCTCTTCGCGGGCACCGGCGTGCAAGGATATAACGGGGATGGCATAAGCGCCACCACCGCCGAGCTGAATTCCCCAGCCGGCCTGGCCCGCGACAGTTTCGGCAATGTCTACATCGCCGACCCATACAACTGCATCGTCCGGGAGGTGAGCCCCGCCGGGACGATCAGCACGTTCGCCGGCACACCGCAGAACTGCGGGTATGCGGGCGACGGCGGGTCTCCGGCCGCCGCCAAACTGAATTACCCCTTCAACGTGTTCGTGGACAGCCACAACAACGTGTTCATCGCCGATACTTATAACTGCGTCGTCCGCAAGGCTTCCGGCGGCACCATCACGACATATGCCGGCGACGGCACTTGCGGTTACGTGGGGGACGGAGGTCCGCCGGCCGACGCGGAGTTGTACGATCCCGAGGCCGTGGTGGAGGATGGCGCCGGCAATGTGTACATCGCGGACACCCAAAACAATCGCATCCGCATGGTCAGCGCGTCCACCGGCAACATTAGCACAGTGGCCGGCGACGGCAATAGCGGCTTCACAGGCGATGGCGTAGCCACCCAGAATTCGCTATACATCCCCCAGGACATAACGGTGGACGCCAACGGCAACCTGTTCATCGCCGATACCTACAACCAGCGGGTGCGTTGGGTCAGCCCGAGCGGCATTATGACCACGATCGCCGGGGACGGCACGGCCGGCTACAGCGGCGATGGCGGACCCGCCGGCAACGCGGAACTGTACTACCCCATCGGAATCTTCGAGGATGCCTCTGGCAACTTCTTAGTGGCCGATCAGCTAAATCTTCGTGTCCGGGGCATCTCCGCTTTCGCTGGACTGGGTGTTTCCTCCAGCAGCCTTACATTCGGTCTCCTGACCATCGGCTCCACCAGCCCGCCGCAGGCATTGACGCTGAGCGCGGTGGGACCGCTGACCATCACCACTGTCTTGGTGACTGGCGCTTTCGAAGAGGCCGATAACTGCCCGGCCAGCCTGACGAACGGCCAGACATGCGCGATCTACGTCTACTTTAAGCCCACGGCCTCGGGAACGCAGACGGGTACTCTCACCATCGAGGACAACGGCTACTTCAATGGCACCACAACCATCGCCCTGCAAGGCACAGGCAGCGCCATCTCCATCACCGGCGCGCCGGTGATATTCGGCAATCAGTTGGTGAAAACCGCCAGTACCGTCCACAGCGTGACCGTCTCTAACAAAGGCAAAACCAGCGTCACCATGGGGGCGATCAGTTTGGTCGAGACCACTGACTTCGCCATTTCCTCGAACACCTGCCCCGCTTCGGGCAGTGCCCTGGCGGCCTCCGCAACCTGTGCCGTCGGCCTGACCTTCGACCCGCAAAGCACCGGGGCGAAGAAAGGCGTTTTGCTGATTAACAACAACGATCCCACCAGTCCGCAACTGGTAGGCGTAACCGGGACCGGCACCAGCAATGTTAGCTTTGCTCCGGCCTCGGTGAGCTTTGCCGCGCAAACCGTGGGCATCGCCAGCAGTTCTACGCGGATCGTGCTCACCAACAAAACCGCCGCCGCGCTCACTTTGGGCACGCCGGCCGTATCCGTCAGCGGCCCGTTTCTAACTTCTACCGGCACCACCTGCACCAACGGCAAAGTCCTGGCCGTTAATGCCACTTGCCTGATCTACGTCGAGTTCAAGCCCACCACCGGCGGCTATGTGACAGGCGCCGTGTCGGTAACGGATAGCGATGTCACCAGCCCGCAGACCGTAGCATTGGCGGGGACTGGTACGTACATCAAGTTCAGTCCATCGCCGATGAACTTCGGCATAGTGGCTGTCGGGACTCCGGTCTACGGCACGCCTGTCATCACCAACGTAGGCCCAACTACGGTGACTGCCACCGCCGGGGGCATTACGGGCGCCAATAACACAGACTTCGTCTCCAACGCGGGCGAGCCCCCTTGCGGCGGGACAATTCCGCCGGGCGGTACCTGCACGTTTACAGTGACTTTCACTCCTTCCTTGGTGGGAAGCGAGTCGGCAACCTACTGGTTATTCGACTCCAGCGTGGGTAGCCCGCAAGGGCTGTCCCTGTCTGGCCAAGGACACTAAAGGCCTAAGAAGACTCGTTCTCTCCGCCGCCGAGTCCCCAGGGCTCGGCGGCTTTTTTGCGTCCACACGGCGTTGTACCATTAGCATGATGCCGCGGTCCGACTGGTATTCCGATACCGATCCACGAGCGCTCGAAGTGTTCCTGGAATGCCAGCGGCGGATGACCGCATCCGAGAAAGTGCAGGGGATGCTCAGCCTGACCCGCATGGTGTTTGAGACGGCCGAGGCCGAGATACGCCGGCAACATCCCGGCATTGGCGAGCGCGAGGTGTTCCTGCGCACCGCTTCACGCCACCTGGATCGCGAGACCATGATACGGGTCTACGGATGGGACCCGGAGAGCGCGGGCGCGTGAGCGACTTTGGGCAGGCGCTGCATGCATTGGTCGACGCGCTGGGCCGTAGCGCGATTCCCTATCTGATCGGCGGCTCGATGGCCAGCGGCATTCATGGAGTTTACCGCACATCCCTGGATGTAGACCTGGTGGCGGATATCCATCCCGCACAGATCGCGCGCCTTATCCAGGATCTGGGCGGCGAGTTCTATGCGGATGCCGGCATGATGCGCGACGCGCTCGAATCCGGGCGCTCCTTCAACCTGATCCATTTCGCCAGCAGCTATAAGTTCGATATCTTCCCGCTATCTGCCGACGCATTCCAGCAAGCGCAGTTTTCGCGGCGTGAGATCGGAGACATCGTACTCGGCGCCGGGACGCTCGCCGTGCCCGTAGCCACCGCCGAAGATACGCTGCTCATGAAGCTGGTCTGGTACCGCGCCGGCGGCGAGGTTTCCGAGCGGCAATGGAACGATGTACTTGGCATCGCCGCTGTCCAACGGCAGCGCCTCGACCGCGAGTATCTGCGCCGGTGGGCAGCGTATTTGAAAGTGGGTGACTTGCTGCAAGCCGCGCTGCAGCCGGCCGGCTGACGCCGTTCACTCCACGACTTGGAACTCAATCCACGAACTGGCCGTGCGCTCAGTCTTGCCGCCGCGATCTGTCGCCATGGCTTGCAAGTAGTATTGGCCCGGGGGCAGCGAAGTACTCAGCCGCAATTCTCCATGCACGGCGCGCCCGTCTTCGCCCGGCACGGCAGCGATTGAAACCGGATTGTTCAAGACCGGCGTGCGATCGCGATAGAGCTGGATTTGCGGATCGAATCTGCCTGGCCGAACGGTGCCGCCATCTCTGTCCGTCTCGATGCGGAATGCGAACGCCAGACGGCTGCCGGCGCGGAACTCCCGCAGGGCGGAAGAGACGTCGTTGAAGCGGGTCTCGCCCGGCGCGGAAGCGTCGTCGATCAGCGGCGTCGTCAGGGCGATGTGCCGCTTCTTCATATCCGGAATGTCGAGGTACTGTCCGGCGGAACCGGCGGCGCGCGACGCGCTGTCCAGAACGCAGGCGCGCACCTGGTAGGGGCCGGCCTGTTTCACCGGAACATCCAAAGCGAATAGCATCCCGTTCTTCTGCAGCCGCTTCAGCTTGTCGTCGTCGGCGTCGATGGCGATATGGCGGCTGAGCGCGGCCAGCGGATCGACGCCATAACCGGAAGCCAGGATTACCACATCGAGCGCCGCATAGTGGATACCGTAGAGATCGGTGCGGAAAGTCACATCGCGCGGATCGACATACAGCAGGTTATGCACCACGGTCTGGCCTTTGCCGGAGCGCCGGTACAGAGCCGTCATGCGTACGTGCAAGTCCGACTTATTGAAGAGAGACTGGACCGCCGCCACCATCTGCGCCTGGCGCGTCGCGTACTTGGGCCGCGACGCTTCGTCGGTCTCGCCGAAGAATCCGGAACGGGAGTGCGCCCGCAGGCCGGGGCTGTTCACCGTTACCTTGATCGAATGGTAGTCGGGCTTGGACGCCGCATTCCCTGTGCCGATGTTTTCCGGCGCCTTGAATCCGATCAGATAATATCCCCGCTGCTGCTCTTCGATGTGTTGCATGGCATCGCTCAAACCGTTGCCGTTCACGGTGGCGAAGCCTCCCGTATCTTCGGCAAGCTGCAGCAGCCCCTGTTGGGACAGCCCGAGGGCATCCAGTTGTTCCGGCGCCAGATACACCAAGCCGCGCGCATCTACGGTGTAGACCACGGCGCCGGAACGATTGGCTTTGTCGATCAGGCGGTGAAACCTGGTAATCAATTCGTCGTTGCGAAATGTCTGGAGTGGAGAGCCGGGAAGCGTGACCCCCGGCAGGTCGATGCCATCCGAGAAGAAGACCACCGCCTTCCGGCCGCCCACAGGGCGCAGCTCATCCATAAGTTGCCCTAAAGTGTCGAACGCGCCCATGGTGGTGTTCATCCGGATATAGGCTCGTTCGTTGGCCTCGTCCGTGCGCCGTTCCCGAGGCGCTTCGAGGGCGCCCGTGCGCGGGCCGGCACTCGGGCGGCGGGCGTGCGCGGGCGCAAATGGGTCGACCAGGCCCAGCCCGACCGGATTCCAGCGCAGATTTTCGACGGCGGCTTGGAGCACGCGCTTGTCCGACGTGAATTGCTGGAAGACGCTGTTGCTGCGTCCGGTCTCCCAGAGAGCCACCAGATCGCCGGGCTGCATCTGCTCGTCGATAAACTTCCGCAGGGTCCGCCGCACCGAGTCGATGCTCTCGAACGAGAGGCTCAGATCGTCCACCACCAGCACCATGCTGCGGCGCACATCCTCTGGTTTGAGCACATCCGCCGGATTGGCGGAGGCGAGCGGCTTGCGCAGCGCCTGCGGGGACAGGCTCGGCAGGTTCACGTCCGGCGAGTCCAGATGAACGTAGGAGAAGTTCGTAATCGTCTGCGGTTTGCCATCCACCAGGACCCGGAAGTCGTCGGACTTCAGATTGGTGACTTGCAGTCCTTTCGAATCGGTGACCACCGCGTCAATCTGCACCAACGTGGTACTGACGCTGAATACCGTGGCCGGCGGCGGGGCGGGTTCCTGTGCCTGGAGCAGACACAGGGAAAAAAGCGGAACAACTGTCCAGCGAGCCATGTGCAACCCTCTTGGTTAAGGATACCAGCGACGCTCCGTAAATCATCTGGCGACAGCCAGGCATATTTTCGTGAGCAGTGACTCGGGCGCGGTGTGGCCCGGCTGATTCAAGTAGAACTCCAGCGCCGGAGCGTCGGATATCTCGCCATCCCCATGCCGCAGCCACCAGCGGATCAGGCCGGCGTAGGCCACGGCCAGGCCTGTATATGGACCTTTGTGGATCGCCGTCGCGTAATCGCGCGCGGGCAGCTCGAGGCCCTGGATTTCGCCCTCGCCCTGCACCGCGCGCGGCGCCGTGAAGGCGGCATCGTAGCGCAGGTATTCCGGCGGAGTGACTTCCGGGTCGTCGTAACTAATGCCCAGACCCTGCGTCCAAGGGCCGAAAAGTCCGTGCGATCCCACCCAGGCAGCTAGCCGCTCGAAGGTCTGTCCGACATCGCCATAAGGGCCGGCGTGCCTGAGCCGGATCACGCACAGCGGCCCGATGTGCTCCATGCGGGCCGCCGTCTCCACCGGATTGCCGGGAGCGATTGACGGCGCGAGCGCGCTCCGTTCCGTGCGATAGTGACTGGGCGACGTGTGAAAGGCGGCCTCAAACGCGCGTGTGAAAGATTCGTGCGCCTGGTAGCCGGCTTCGAGCGCAATCTCCAGGATGGACCGGCTGGTGTTGCGCAGCCGCGCCGCCGCGCGTTCCAGACGCAGCCTGCGCACGCGCTCCGCCACGCCTTCGCCGGTGAGCGCCCGAAAGATGCGATGAAAGTGAAATGGAGAAAAGCTGGCGACGTCCGCCAGTTCCGGCAGGGACAAATCGTCGTCCAGGTGTTGCTCGAGATGTTGGATCGCCAGTCCAACTCGTAGTTGATAATCGTCCCAGGTCGCCTGGCGCGCCACCAGACCAGTTTAGTCCAGTCCAGCATCGTGGGGCGGGCGTCCGGCGTCCACGCCTGCGGCGGGTCTCCAGACCCGCCCCTATTCTGTGCGGGCGACAGGAATCCGCAAAATAGTCCGCAGCTTCTCCGGCGCAACGCGGCGCGGATCGGACAGGTAAATCTCATGGTGCAGTCCGTCGAACCGGTAGCCTTGCGCGGCGGCGAAAGCTTCCATCTGCGCGATGCTCTCCGGCTCCCGGTCGTAAGCTCCGATATGCAGCATCTGCACGCACTGGTTTTCGTTGAGGGTGGTCAACTCCACCTCTTTGAAGAGCGGCCCTTTGCCCTTCGCCGCGAGTTGCTTCCGCGCGGCCTCAATCTCGCGTTTGCCAATAAAATCGGGAGTCCGGATCAACAGCCGCCACTGCCATTGGTCCTTCGGTTCGGTCATGAGCGTATGACCCGAGTCCACCCACCACAGCCCTTCCAACTTGCAGACACCGTAATCCCGGCCCGCAAACTTACTGGCCATTTTGATGGTGAAGGCGACGCTGTAAAGAGCCCCTATGGCCTGCTCGAAAGCCTCTCCGCCGGGCTTGCCGCGTCCTGCGATTCCTAAATAAGCTGCTTTGGCAATGCGCAGGAGCACGGGCTTACGGGGTGTCGCGTATTCCGTCTTGTTGATTTGGTAAAGATCGAGCTTCGCGATCGGAGCGCGAGCTGCATTGGTCTTCATGCTCACAGCATAATTCCCCGCGCCGCACGCGTCTTGACCGAATTTGCGATTTTCATGCGGGCTTGCCGCCGCCCCCGAGCGCTGCTGCCCATGCTTTGGGCGTGGCCCCGAAGGTCCGGCGAAACATCTCCACAAACGCGCTCGGTTGCCGGTAGCCGGTCGCGAAGGCCGCTTGCTTCACCAGGCTGCCCGCGGCCAGCAGTTCCACGGCTTTCATCAGGCGGGCTTGCCTGCGCCATGTTGCAAAATCGGCGCCGACCTCGCTGCGAAACGCCCGCTCGATGGTCCGCACGCTGGCGCCGGCGGCGGTGCAGAGCGAGTCGAGCGACGGATTGTCCGCCTGATTGGCGATCAGCGCGTGGGCCACCGCCAGCGCGCGCGGGTCTTTGGGCAGGGTGAGGAATGTGGGAATCGAGGATGCGCCTTCGAGGTGGACGACTATCAGATCCCGCAGCGCGCGGCGCAGGCGGTTGCGTGTGCGGAGCTGACCGATCCGGACTGCCTCCACGATCAGCTCGCGCAGCAGCGGAGTCACGTGCAGCACCGTGCACGTCGCGGGCAACCGGGGCGCAAGGCCGCGCCGCAGATAGAGCGTGCGCATCGACACCGCTCCGGGCATGCGAATCGAGTGCATGGTCCGAGCTGGAATCCAGATGGCGAACTGCCGAGGGATCAGCCAGAAACTTTGGCCCACGGAGACCTCCATCACGCCGCGCGTGGCGTAGATTACCTGGTCCGCGCCATGGGCGTGCTCCGGCACGTGGAAAGCCGGGGGATACTCGTAGGCCAGCGTGGAAATGGATGTGCCGGCCTTGGGATCGTAATAGTCGCTGAGGCCTTGTCGCATGAGAGATATATTATGACGCACAGCGGGCCTTACGACAGAGCCTCGAATGGTCCAGACTGTGGTGATGGGCAATGTGAGCGGGTTGCGGCGGGTTGTCGCGATGTTTGCCATGGGCACGGTCTGGGGAGCGGAAGCGCCAGGGACCTGCATGCGTACAGTGCCGAAGACAAACGCTGGCTGCAGCTCAACGTCGATAACCACGGCCACGTGCATGCATGGACATCGCCAGAGAGGGCGCCAATCGGGTCAAGGTATGGCGGCGAAAGTCCGCGGATTCCGGTAAGACGTGGACCACTGCCTACGAAGCCATTTATATTCGAACGGATAGCACAAAATAGGGAGGGAATGATGCTGGGCAAACAGAAAATCGTAGCTTTTGCGGCGGTCCGCGACCGCGACGCCGCCAGGAAGTTCTATCGCGATACGCTGGGCTTGCAGTTGATGGGCGAGGATCAATTCGCAATGGTGTTTGACGCCAATGGAACTACTCTGCGCGTCACGCCGGTGCCCGACTGGACGCCGCCGCAATTCACCGTGCTGGGCTGGGAGGTTGAGGACATTGCGGCAACGGTGAAGGATCTCCGGGGCGCCGGCGTCGAGTTCCAGCGCTATCCCTGGATGAAGGACCAGGACGAGATGGGCATCTGGACTTCGCCGAGCGGTCCCGGCGTGGCCGCCGTACACGCAGGCGCGCGAGTAGCGTGGTTCAAAGATCCGGACGGCAATGTACTGAGCGTAGCGCAAATGCCGAGATGAGAATGCAGAAGACAGAAGGCGGAATTCTGACTTCTGACTTCTGTCTTCTGTCTCCCGCCTTTCTGCTACCATCGCCTGCATGAGGCCAAACGCCGCCATCGCCAGGGCTGTCGCCGCATTTGCCGGCAGGCGTGTGCTGGTCGCCGGCGATCTGATGCTGGACCGCTATTGGTCGGGCGACGTGGATCGCATCTCGCCCGAGGCGCCGGTGCCCATCGTGCGCAAGGTCGGCGCGTTCGGCGTTCCAGGCGGCGCGGCGAATACCGCATGCAATGTGGCGGCGCTGGGCGCGCGCGTGACTCTCTTCGGCGTCACAGGCCAGGACGAAGCGGGCGCGGAGCTGCGCGGAATGCTGTCCCAGCGCGGCATCGATTGCGCGTGCCTCTCGATCGTCGCGGGGCGCCCCACCACGGTGAAATTGCGCATCGTGGCGCATGACCAGCAAATCGTTCGCATCGACGAGGAAGATACATCGCCGATCGACGCCAGCTTGGCCGATGAGGTGGTCAAGCGCGCCGCGCGTCTGATGCCGCGCGTGGATGCCGTCCTGGTATCGGACTACGCCAAAGGCTTTGCGATCGCTCCCGTAATCAAGGGGATTATCGCCGCTGCCGTGCGCCACGGTAAGCCGGTAGTGGTCGATCCGAAGGGCTCCGATTTCGAGCGCTATCGAGGCGCTACGGTTCTCAAGCCGAATCGGAGCGAACTGGCCCTGCTCACCGGGTTGCCCGCCCGCCAGCACGAAGAAACCATGCAGGCCGCGCGGCAATTGCTGCGCCTCGCCGGCTCGACGGCCATTGTCGTTACCGAGGGCAAAGATGGCATGACGCTGCTGCGGCCCCAGACGGAGGAAATGCCGGAGGAGCACTTTCCCAGCTTCGCCCGCGAAGTCTACGACGTGACAGGCGCCGGCGATACCGCCCTGGCTACACTGGCGGTAGCGCTCGCGGCGGGAGCGCCCCTCGGCGACGCCGTTTGGCTGGCGAACCTGGCGGCGGGCCTCGCGGTTGGCGAATCCGGCACCGTGGCTATCTCGCGCGAGAAACTCGCCAAGGCCATGGCCGGTCTGCGCCGGGGCAAGCGCGGCGTCTCCGCATGACAAAGATTCTCACTAATGACCAGGTGGATGGCTGGGTAGCCGCGCTACGCAGCGCCAACCGGAAGTTCGGATACACCTGCGGCGCTTTCGATCTGCTGCATGCCGGCCACGTGGATTACCTGGCGCGCAGCCGCGGCCGGTGCGATGCGCTGCTGGTCGCGGTCAATTCCGATTGGTCGATTCGCCAATACAAAGACCCCCACCGGCCTATCTGCTCCGAACTGGAGAGGATGAGCGTGGTGGCCGCGCTGGAATCGGTCGATGCGGTGACGATCCTGAACGACCTGCGGCCCCTGGCGCAGATTCAGCGCTGGAAGCCGGATTTCTATATCAAGGGCGGCGACTATAGCACGCGCCAACTGCATTCGGCGGACGCAGTGATGGCGTATGGCGGCCAAGTCGTCACCATACCGGTCAGCCACCAGGTCAGTACCAGCCAGATCGTGGAGCGCATCCTGGCGGTGGAGCGGCTCGCGCCACCTTCCCCGCCGAACGACGCGCCAGCCAAGGGGATCGTGTTTCTCGACCGCGATGGCACCCTGCTCAAGGACAGCCCCTACCTGAGCGATCCGCGCGAGGCTGAGTTGTTGCCCGGCGTGGGAGAAGGACTCGCCGAATTGCAGCGGGCCGGCTACAGGCTGGTCATTGTCACCAACCAGCAAGGCATCGGTCTCGGCTACTTCTCCACGCGCGAATTCATCGCGGTGAATGCCGCGTTGTTTCGCCTGCTCACGCCATTTGGCGTCACCATCTCGCGCATCTACTATTGCCCGCATTCGGCGGCGGACGCCTGCGATTGCCGCAAGCCGGCGCCGGGGTTGCTGCTGCGGGCGATGCGCGAGTTTGGCATGGAAGCCCAGCGGTGCTTCATGGTGGGAGATCGCGATGTCGATGCGATAGCCGGTCGAAGCGCCGGTTGCTCTCAGGTGCTGGTGGGCGCAGGCGGCTTGGCAACGTTCGCCGAAGCGGCCGCATGGATACTGCGTTCGCCCTGACAGTCTTGGTGGGGCGGGACTCAAGGTCCTGGGGGGCGGGATTTATCCCGCGCGGGACTTCAGCCCCGCACTCCGCAGAATCAATGGGTGGGTGGGTTTCTGGAGAGAACGGCGGGGCTGGAGACCCGCCACACGGTCGAAAACTCACCGTAAGTTATTGAAATTGGAGGGCTGCCAGAAGCCGGCTAAAAGCCGGCTGCGGGCAAGATTGCCCGCCCTCCGACCTGGTTTCCGCCCGCCCCACCGTCTTATCGCGTTTCCCCCAGCGTGTACTCCAAATCGTACGAGTGCTTTCCGTCCGCGATAGTGATGGTCAGCGTGCCGGCCAGACCCGCCAACTGCCCGGTGCCGGAATCCGGCACCACGCTGACGAGCAACTGCGGCGTCCCGCGCGTCATCGTGCCGCTGTGCTGCAGCACGAATGCGCCACTGCGGCCGTGCAAACCTCCGGTGACCTGCTTGATCGCGACATAACCGGCTGAGCCTTTCACGCTGGTTACAGCGGCCAGCATCTGCCCACGGCTCACGGCCTCCAGATCGCCACGGAACTGTTTTTCGATGGCCATCCTGCCGACGCCTGGAGCTTGCTCGTCCCCCGGCTGAGGAGTCAGCTTCACTTCAAATGTTCCGCTTGCATGCATTGTCTTTGGCCCCCACCAATAATCGCGCTGGCGCGTCATAGTATTGAATCATGCACTCATTGTTACAGGATTTCCGTTACGCGCTGCGCATGCTGCGCAAAAACTTCGGCATGACCCTCGTGATCGTGCTGTCCCTGGCGATCGGGATCGGCGCGAATTCGGCGGTCTTCAGCGCGGTGGATGCGCTTATGCTGCGTCCGCTGCCCTATCCGCAGCCGGAACGGCTGGCCGCCGTATGGCTGCATTCGCCGGGTATCGGCATCTACCGCGACTGGCCGTCGCCGGGCCAGTACATCGACATCCAAAACGAAAACCACTCGTTCGAGGAGATGTCCATTTCGCGGCTCACCAGCTTCACGCTCACCGGACTCGACCAACCCGAGCGGGTCGACGGCATGCTCACCTCGTCCGGTCTTTTGCACATGCTGGGCGCGCGGCCGCTGCTGGGCCGCCTGCTGCTTCCCGAAGAGGACAAACCAGGCAAGCCGCAGGTCGCCATCCTTAGTTACAACCTCTGGAAACGTCTGTTCAACTCCGATGCCAAGGTCATCGGCCGCAGTATTACGCTCAGCGGAAACCAATGCACCGTGGCCGGAGTGTTGCGGCCCGAATTCCGGCTCAACTCCGAAGTGATGCCGGCCGAGGGCCCCATGGACAAAATGGACATCTTCCTTCCCTTCCCATTGGGCGCGGACGCGGTCCAGCGGCGCGGCGATGAGAATTACAACCTGATCGTGAAGCTGAAGCCCGGCGTGACGGTTCAGCAGGCGCAAGCCGATATCGATATCATCGCCAGCCGCATCCGTCAGAAGGACAAGCGCGACCGCACCTTCGGCATGACGGTGGTCGGGCTGCTCGACCAGGTGGTGGGCGACGTGCGGCGCGCCATGCTGGTGTTGCTCGGATCGGTGGCGTTGGTCCTGCTGAGCGCCTGCGCCAACGTCGCCAATCTGCTGTTGACGCGCGCGGCGGGGCGCGAGAAGGAAGTGGCCATCCGCACGGCCTTGGGCGCGGGATGGCAGCGTCTCGCGCGGCAGTTGTTGACCGAAAGCCTGCTGCTGGCGGTGCTGGGTGGCACGGCCGGCCTGGCAATTGCGCAGGCAAGCCTTCGCCTGATGCGCGCCATCAATCCCGGCAACATTCCCAGGCTGGACGAGATCTCCATCAACGGCTCCGTGCTGCTATTCACCTTCGGGGTCTCCGCGGTGGCCGGGCTTCTATTCGGGCTGGCCCCGGTGTGGCGCGCTATCAAGCTGGACCTGAACACGTCTCTCAAGTCGGGCGGACGCAGCGGGCAGACCGATAGCGGCCTGTTGGTCGCGCGGCATGGGCTGCGCGGCCTGTTGGTGATCTGCGAACTGGCGTTTTCACTGATGCTTCTGATAGGCGCGGGACTGCTGATCCGCAGCTTTGTGCGGCTTCAGAACGTGCCGCCGGGATTCGCGGCCGATCACGTGCTTTCGATGCAAATGGCGACCAACCGCCCGAAGTATCGCGATGGCAAAGCGGTCGCCCAGTTCTATCGCGAAATCGGCGATCGCGTCGGCCATCTGCCCGGAGTGATGGCGCAAGGCTTGGTGACGCCACTGCCTCTCACCGGCGGGGTAGGATGGGGCGGCATCAACGTGGAGGGCTACACTCCGCCGCCGGGCCAGGAATTGCAAGTAGACTTGCGGACGGCCAGCACGGATTACTTTCGCGCCATGAAGATTCCCTTGCTGAAGGGCCGCTATTTCGACGATCACGACACCATCGACGGCCAGCAGGTGGCGATTATCGACGAACAGTTCGCGCAGCGTTTCTGGCCGCGCGACAATCCCATTGGCAAGCATCTCTGGTTCGATCCGAAGAAGCCCCTGACGATCGCCGGCGTGGTGGGGATGGTCAAGCAGTATGGCCTCGATAGCGGCAGCAAAATCGTTGTGTATTTCCCGCATCAGCAGGCGCCCAGCCAATGGATGTATCTGGTGGCGCGCACCTCCTCGAATCCGGCCGACCTCGCCAACGCCATCGTCCGCGAGATTCACGCTGTCGATGCCGGCGTGCCGGTCTACGACATCCGCACGATGGACGAGCGGCTGTACGATTCGTTGGCCCGCCAGCGCTTCGCCAGCGCCATGCTGGGCGCATTTGCGGCCTTCGCCTTGTTGCTGGCGGCTGTGGGCGTGTACGGCGTGATGTCTTACCTGGTCACGCAAAGCACCCACGATATCGGCGTGCGCGTGGCATTGGGGGCGCAGCCCGGCGACATTCTCGGCCTGGTGGTGCGGCAGGGTATGGTGCTCGCCGCGGTGGGCATCGTGGCGGGCTTGATCGGCTCGGCCGCTCTGACGCGGGTGATGGCCAGCCTGCTGTTCGGAGTGAGCGCCACCGACGCCCTCACGTTCGGTTCGGTGGCGGCGATCCTGGCGGCGGTGGTCTGCGCCGCGACGATTATTCCAGCGCGGCGCGCCACCGGCGTCGATCCCATGGTGGCGTTACGCGAAGAGTAGCAGGCGCGCGCAGCGAGCGCCGGTTTTTCGTGGGGCAGGCTCTAAGCCTGCGGCGGCCTCTCAGGCCGCCTCTTTTGGTTGCGGCTGCGCTGCAATCGGCCGCAGCTTACCAAGCTTTTTTTGTCGCGTACCGCCCCCCGAGCACGTCCTCTTCATGCACGCCCGGCCATTTCCTTGCTACCATCTCCAAAAGGAGGCTTCATGCGCAGCTTTACGATCAGGCAATCTGCCACACTCTTTTCTTTGACGCTCTTGACCTTGGCTTTTGGACTCGCCCAGGCCCAGGCCAAATCCGATTTCAGCGGTACCTGGAAACTCAATGCGGCGAAGAGCGATTTCGGCCCTATGCCGCCGCCCGACACCCGTACCGACAAGATCACGCACCAGGATCCCAGCCTGAAGGCCAACGTCGCCTCCACCGGAGGGATGGGGGGCGACGTGACTTACGACGTCAGCTACACGACGGACGGCAAGGAATGCGTAAATAAGATGGGCGACAACGAGTTCAAGAGCACGCTGAAATGGGACGGCGACGATTTGGCGGTGGACACCAAGGGATCCTTCGGCGGGAACGATTTTACCGCCAAAGCCCGTTGGACCCTTTCCGCCGATGGAAAGACTCTGACCGTCACGACGCACTTCTCCAGCGCCATGGGCGAGGGCGACGTGAAGGAAGTGTTCGACAAGCAATAGGGGCGTTTCCGTGCGCAAATTCACGTTCGGACTGTTTTCTTTGGCGCTGCTGACGCTGGCTCTTGGGCTGGTTCAGGCCCAGGCGAAAACCGACTTCAGCGGTACCTGGAAGATCAACGCCGGCAAGACCGATTTCGGCCCCATGCCGCCGCCCGATAGCATGGTCCTGAAGATCGCCCATGAAGATCCCAGCCTGAGGGTCAATCTGGTCCAGACCGGAGGGACCGGGGACGCGACCTACGATCTGGTCTTCACCACCGATGGCAAGGAGTGCGTGAATCACCCGGACGGCGAGGAGGCTAAGAGTACGTTCAAGTGGGAGGGCGGCGACCTGGTTTCCGACACTAAAGGTTCGTCCGGCGGGAACGACTTCACCGCCAAAGATCGCTGGACGCTCGCCGATGGCGGAAAAACCATGACCCTCCAACGGCACATATCCGCCGGCGGCGGCGATTTCGATATCAAGCTGGTGTTCGACAAACAATAGGAGAATCATGCGCAGCCATACCTGCCGGGTGTTTTCCGTGGCGCTCCTGGCCGCCGCGTTCGGACTGCTCCAGGCGCAGGCCAAGCCCAATTTCAGCGGCACCTGGAAGTTGAACGCGGGCAAAAGCAATTTCGGACCGATGCCGGCGCCCGAAGCCCGCACCGACAAGATCACCCACCAGGATCCGGACCTGAAAGACTCCGTCACCCAAAGCGGACCAATGGGCGAGGTGACCGCCGAAATGAAGTACTCGACCGATGGCAAGGAAACTACCAACAGCGTCCGCGACAACCAAATCAAGTCGACGGCCAAGTGGGAGGGGGATGAACTGGCAATCGCCGGCAAGACATCGTTTGAAGGCGGGGAAGTGACGCTAACGGATCGCTGGTCGCTCTCGGCGGACG
The DNA here is from genome assembly GCA_003166475.1 of Bryobacterales bacterium. GTDB lineage: Bacteria > Acidobacteriota > Terriglobia > Bryobacterales > Bryobacteraceae > Bog-159. The sequence goes on along the minus strand of PMVV01000355.1, from coordinate 12,439 downwards.
GCAAAACGCTTACCATCCTGCGGCACGTGAACAGCCCCATGGGCGAGACGAATCAGAAGATCGTGCTGGAGAAGCAGTAGGGTATCGGCGTGCGGCGCGATCTTCGAAGACGAATGGTGGTCCCATTGATTATGGCCTCCGCATTGGCAAATGGCGAAACCAAGCCGAACCTGAACGGCGTCTGGAAGATGAATCCGGCCAGAAGCGATTTCGGGACCGGACCGGTGTCCGAGAGCCGGCTAGATAAAATCAGCCTCGACGGCGTGAATCTGAAGGACACCATCGCGCAAAAACTCCGCCGCGGCGGCGAGAGCGAATACGACATGCTCTACACCATCGACGGCAAGGAGTGCGAAAACCATGTCCGCGGCAATCTGGTGAAGAGCACGGCCCACTGGGAAGGCGATGAACTGGTGATCGACAGCCAGGTTTTTGCTTTGCGCCAGGCCGCCATCCAGGATCGCTGGTCGCTTTCCGCGGACGGTAAAACGATCACGCTGCGGCGCCACATGACGGGCGCGGTGACAGCGGAACAGACGATCGTCTTCGATCGCCAGTAGAGTCTCTCGCTGGAGGGCGGCCAATCTTGGCCGCAGCCGCCTTTCAGGCGGCCAAGCCGGCTAAAAGCCGGCTGCGGGCAAGATTGCCCGCCCTCCAATTCCTGCCCTACAACGCTCTTCCCCGCCGCCAGCGATCCTCGAACAGCCCGGTCATCGCCTCGGCCATGCCTTCGTGCTCGAACACCACGGAGGTCCAGCTTGGCCTGGTGATTACGGGGTCGAGCAAGGCGATCATGCCTTGGCGTCCATCGAACACGGCCAACTTCATGGGAAGCGAATCCGCCTGCCGCACCTCGACGCCCTCAGCCGCGTACTCCTGCAATCTCTGCCGGTGTGTATCGTCCAGCGTGCCGGCTTCGAGCAGCAGGCGGCAATTCACGCCGGACAGGCGCGCCTGCTTGACCAGTCTTTCATCCAGCGGATCGACCGCGTAGGGCGGACGGGAAAACTCCATGTATTCCGAGCGCACTTCCGACAACATGCGGCGATATTCGGCGGCGGTCTGGGCCGGATCGCTGACGATCCGCAGGAAATCCAGCGTGCCGCGACCTCCCTGCCCTTCCGAATAGACCGATTTCAGATCGTCGATCAACGCCACGCTCGCCCGGCCGTGATCGGTTAACTCCTGTTCCAGGAACTGGCGTTTGCTGGCCATATAGGCGGGCAGCGCCAAGCTGGGCTCCACCGCCGAAAACAGCTTGGTCCGCTCCTGCACCACCTGCGCGAACCCCTTCTCTACCAGGCTGTCGAGCACTTCGTAGATCTTCTGCCTCGGCACGTGCGCGCGCGCCGCCAACTCCAGCGCTTTGAAGCGTGGGTGGCCCAGCAGAACCAGGTAGGAGCGCGACTCGTAGGCGTTCAACCCAAGCTGCTGAAGCCGCTTCCAAAAGCGTTGGAACTCTCCTTCAGCCCATTCTTCGCTCATAGTCCCTAACAATAGCAAAACCCGATAAGGAAATCTGTTACGCGATTTCAGCCGGATCTCCGGTCCTGGCTGGGGCGGTCCCGCCCAAGAAAAATCAGCCGGGAAAATGACTTACCTTTGGCAATGTGATTGACATAGTACTAGTGGGACTCTAAAATGAAGCTGGTACCGCATCTCATATGCCTGAAAACGATGGCACTCAGGAAGCGCCTTCCCTAGCCGCGCCGGCCGAACCCAGGAAGATTCGCATCGTGGTGGCGGACGACCACCCCATATTCCGCGACGGCTTGTGCCGCCTGCTCGCTTTGGAGCCGGATTTCGAGGTCGTGGCGCAGGCGCAGGATGGCCGGCAGGTTCTGGACGTGCTCCAAACGCATGAGCCCGATATCCTGCTGCTGGACCTCAAGATGCCCGGCCTGGACGGTCTGGCCACGCTGCAGAGGCTGCAGACCAGCAAGCACAAGACCCGCGTCATCGTGCTGACCGCCTCGGAGGACAAGAACGAGTTCGTGCAGGCCATGAAGCTGGGCACTTCCGGCATCGTCTTGAAACAGAGCGCTACGGACCTGTTGATCAAGAGCATCCGCAAAGTCAATGCGGGCGAGATCTGGCTGGACTCCCACACCACCGCCGCCGTCATGCGGCAGTTCGCCACCGGCGCGGACGATCTTCCACCGGTCGCCGGGGCGCCGGCTTCCAGCAGCCGCGAGCGCGAGCGTTCCCTGTTGAGTCAAAGAGAGCGCGAAATCGTGGCTTTGGTGGCGCAGGGTTTCAAGAACAAGGAAATGGCCGAGAAGATGTTCATCAGCGAGCAGACCGTGAAAAATCACCTGCACAACATCTTCGACAAGCTGGGCGTCTCCGACCGCCTGGAACTGGCCTTGTACGCCATTCACAACAATCTGCACATGGGCAAGTAGCTTCGTCGAAAACATCCCGTAAAGTCACAACTGGCCCGTTCCGTCAGAACTCCAGCTTCGCCTGCACCGCGATCATCCGCGGCGAATTGTCGCCACCCAGCCCCACCCCCAGCAGCCCCGTGGGCGGCGACGTGGTCGACATAATCGCCCCGAAGCCCGTCTGCGTCGCGGGCTGCCCCGGAATCCCCGCCACCACCGACGGCAAAGCGAAATTGGGATGGTTCAGCACGTTGAAGAATTGCCCGTCCATGCGCAGCGTCAGCCCCTCGCGCAAGCGGAAGCGCCTGGTCACATACAGATCGCTCCAAACAAAATCCGGGCCGCGCAGGCTATTGCGCCCCAGATCGCCGAATTGGCAGTGCGCCGGGCTGTCGCCGCCGTAACAGGCGCCCGTGCTCGGATCGACCGCGGAGACGAACGCATCCGGGTTGAGCCACTGGATGGTGCCCGGCTGCGTCACACCGGCCACCGGGCCGCTCGCGTAAAGCGGCACGCCGGGAACCACGCTCGCAAACTGCGGCCCGCTGCCTTGCACGATGCCGTGGCCGTTGGCGCTGTAAGGCGCGCTCAGGACCGTGAATGGAAGACCGCTGTGCACGAACACCGTGCCGGAGATCTGCCATCCTTCCACCAGCGCCTTCAGCCGAGGACGACTCGCCCGAAAGGGCAGTTCGTACACATACGAGGCGTTGAAATTGTGGCGCACATCGTAATCGCAGTTGCCGTACTGCCGCCGCAGCTCACCCGGCAGGGGCGATAGAATGCCCGCCGAAGAAAACGAAAGGAAGCCGCCGTTTGAAACAGTGTCGAGGCAGTGACTCAAGGTGTAGTTCGCGTGCAGCTCCAAACCGCGCGCCAGGCGTTTTTCGGCGGTAAGCTGCAATCCGTTGTAGTGACTGTTGGCGCCGGTCGAGAGCTGATCCACGGCCGCGAACCGCGGGTCGGGCGGCTGGCCATAGGGGAACGGTGCGAAGCAGCCCGCACAAACAGTCTGATAGCCATTCACCTCCGTCTCGTACGGCAGATCGATGGCCCGTGTGCCGACATACTGCGCGCGCAGGCTGCCGGAGTTTCCAATCTGGTGCTCGATGCCAAAGCTCCACTGCAGGAAGTACGGGGCGCGCAGGCGGCCATCGGGCACGGCATTCAAAGCGACCGGCGGCAGGCATTGCGCGAGATTCGCAAGCGCGGATGCGCACGATAGCTCACCCTGCTGGAAGCCGCGCAGGAACGCCTGGTTGGCGGCAACCGTGGCGCCGATAGCGCTGTCCGGCGCTCCGGGAGCGATCGCCAGGCCGCCCGCCGATCCCAGCAGACCGCCTTGAAAGGTGTTCACGTACGGCGGGTTGGCGCCCACCAGGTCCGCCACGCTTCCAGGCAGAATGTCGGAGAATACGCCGAACCCTGTGCGCAAAACGAATCCCGGCGCGAACTGCCAGGCGATGGCCGTGCGCGGCTGCCATAGCGCCCAGGAGGTCGCAGGGAACAAGTGCGTCAAACCGGTTTCAATGGCCGCGCTGACCGGCTGATCGACATCATGCGGCAGCGACCCGAACGATCCCGGCAGGCGCGCAATCACGGCGTGCGGGTTCTCCGGATTGGAATTGTGCGCCATGCGCACCCCGATCGTCCAAGTCAGCTTGGGGGCGAGCTTGATGGAATCCTGCGCGTATAAGTCGACGTTGAGGTAGTTGAACGGCTGCGACGCCGCCAGGGGAAAGCTCTCGGTGGCTGTGGACGCCACGCCATAGATGAATTGCGGGAGCGTCGTGTAAGTGACCAGCGGAGTGGTGTAAGCGCCGAAATCGAAGTCATTGATGCGCAGCCGCCGCGAGCTGATGCCAAACCGGAAGTCGTGGCGGCCGGTGGCGAAGGAGAGACTGTCGTTGACGTGGAACCGTGTGGCGCGGCGGCCTTGCACCCAGTTATCGTCCAGGCCGCCCAGCGCGGTGAAGGGAGCGTTGGACCCGACGCCTTCCAGAACCATCGGAAACGCGGCCAGAGTCTTGGCGAAATCCGCCGGACCGAAAAGGCTCGCATACCACGAGAACGCCGGATTGAAGTAATTCACCAGCCGCGAATTGAATATATGCGTGTAGCCCGCCGCGAAGGAGTAGAGCGGCTGCGAGGAGATAGCGTTGAATAGCGGATTGATCGCGTCGGTGTAGGCGGCTTGCAGGCCCGTATCCGACTGGAGGCGGAACCACGTGGTATTTGCCGCATTGATGTTGTAGTCGATGCGCTCGGTGACCACCTGCTCGCGATCGCCGCTCGATTGCGAGACGCTGCGGCGCAGGGCGCAGCCATTGCCATCGGGAGGCGCACCGGCGGCGCCGATTGCCGATGCCCCGCTCGCGTCCAAGGGGCAGCCCAGCACAGCCAGCGGCGTTCCACCCGCGCCGCGATAGAGCGAGAACAAGTTGCGATAGAACGGAACCAGTTGCGGCTGGGCTGGGTAGGCTGCGCCCGTCACGCTGTCCACGCCGCCGCGCGGCAGTTGCTGCAGCACGTAGCTGGCGAACGGCGCGCTGGGTAAAGTGACCGGGGTCACGATGGGGAGCGCGATGCGCAACTGCTCGAAGTCGGTGAAGAAGAAAAGGCGGTCGCGCCGCACGGGGCCGCCCAAGCTGCCGCCGAAATGGTTCACCGTGGAGCGCGGTTTGTGATTGCCGGCCGTAGCGTTGGTGAAGAAGTCCGCGGCGTTGAGCTTCGAGCCGTTCCACAACTCATAGAGGTTACCGTGGAACGAATTGGTGCCCGACTTAGTCACGTATGTGATCTGGGAAGCGCCGTAGCGGCCCTGGTCGACCGCGTACGAAGTGGTGTTGACGGTGACTTCGGAAATGGAGTTCAAGCCCAGCACAAGGTTGGTCGCCAATCCGCTGTTGAGATTGGTCAGCGGATCGTTGGTTTCCAGGCCATCGACGATGTAGGCGTTGGATAGCGCGGGCAGACCGTTGAACTGCACGTTGCCGTAGCCGTTCTGTGCGCCGACGAAGTCGTTGCTGCTGCCCGCCGTATTGATCAGCGCGCCGGGAGCGAACTGCGCCGGATAGGTGAGATCGGAGCCGGGATTCGGAAGATTCGCGATGGCCTCCGCGGCCAGCGTGGTAGCGGTGTTGGCATTCTCGGTATTGATCAGCGGCGCTTCCGTGGTGACGACGATGTTCTGGCCCGCGGCGGCGGCCACCGGCAGAACGAAATCGACGGTTTGGGTCCGACCCACGGCGGCGGCGATCGACGGCTTGCGCTGCCGCTCGAATCCGGGCGCGGCGGCTTCCACCGTGTAGGCGCCAGGTTTCAATTGGGAGAAGCTGAAGCGGCCGGAATCGCCCGTGCGGACCGTGCGCTCGATGCCGGTGCCTACGCCCGTGAGCCGTACGGTTGCGCCGGCCAGCAAGGCACCGGATGGATCGGCGACTTGTCCGGCGATGGCGCTGGTGGTCTCGCCTTGCGGACTGGCGCGCGGCGCGAAAAGCAGGACCATCGCCCCCATAGCGATCAGACTGCATCCAGAGGATCTCATACGCCCAAGTTTACTACATTTTATTATATATAGTTTAATTATTATAATAAACTGTAGTTAAGATCACGTGGGGCAGGCTCTCAGCCTGCGGCGGCCTCTCAGGCCGCCCCCCCAACGTGCTACCAATAATGTCTTGCCACCCTATGTTCAACGCCTGAAAGCGCTGCTCCCCGCCGCCATCACTCAAGCCCTCCGCGCGGCCTACTACCCGTGTTTCCGTGCCCTACTCTCCCTCCGCTGCTGGTACGCCGACCTGCGCCATCCTCCCTCTGCTGCTATTCCGCCCGCGTTGCTGCGCTACCGCGTCGGCGAGAGCACCGACCCCGGCCTGTTCCTGGCGGTCGGCGAACAGACCAGCCAGAACATCCAGGCGGCGCTCCTCCGTGCCGGCAGGCGCATCGCCGACTTCCACTCCATTCTGGATTTCGGATGCGGCTGCGGCCGCACCCTGCTTTGGCTCATGCGGCAATTTCCGGATGCGCGGTTCTGCGGCGCCGATGTGGATGCGAAAGCTATCGCCTGGTGCCGCGCACATCTGCCGGCCGCGGATTGGCGGGTCAACGTGGAGCGGCCGCCGCTCGCCTTTCCGGACCATGAATTCGATCTGATCTACGCCGTGTCTGTGTTTACGCACTTGCCCGCGGACTTGCAGCAACTGTGGCTGCCGGAATTGGTCCGCATTCTACGCCCCGGCGGAATCCTGCTGGTGACCGTGCATGGCGAGCGCGCCTGGAGCCAGTTGGATCCTGCCGCCGCGCAACGCCTGCGCCGCGAGGGGTTCCTGTTCCAAACATCGGCGAAGCTGCGCGGGATTCTGCCGGAGTGGTACCACACCGCCTATCACACGCAAGAATATGCGGTCGCGCAGGTGGGCGCGCACCTCCGCGTGCTGGCCTATGTGGCTGGCGGGATGGGCGATCAGGACGCGATCGTCGCGCAGCGGTAGTAGCGTGGCGCAGACGATCGTTGTTTGTCGTCTGCGCAGCGTGCTCGAACCCGGCAGGCCACGAAAAACGATGGCCTGCCCCACAGCTAATCGACCACCAGGCACAATACGCCCGCCGGACATGGTAAAGTAGCACCACAGATAGGGGAACACGATGAAGGCCCTCTCGATCGTATTTCTACTCGTCTTTGCTTTCGCTCTCCAGGGAAGTGAGAACCTGGAGCGTGCCCGCCAATTGGAAGCGTCGGGGGATGGCGCGGAAGCGCGCACCTTACTGGCGCATGCCGCGCAAAGCGCCCCGAACGATATCGCCGCGCTAACCGAATACGCGGAGTTCCTCGACTGCCACGCCGATCCGGCCGCCTTGGAAGCTTACGGCAGGCTCCTGGCCGCGCTGGATCAGCCCGCCCATCGCCACGAGCGCGCCGCCGTGGCGCGGCGCATGGCCGAACTGTCATTCCTCCAGGGCGACCGGGCGGGGGCCGTGCGCTCCCTCGAGATCTACCACGACTCCGGCGGAGTGGCTTCAGCGTCCGCTACCGTTCCGCCTGCGCCGCCCGGCAATCCGGCCGGCGACCAGTCCTACGTCGAAATACCTGGGCCCGTGCGCTCGTTCTCCCGCATGGCCGCTATCGCCGGCGATGCGCGGGCCGACGATCTGCTGCCCGCGCTGGCGCGCAATGTGGTCACCAATGGCTTCCAGGCTGCCCACAGCAACGAGGCTTTGGAACAAACCGAATATCTCAAATTGGTCCATCGCTATCTCTCCCAGGCGCGCGAAATCGAAAAGCTGGCCGGGCCCGATAAGGTGGTCAAGATTGAGAATTGCGATTCGCCCAACGCCGGCGAATTGCTGCGCATTCTGGGCTTCCGCATGCGCGGCGGATGCGGCAGCGAAGTCGTCCTGGAGACGGTCAACGCCACCCGCGCTTTTCTGACCACCGATTCCGGCTTCCCCCTGCCCGCGCTGGAACTGGCGCTGCGCACCAACCGTCCGTTCACCTACGACTACCACCCGGCGCGCGTTCCGGTGCTGTTCGGCTCCGACTATTGGCTCTCCGCCAAGGAAAAAGAGACCAGCGGTTTCCTCGACGTGCTGCTCTCCGATCCGGCGTTGTGCCGCCTGTATCTGGGCGTCTCCAAGCTGGACCGCGAAACCGCCGAGGCGTTCCGCAAGAACATTCCGATGCCGCGCCTGAAGGCCACCGCGCACGTGCTGGACTTCTTCGGCGGCATGTTCGAGCTGCGCGATGGCAAGGCGGTGGTTCCCGGCGCGCCTCGCACCGTGGCGGCCTGGACCGAACTGGCGGGCGCGTCGCCGGATCAGGGCGCGACGTTTTTCGACAAGCTGGTCGCCAAGGACGATGGCTGGCTGGCCAGCTACTTCGATGCGCTGGCGCGCATCAACGGTCCGGTCCGCGAGTACCTGACCGAGCCCGCGCGCATGCAGCGCTTCTACCTGGCCATCCGCGGCAAGGTGACCAGCCCGGGACCGGCGCGCCCCGTTTTCCGCTCCAACGCGGACATGATGCTGCTGACCACCCGCTTGTGGATCGAGCCCAATGGCCGGCCGCACGTCCCCGGCAATTTGCAGGTCTGGAAGGACCTGTTTGCGAATCATCCGCAAGGCAAGTACGACGCCAAGCTGACGCGCGCCGCCAGTTCCTGGAAGGACGCCGACGACGTGCTCGAAGCCCTCTTCGGCCTCACGCGCAAGGCCGTGGAGAATGAGCCGCTGAAGATCTTCATGGCGGTCAGCGACCTGGATCGCTACCGTTCCAAACCCTTGACGCCGGATACGGTGGACTTGCTGGCGCGCAACTACCGCGTGTACGGCAGCCAGTATGCCATCTTCAACGAAGCGGCCACGGTCAGCGACAAATCCATCGCTCAGTTCATCGATACGGCCGACGACGTAGCCCGTATCAAAGATCCTATGCTCCGCGCCGACACGCTCGGCACGATGCAGTCCGTGGTGGGACTCTGGCAGATTCTCTCCCGCTCGGAAAGCCTGCCCGCGGCCAAAGCCGACGAGACTTTCGCGGCCCTGCTTAGCCCGTTCTCCGCGGTCCACGACGATCGCACGCTGTTCGACGCCGGACAAGCGGGCGTGACACTGCTGCTCTCCGCCACCGGCTCGAAACCAGGCAGTCCACCGCAAGCGCAACTCCTCGACCTGCTGGCGGGCGCTGCGGCTCCCGGCGACGTCGAATCCCACACTCAGATGGTGCAGGAGATGATGCGCATCTTGGAAGCCCAGCACATCGTCCCCATCGACGACCTTTTCGAACTGGCGAGTCACGCGGACTCGCTGGGGCGCGGCGAGAAGTTGAACACGGCGCTGGTGAACCGTGTCTCATCCCACATCGCCGGCATCCCGCTGGCGCGCGCCAGCCTGAGCCCCATCGAGAAGAATGCGCTCTCCTTTGGCTACTGGACCGATAAGCACTTCGATGCGGAGCGCAAGCTGAATCTGCACGCCGCCCTCGATAAGGCCTCGGGCGAGAAACTGAAGGAGGTCCGCGGTCTGCTGGCGCCGTTCCTGCGCGACACGCTGGTGGCATACAATTACGCCCACTACGCGCCACCGGGAGCGGAAGTCCTCTACACCAATCCGCTGTTCGTACGCAGCCACGATTTCTTGGGCCTGCAAGGCACCAACCACCCGTGGCGCGCCACGGAAGTGTTCGGTTCGGGCTGGCCTTCCAATGGCGGCGGTCGGCTGGTGGGTTCGCTCGCCGGACTGCCTTACGCGCTGGCCGAGGCCGAACAGAATTTCCTGGTGCCGGATCAGACCCAGGCGCTCATCTGGGGCGACCTGGTGCCGCAGATGATCGTGAGCGCTGTAATCCCGCGCTGGTGGAACGTCACGCCTTCGCAGTTGCATTGGGTGGCGCTGCACATGCGCTACGCGGAGTCTTTGCTGGCCGAATCCGCTCTGGATCCCGCGCTGAGGCGCGAGGCGCTCGCTGTCTTGAGTGCGCAGGCGCCACCGGCGCGCGTCAGACAAGTGGCCTTGCTGCTCGAAAGCGGCGACGTAAAAGCGGCGCTGAACACGCTGACGCCTTCCGAGTTGTTCGTTATGGCCTCCGGAATGGAAGCCGATACCAAACGCGAGCCTTCGCTGCTGCTGGGGGAGATCCGCCGCCTGGCCGCGCAGTCGCCGCACGAGATCAATTACCCGGCCATCTCGGCCGCTTTCGGAACGCCCAAACCTACGCTGGCCAATTCTTACCGGCCGGAGTTGCTGAATCTGCGCACCTTCCCGACTTTGATGGGATATTCCAGCCGCATTCTGGCCGAAAGCTGGGAGTCCAACGCGTTGTACTGGGCGGAACTGGCCGACGAGACCAACGTCCAGCCTTCGCAGCTCAACCTGCGCATCCCTGAATGGACCCAGAAATTGGTGGAGCATATCTTCGCCTCGCACCTGGAGGACTGGCCGGCGGTGCTCCGCTCCTTGCGCGCAGTAGGCGACGATGTGCGCAACAAGTCGCGCCAGCAGGCCCTGGCGCAGGCGCCACAGCAACCGACAAACGCTGGGAACTAATGCGACTGTGGGACAGAATGTGTGGGGCGGCCAATGTTGGCCGCAGCNNAAGGCGGCTGCGGGCAAAATTGCCCGCCCTCCAAACTGATACTATGTACGAGGTTCAAGGGGGTTTCATGGGTCTCATATCCCGGCGCGGTTTTCTAGCAGGAGCAGCGACTACGGTTTTGGCCCAAGAAGCGCAGCGCCCTGTGTTCCGCGTGAAAGTGGACATGGTGGTGCTTAGCTTCACCGTCACCGACAGCCATAACCGCTATATCAACGGCCTGAAGAACACGGATTTCAGAATCCTGGAAGACGGCATCCAGCAAAAGATGGCCACCTTCGCGGAGGGCGCCAAGCCCCCCATGCAGGTGTTGGCCGATGGCGGCACGCGTCCGCTGACCGCCGGCGAGCCCGCCGAAGCGCCCGGCAATCCCGGCATCGACCTGCACTCCGACGCCTTCGTGGGCACCAACGTCTTCGTGCTGTTCGACACCAGCAATTTCATGTACCGCGGCTTCGTGTACGCCGAAGACGCTATCGCCGATTTCGTGCGCGGCCTGGACCGCGCCGATTCCGTGGCGGTCTACACCTTCAGCCGCAATCTCTCCCGCGCCGCCAGCCTGACGCGGGACCGCGGCGACGCCATCGGCGGGCTGCGCAAATCCGTGGCCGGGGACGATACCGCGCTCTACAACGCCCTCCTGCTTACCCTGCGCGACGCGGCCAAGGTGCCCGGGCGCAAGGTGGTGATCGTCTTCTCCAACGGGCCGGACAACGCCAGCATGGTGGCCCCCGACGATGTGCGCGCGGTGGCCGAAGACGAAGGCATCCCCATCTACGTGATCTCCACCAACGAGGTGAACAAGGACCCCATTTCGAGCGGCGTCTTCCGGCGCATCGCCACACGCACCGGCGGCAAAGCCTATTGGGCCAAGACCTGGCAGAAGCAGGTGGAGGCTTTCGAATCCATCCGCGAGGACTTGGGCAACTCCTACACCGTTACCTACTATCCGCAGCCCAATCCGAACGAGGGCTTCCGCAAGATCGCCGTCGAGATTGTGACCGACGTGGGGAAAAAGTACCGCGTGCGGTCGCGGCCGGGATATCGGCCACGGGGCGGATTCTGACAGGTCAGAAGACAGAAGTCAGAAGTCAGAAGACAGAAGTCAGCCTACACGAGGATTTCTTCTTCATTTGCTTCTGTGGCAGCAGGGGAGTCTTCCTTTTCGATCTTCGGGACGGGTGTCTGTTCGATGGATTTAATCATGTCGAGAAGCTCAAGGTATTTCCGGTGATCGTTGCGGGCTTTGAGGACGTCAGGGGGCACGGGACAAGAGCGCAGCCCTTGGGGCGGGGCGGGGGCGGGTGCAACGTCATCGCAGTTTTCAAAATCGTGTTGCATCTGGTTGCAGACGGTTGCATCGGGAGCGGGCGGTTCTGATTCGTAAGTTGATGATTCGGTGGATGATTCCTCTTCGACCGGGTCTTCCCTTTCGATGTTACAGAGACCCGGCAGGCTATCGTAGTCCTGTTCGATGATGGCCGAGTCGAGGAGCTTCTTGCCGTCGGGATCGGGGGCGGGCTCGGGCATGGACCAGCCGGTCTTGGGCAGTTGGGGACGTTGCAGAATGAACATGGCGGCACGGAGCTGGACGGCGGGCGAGGCCTTGGGATTGTCGAGGACGGCGAGCAGGGTTTCCAAGGCACGGTTGCTGAGATGGTGGAGGTCGTCACGGCGTGCGAGGACGAATTCGGCGCGGGCGCGGTGGAGGGCGGCGGCGAAGGGCTTGGAGGTTTTCATCCAACGGTAGATGGTAACGCGGTGGACGCCGTAGGTTTCGGCGGTATCGGTGAGGGTGGAGCCGGCGGCCAGGGCGTCGACGACGCATTGCTGGACGCTGGTGAGGGGAGGGTTGTCAGTGGAGTGTCCCATTTCGACGATGAGAATAGCATGGGCGGGTTCGGGGGTTTGGGGGTTTTGGGGGCAGTTTTCTTTGTTTTGAGGGGGATGCGGGGGTTTCTCGGCT
>PMVV01000180.1:1537-2577 GCA_003166475.1 Bryobacterales bacterium | reverse complement strand
CGCGGCCGCGCGGCCGGAGGGACCACGTTGATCGGATTGCGAAGCTGCGCATCGGTTAACGGCAGTGCCTCCCAAGGCTCGGCGTGCGGCGCTTCGGGGATGTCGGCCGGTGTCCGTCCCTGCGGCACATCGGGATCGTCGGCCGTGCCGCGGCCGGTCGGCCGCTGGCGTTCCTCCGGAGTGCTCCGCCGCCCGCCGCCCCCGCCCGCCATATTCGACAGGGTGAAGACCGGCGGATTCGAAGCGAAGATCGCCAGGTTGTCGCCATAGCCGTACACGATCGGGCTGGCCGCATCCACCGTTTTGGAGCGCAGCGCCGAACCAGTCACCTTGAGCTTCTGCGCGGGCGCGATGCCGACCCCCGAGGTGAATCCGAACGTCACGGCGAAGCTGGTGCTGTCGCTGGCCGTGATCAGCAGCCCGCCCTGGCGCACGAACTCCTGCAACCGATCGAGACCCGTCCAGCCGAGCCCCGGCCGCATGTCGTCGGTTTCGTCCGTCTTGCCCAGATTCGGCGTGAGCGGCGTCACCTTCCACGGCAGCGGATTACCGTACATCGGCAACCCATTGACCACCGCCAGCGCATTGCGAATCCCCGGCGGAAAAACGATTGCGTCATATTTGGAGCGCAGGCCGCCCGCACCGGAAGGCATCGCGGCGACCGTCTGCGTGCTGATGTAGTCGTACGGAATCTTCAGCCGGTCGAATTCCAGGCGCCACCAGCCGTCGCTTTGCGTGCTGAGCCAGGTGTGCATGACCGCGATGCGCGCGGCCCGCGACGCGTGCGTCTTCACGCTGGGCGTGGCGGCTACCGCGTAGGCCCGCACGCCAAGCTCGGCGGCGGCCTTGTCCAGGTCGCCGGCAGCCACTCCGCGCACCAGGAACGATCCGCGGTTGAATTTGTGCCCGGCGGCTTCGAACGGCTCTTCGGCGGCTTCGAATGAGGCGCTCGGGAAGCGGTATCGCAGCGTGACCAGAGCGTTGTCCGCATTGTGATTGATCAGGAAAATATCGCCCGTGCCCTCCACCCCGCCGGGCGC
>PMVV01000180.1:0-1518 GCA_003166475.1 Bryobacterales bacterium | reverse complement strand
TAACTTCCCGCCGGGAAGGTGCGCGGTTCCGGCTTGGGCTTCGGCTTTGGCTTGTGATCGCCACTCTCTTCGGCGGCGTCGGGACCGCGCTTGGGCGGCGCCTTCTTGGGCGGCATCATCGCCGTGAACTCCGCGCTGGCGCGGGAGATTTCGCAGCCCTGTTCCTGCAGCATGCGCAACAGGTCCGCCTGCGCGCCGGGACGCGCCTCGTCCGCCGGAAAGACGTAGGCGGCCGGTCCCTCCGTGCGCGCCTTCTCGATGGAGCGTTTGGCCTTCAGATAGAAGTTGCGCAGGAATAGCTTGTTGTTGGCGCTGAAGTACGCCAGGCCCGTCAGCAGGCCGGTCTCTTCGTAGTTGTTGTTGTTGCGCTGCGACCATTTCGCTTTCGGCAGCGGCGGGTTCTGCCTGTACCACGTGCGCGCGTATTCGCTGGGCTCGAGCGTGCGCTCCACGGTATCTGCGCCGCCGTTGCCGAACGTTTCGTAAAGCCGGCTGATGCCGTTGTGCATGGCGGCAATGAACATCAGGTAGCTGGGAGACCAGGTGTCGAAGGTGCCATGTGTGAACACGCCCGGCATGCCGAACGTGGTCATTTGCGAAACGTTGTTCCAGCCCATCATCTGCCATTCGCCAGCCAGGATCGGATCGATCCACGCATTGTAGGGACCGTCGCCCACCGTGTTGTCGTAAAGATAAGGCACGGATTCGTGCAGGTCGTGCAGCACCTGCGCCTTCCATCCCACGAAGGTGTGCAGCACGTTGCGCGTCAGCGCGAGGGTGAGCCCCATGGCGTCGCGATTGTTGTCGTGGCCCACGTAGTGGCCCCAGTAGATCAGCGGCGGCCACTCCTTACCGGGGTTCGCCAGGTGCCACTTATAGATATCCACCATGCGGTCGCGCCCGTCCACTTCGACGACCGGCGTGATCAGGGTGATGGTGTTCTCGCGGATGAACTTAATGTAGGCGCTCTCGTCCACCGCCAGCCGGTAAGCGAGCTCCATCAGCGCCGTGGGGGCGCCGGTTTCGGGCGAGTGGATGGTTCCGGTGATGTAGTAAATGGGCGTGGATGCCGCCACCAGTTTCTCGGCTTCGGCGTCGTCCAGATGGATGGTGCGCGGGTCCGCCAGTTTCGCCAGGCGCGCGCGGTTCTCGTCGAGCTTGGCCAACAGCCGTTCGTCCGCCACGGCCACCGCGATCATCTCGCGGCCCTCTTCGGTCTGGCCGATGCTGAAGACCTTCACGCGCGGGCTGGCNNCCCGGCGCGCCCGCCACGTCGCCGAGCACGGCCTTGGGGGTCGGCACGGTCTTCGACGCCGGTAGATAGTCGGTAAGCGGCGAATTGAAAAACGGCTGGGTGGTGTACTCGCGGATCTTCTTGGTGTACTCTTCGTCGACGGGTTGGCTGGCATCGCGCGCGGGCCTGGGCTGAGCCATGAGGGGCAGCGCAAAAATGACTGGAACGACGAGCAGTGTCTTCATTTCAAAACGAATATAACAAAGTGGGGCAGGCCCTCGGCC
>PMVV01000309.1 GCA_003166475.1 Bryobacterales bacterium | reverse complement strand
TCCAGGCGCGGGTACTGCGCGGGATCGGCCAGGGCCTTCGCTCCGGGGCTTTGCACCCAGCCGGAATTGTGAATGCCAGGGCGGGGCGCGGGCTGTTTCCCGAGTTTGGGGTTGGGGTCCCAACAGGAATCGAACAGCACCAGCACGGGGCGGATCTTGTGCTTGGCCGCGATGCGCAGGAATTCGTCGATGCGATGCGTGAAACCGGCGGAGTCCTGCGCCCAAAGAAGGTCGTGCAGAAACACGCGCATGGTGTGAATGCCAATTCCCTCGGCCCAGCCGAGTTCCTTGTCGATCTCGGTGGGATCGAATGTGGCGGCCTGCCACATCTCGAGTTCGTTGATGGCATTTGCCGGGATGTAGTTGGCGCCGACGAGCCAGGGCTGGTGGGCGTACCAATCGTGAGCTTTCTGCTCCGGCCAGGGCGTGCCCTGCGCGGCGGCCAGGCTTGCGGCCAGACAGGCGAGAAGGGCGGCGCTTGCGATGCTGCGGGATCTGGGTTTTCCGGTGGGGGACATGGTGTTCCTTGGAATGAAAGATTATTCTACTGCGCCGGACCGGCGCGTGACCGGGTATCTTCACTTAATGATGTTTCGGTGGNNGTCTGCCCCACCAAAGTGAACAACAGCATTGCTGCAAATCTTACTGGGCTAAGCGGTTCAGCGTCAGGAATGTTACGCGCTTCTGCGATTCCGTCTTGGCCAGGGGCGAGTAGTAATACCAGAAGGTGGCTTTCACCTGGGTCTGGCTACCCTTCGGAATCTGGAAGAGGAATGTTTCGGTGCGCTTTTCGCCGGGCGCGAGGCGCGTGTCCGACACCAGCTTGGCGGCCTTCAAGAAGACGAAATGCTCGCGCATCAGGACCGTGCCGTGCTGGTCGGCTACGGTGCGGGCGTAGACGCGCTGCTCGGCGAAGTGCTGGCCGGCGGCGGAATCGGCGCGCAACTCCATCACCAACTGGCGCAGCGGGGAGCCGGTGGGGAAGTAGTGGCCCGCGGTCTCGTTGGCGATGTCTACAGTGACGCGCAACTGGCCGCCTTCGCGCGTGGTATTGAGCTGCGCTCTGATGGCCTTGTTGAGTTGCTCGAGCGAGTGGCTGCCGGGCATCTGGTGGAGGTTGATCTTGGCCCCGGTCGAGCGCGCCACGCGCGGATCCACCACGTCGCCTTCCACCTTCGACATGTGGCAGAACTGGCACTGTTTGCCTTCCTTCCAGTAGCGGCTGGCCTTCCACTCCGAATAAGTGGTCAGCACGGGAAAGCCGGCGGAATTCTTATACTCATGGCAAGTGGCGCAAAGCGCGGACGAGGTGTGGACGGCCGAATAGGCGGTCTGATGCGCCTTGGAGACGGCATCGCTGAGGGGGCCGGTCTTCACCGCGCCGAAGCTCAGAATGGCTTTGGGATTGCGCCCCTCGAAAGAGACATCCCGGATGGAATGGCAGTAGTCGCAGGTAACCCCTTCCCAGCTCACTTTGCGGGCCAAGCCGACGTCGCCGATTTGGGCCGCGATCGGGGAATGGCAATTCAGGCAAACCATCCGGCCGGCCGGTCCGAAATCGGCTGCGGCCATCTCCAGCACATCCTGAAACAGGCGGCTTTCCATGGCCTGCGAATGCGTGGAGGTTTTCCAGGATTCATGGATGGCCCGGTGGCAACGGCCGCAGACCTCGGCGCTGCCGGGGGACTCCAGAGCTCCGGTACTCCCGAAAGCCAGCGACATAGCCAGCGGCATAGCCAAGACAGCGGGCAAAAGCATGACTCACCTCCCGGCGGGCTTGGGGACGGCTGAAGCTTTGGACTCCAGGGAGCGGATGGCCATCCACAGCCCTAACATTGTAATCACGATCGTTAGCAGCGACAGCGCCAGCCCCACGCGGCGCGAGTCGCGATCCTGTAAGGCCTTCTCTCCGGCGCGGCGGGTCTCGGCAGCCACGGCCAGACCTTCGTTGACGGGCTTGGCCACGGCCGCGACTTGGAATTCATGCATGGCTACGAGCGCTTTCACCTGCGCCTGGCGGCCATCCATCTGGCGCAGGATCGGCTCGGAAACTTCCATGCCGGAATCGTGCGCGCGGTTGAGCACGGCATCGGACTGGGTGAGGGCGGTGTCGAGCTTGGTCAGCAGGCCCGCCATCTGGGCCGCGGCCGCTCCTCCGGCGGAGGTGGCCTCGTGGCATTGCGCGCACACCGCACCGGATCCGGCCAGCATCCCGATGTCCGGATGGCGGATGCCGTGATTGCTGTGGCAGATGGTGCAGCCGCCCCCGCCCATGGCGGCGAATACGGGCTTATGCGGGCTCTTGTTGTACATCTCCTCGAACAGGACATGGCAGGTGCCGCAGACCTCCGCCACCGACGCGACCTGCGGGGGAGCGGCTCCGTGGTTGCCGTGGCAGGAGGCGCAATTCGGCGCGGAAAGGTCGCCGCGCTTGGAGAGAGCTTCCCAGTGCACGCTGGTGCGATATTCCGCGAACTGGTTCGTCGCGATTTTGTAGGGCTTCATATGCGCGGCGTCGGCGTGGCATCGCGCGCAGGTCTCCGGCAGCTTCAGCGGATACACGGGCGACAGCGGATCCTTCACCTCGCGGATGTTGTGCACGCTGTGGCAGTCGACGCAGTTGGCCACGGCGGTGTCGCCGGTGGCCAGGCGCTTGCCGTGAACGCTGGTCAGATACAGCGCCAACTGGTCCACGCGTTGTTGGGGCTTGAAGCGGTGCATCAGGGCGGCGTCGCTGTGGCAGCGGGCGCAGAGCGCGGGCACGGCGGTGCGGGCAACGTGGCCCTTGAAGCCTTTGGCAGGGTTCATGGCGGCTTCCGGATCGTCGGCGTTGCGATCGCCGCCGTGGCAATCGGCGCAACTGAATCCGTGGCGCGCGTGGATGTCGTTGGCGTAATCGGTGACGGGGGCTTTGAGGGTGCCGTCCATGTTGGCGTGGCACTCCATGCAGGAGTCCTTGGCGGCGGCAAGGGGGACTAAGGCGAGAGCGAGACATGCCAGGAGGCCTGCCCAGAGGTGGCTGGTGGCTAGTGGCTGGTGGCTGGTGGTCATCGGAAGTACCCCAATAGCGAGAAAGTGACCAGGTACGCCAGCAGGGCCACGCCCGCGCCCGTCACCCATCGCGTTCGCACGGCACCTTTGGAATTGCTGGCCCAGAAGGGCAGCAGTACCCACCAGGCTGCCAGCAGGGCGAAACCCATCAAGCCCAGCAATTCCCCTTCGACGCGCCAGACATGGCTGGGGATGAGCTTCAAGGTGTAGAAGGGCGCCAGGAAATACCACTCGGGGCGGATCCCGGCGGGCGCGGGCGCGAACGGGTCGGCCTTCTCACCCAGTTCCCAAGGGAACAGCGCCGCCAACGATCCCAGCACGGCCAGCGCGGCATACCAGGCCATCAGCTCGCGCAAGAAGAAGTTGGGGAAGAAATTCATTTGGGAGAGCTTCTTGCCCTCGCTCCATGGCGGCGAGCTCATGCCATGGCGCTGCACCAGTCCCAGGTGCACGACCAGCAGCAAAGTGGTCAACCCAGGGAGCACCGCGACATGGAAGCCGAAGAATCGCGTGAGCGTTGCGCCACCCACATCTGCGCCGCCGCGCAGGAAGCGCGCCACCTGATGCCCGGCTATGGGCACGCTGGCCGCCATGTCGGTCCCTACCTTGGTGGCGAAGTAGGAAACCTTGTTCCAGGGCAGCAGGTATCCGCTGAAGCCGAAGCCTAGGGCCAGCCCCAGCAGCACCAGGCCGCTGAGCCAGGTGATCTCGCGCGGCCGGCGATAGGAATGCAGAAACACCACGCTGAACATGTGAATGAACGCGGTGAAGATCATCAGGTTGGCGGACCAGCTATGGATGGAGCGGACCAGCCAGCCGAATTGCACGCGGGTCATGATGAACTGCACGCTCTCGTAGGCTTCGGTGGGGCTGGGCCGGTAATAGAGCAGGAGCAGGACGCCGGTGAGCACCTGGATGGTGAACAGGAACAGGGTGATGCCGCCGAAGTAATACCAGATGGTGGCGGAGTGCAGCGGCACGGTTTTGTGGGCGGCGAACTCGCGCAACGCGCTGAGTCCCAGCCTTTCGTCGAGCCAGCTTCCCAAACTTCCCGGACGTGTGGCGCTTGCCAAGATCGCTCCTTTCAGGTGCGCTTAGAGATGACTACTTCGTCGCCGCGGATCTTTACGGCGTACTCTTCGAGCGGCGCGGGAGGCGGTCCGGACACCACCTTTCCGTTGAGATCGTAAGAGCCGTTGTGACAGGCGCACCAGATCTGGTGGCGCGCATCGCTGTATTGCACGGTGCAATTCAGATGGGTACAGACGGCGGAGAAGGCGCGCCATTCGGTGTCGCTCACGCGCACCAGCAAGGCGGGTTTGCTGCCGAACTTGACGATTTTGCCGGTGTTGGGCTTCAGATCCTGCGTCTTGCCGCCGGATACTTCGTTGACGGAGGCCTCGGGCATGTCGGGCGGATCGATGAACTTGACAGCGGGATAAAGGAAGGAAGCGATAGAGGCTGCAAACCCGCCGCCTAAAAGCCAGCGGATGACCGACCGTCGTTCCTGCTCCATAAGCCGCACCTCCAGAGTAGCGGTCGTGCGGTGGATGAAGCAACGCAGGGGCCAATGTAAAAGGGTTTAATTGCATGGGTTCACGGCGTGGCGTTGGGTGAAAGGGCGCAAAATTGGGCGGCAATGCGCAAATCCGCTGGGGGTTTGGGGTGGGGCTGCGTCATGTTCAGTCGCCTGGGCGGCTGGAGGTAAACAAATTGGCCGCCTAGTGTAGTGTCCGCGAATTAACTGTACAGTTCCGGTGCCCGGCGTGGNNTTGTCGTCTGCGCACCGTGCTCGAACCCGGCAGGCCACGAAAAACGATGGCCTGCCCCACAGCGAATCTGGTTTGCGTGGGTGGGTTGTTTGCCTCAGCATGCCAAGATCACTCCTGGAGGCACGTTCACGCTGCTCGACAGCTTCGACGGGACTGGCGGCACCGGCCCGGGCGGGCTGGTTCAGGGCAACGACGGCAGCTTCTACGGAGTAACCGGTGGAGGCGGAGCCTACAGCGACAATAGGGCCTGCCTTTTCAACTGTGGCACCATCTTCAAAATCACGCCGGAGGGCGCACTGACGCCAATCTTGCCCGCCCTCCAATTCATGCGCGATAGAGTCCGTGGGTGCGGATGTAGTCGAGCACCGCGGCGGGCACTTCCACGCGATCGTCGCCGGCCGCCAGCCGGCGGCGGATTTCGGAAGACGAAACCGGCAGGTCCACGGTTTCCAGGCGGTGCACGATGGCCGCTGGCGGAACATCGTAACGATGTCCCGGCCGGCTGACCACGATGAACTCCACGGCGCGGACCACATCCCGCCACCGGCGCCAGCTTTCGATCTCCGCGAAAGCGTCCGCACCGATCAGAAAGAACAGAATGTCGTCGGCTGCGAGGCGCGTGCGCACCGTCTCGATGGTGTCGATCGAATAGCTGCTGGCGGTGCCCTGCTCCAGGCGCGAGGCCTCGAACTTGGGTTCGTCACGGCAGGCCAATTCGACCATGCGGAGGCGGTCGGCATAGGGCGCGTGGGTGACGCGGTGCTTGTGCGGCGGCCTTTCGGCGGGCACCAGCCAGACGCGGTCGAGTTGGAAGCGCGCCGCGGCTTCGCGCGCCACCGCCAGATGGGCACTGTGAATGGGATCGAAAGTGCCGCCGAAAATCGCCAGTCGCAAGGTGGCCGGGCGTCCTTACTGCAGAATCTTGATCCGCACGTTGCGGAAATAGACTTCCATGGGCGGGCCGCGATGCAACTGAAACGCGACGATGCCCTCCAGGCGCGCCGAATCGTGCAGGTCGGCGGTCACCATGCCGTTCAGCGTCAGCTTGATGTGATCCCCGTCGCAGAGGATCTCGTAGTCGTTCCAGTCCTGGAGCTTGACTACTTTTTCGGCTTTGCCCTTCCAGCCATCCACCAGCGTGCCGCGGCCTTTTTCGTCATAGATGTTGCCCCAGTAATTGTCCTGGGCGGCATCGGCCTGGTATCCGCGCACCACCCAGTTGGCGAGCGCCTCGCTGCGAAATTGGATGCCGCTGTTGTGATTGCGCAACTTCATTTCCGCGCGCAGGATGAAGTTGCGGTACGGCTGCTTGGAGATGAGGAACGAATTGTCGGTCATGGTGACGCCTTCGGTATGGCCCACGATCATGCCGTCGCGCACGCTCCACATGCGCGGATCGCCATCCCAACCGTCCAGGTTCTTGCCGTTAAACAGCGGCTGAAATCCATCCTGCGCGAAGGCGGCGGCCGAGAAGGCCAGCAACAGCAGGGCACGATTCATGGTTAGGTCCTCTCGATCTTTACGGAGTTGACGCGCACTTCCTTCAGCGGGCGGTCCTGGCTGGCGCGCGGCACTTTGGAAATTTTCTCGACCACGTCGTAGCCTTCGATCACTTCGCCGAAAATGGTGTGTTTGTTATCCAGCCAGGGCGTGGCGGCCACGGTGACGAAGAACTGGCTGCCATTGGTATTGGGTCCGGCGTTGGCCATGGAAAGAAAGCCGTGCTTGGTGTGCTTCAACGTGGGATGAAATTCGTCGGCGAACTTGTAGCCCGGACCGCCGCGTCCGGTGCCTTCGGGATCGCCGCCCTGGATCATGAAATTGGGAATTACGCGATGGAAGACGGTGCCGTCGTAGAAGGGCTTGCCGGTCTTGGTGCCATCGGCGAGCGAGACAAAGTTCTCGACCGTCTTGGGGGCCTTGTCGGCAAACAGCTTGACTTTGAACTGGCCCTCGGTGGTATCGAAGAGGGCGTATGTTTCGTTGGGCATTCCCGAATTGTAGCAAGGTGGCGCAGGCTTCAGCCTGTGATGCCTTGACGCTATGGCAATGTGGTGAGGTCCAGCGTAACTTGTGCGGCCTGGTTCGGCTGCACCTCGACCGCCTGCGCATGGGGACGCGCGCGCCACAGATTGCCGATGCTTTCGGGGCTTAGATCGACCGGCGCGCCGCTGGCCAGCACCAGGTATTTGCCAGGCGCCAGGCTGCCTGACACGTAAGTGCCGTTCTGGTCGGTCTGGCCGGAGATCAGGGTAGCCGCCAGGGATGCCTCCGAATTGCTTTCAGCAGGCATCACCAGGATGTTGGCGTCGCCGACAGGATGTCCGTCCTTGTCGGCGACCTTCGCGCCGATAGAGCCGGCATCGCGGGCCACCACGAGGCGTAGCGAAGCATTCCCCACCGCGCTGCCCACCCGCAACGGTTCATGCGCGATGCTTACGCCCGCGTAGGTGACATCCTTCAGGTAGAGGCCGGCCGGAAGCCCGTAGATCCGCACCACGTACTCGTCCATCAACAGCGACAACGAGAACTCGCCGGGGATGGAAGATTGCGGCGATAACTGTTCGCCGCCAAACTGCGCCCGCGTCAGCGGCTGAAGCCACATCGAGAGCTTCGACGAGACTGGCGTGTCCGGCGGGGTCGCCGCCCAGATCACCTCGCCCGAAACCGGCACCTGCGGGCGGCCTGCGACCCGCAACTTATGCACATCTCCGTCCGTGATGGCGACCGGCATGACGCCAAAGAAGGGAGGACCGCTCCGTGGATCGGGCTGGAATTGCATCGCGGTCATCTGGTAGTCGCCCGGCGAGAGATCGCAGATGCGAAACTTGCCGTCCTTCCCGGCCTGGCCGCCTGCCGGTATCGCGAATAAGCCACCGTCTCCGGAGTTCCCACTCGTGGGCTGTTGCGCACCGATGAAGAACCGCAGCGGCGCAGGCGCGCCCGAGGCTTCGAGCAACCCATCAATGCAGAACGCCGGGGCGCGAATCATGTGGATGTCCACTCCTTCGCGGCGCTCGCCGGCGCGCAGCGCGATGGCCTGCGCACTATACAACGAAGGAGTGTCCGGATAATAGGTGGTGACTAACACGGGCTTGCGCAGCTTGGAGTTGAGGGGCACGTCTGAAATGGCGTCGAGCCGGTGCTCGCGCTTTTCGGCCATCAGCAGGTAAGCGCGCCCAGGATCTGCGCCCTGCAAGCGATACTCACCCCGATCGTCGGTGGTGGCGCTTTGGGCGTAAACGTAGCGCAGCATTCCCAACGAGTACTCGCGCGCGACCAGAAAGACCGTAATGCCAACCAGCGGCTCTTTGTTCTGGTCGAGCACTTTTCCGGAGATCTCACCCGGGGCGCGCAAGTAGAAATCCACCGAGTCGAGATCCTGGCCGGCGCCGAGGTCGACGACCTTGGAAGCGCTACCGCCGCGGCCACGCCCGGCGATGGCGTGCAGCGTGTATCGGCCGGGGTTGAGGCCGCGCAGTGCGTAGCGCCCTTGGGGATCCGTGGCGGTTTTGATCTGGCCGGGGCTGCCCAAGATATCCACTTCCGCCATCGGTGTTTTCGTGCCGGCATCCCGCACCACGCCGCTGATCGATGCCAGCGCGGGACTGTTGGGCGACGGTGTTTGCGCCAGGGCCGCGCCGGCTGACAGCATCAATATCGCGATGATGTTTCGCATGACGGTTTCCTCGATCACCTGCTCTTGACGTCTGGCTTCGGAGCCGGGATCTCCACATCCGTGGGCGCACCGCCCGGTACTTCGATCTCGACCATACGCCCGAGATCGGGAATCCAACGGGCCTTGTCATCCGCGGCCCACTGCGCCGCTATGCGGTAGCGCCCCGGCTGCAACCCAGGGAAGCTGAAGCGCGATCCGGCATCGGGGGAGGCGATCTGCAGGGCTTCGTTTTGCTCGCCTGCTTCGGAACGCCACAGCACTATGGCAACATCACCCGGCTTGGCGCTGCCGGTCAGCCGGCCGTGAATTTCTCCGGACGGTGCAACCAGCACCTCGACTGGCTGCGGATCGACTGCGCGCGTAAGGTCGAGGACCTGGCTCTCCGCGCTGAAGCATCGGTCGCCCAGTTCCGTCACCGAAAGCAAGTAGCGGCCGGGCGCGAGACGATCGATGCGCTGTTCCCGGACGGAACTGACCTTGGCGCTATAAGCGAGTGTGGCGCCCCAGTCTTCAAGCGGGGACAACCGGATCTGGGCATTCTGGGGGCAGGCGTCGTCGCCGTGCGCAGCATGCAGAATGCGCAGGAGAAACGTTATCGAACGGCCGCTGTCGACCGCCACGGCGATCCCCTCGACATTTTGTGCGCTTACTTCGACCGAGGCCCGGCCGAATAACGCATCCGGCCCCGGAATTGCGCCTTGCATTCCGCGGGCTGTGGCAGGCCCGGAAGCCAACAGTTGGTATGAGCCGGGCGGGATGCCCTCGAAACGAAAGCCTCCACCCTGATCGGCCACCGCCACGGCTACGGCGATCGCCGGCTGGCTGGCCGGGGTAAGCGCCAGCCAGAAGTTGCCGCCAGGCGCAGCCGGTTCGACCCTGCCGCTGACGCTATATAGCGCGGCCGGCGTCACCGTGAAATCGATATTTTGATAGTCCTCGCCGCCGGAGATCATGAAGGCCTGTGGCTGCACGTTATCGGGATAGAACAGCACGCCCGACCCGAGTCCCGGCCGAACCACGGCCCTGCCGGTCGAACCGACGGCGATCGTAGAAGCTCCGTAAGCCACCGCCACTACATAGTGCCCGGGGACCAAATTATGGAGGCGGTAGCGGCCGTGCTCGTCCACCGGCGCGTAGCGGCCGCCCAGGTTGAATGGCTGCAGCAGTGATGCGGCACGCGGTTTGGGAATAGCGAAGGCGTAGGCGCCGGCGACCGGCTGGCCCTGCGGGTCCACGATCTGCCCGGCGATCGCGCCGCAGCGCGCCAGCCTGATCCGCACGGCAACTGTCGAGGCCGCGCCACCAGCGACGGAGATGCGCACCATGGTGGTCACGTAGTTTTCCCTGGAGACTTCGAGCCGGTATTCGCCCGCCTCCAGACCGGGCACGCGGAAGTTTCCCAGGGCATCGGAGTCGAGATCGGCCACCGCAACATGGGTCCCCATCTTGAATACGCGCACGTCCGCCGACGCCAGCGGTGAGCCGGTGTGGTCCTCGACGACTCTGCCGTCGATGGTGTCCGGCGATGCGGAACCGGCGGCGAACAACGCTATGAGCGCTGCGAGCAACCAAGCGTGTGGCATGCAGTCTACCTAACCGAAGGCTACCACGGCGGGCTGGCCGCTCACTCGTAGCGCAGGGCTTCCACCGGATCGACTCTCGCCGCACGACGCGTGGGCGCCCAACACGCCAGCATCGCCACGCCTGCGAATAACAATGCCACGCCGATCAATGTCACCGGATCGCCCGGCTCCACTTCAAACAGAAAAGACCTGAGCACGCGCGACAACACCAGCGCGGCGGCCATGCCTGCAATCACGCCGCCCGCGATCAGTCGAAAGCCCTCCCCGAAGATCAGGTTGCGGATGTCGCGTTGCTGCGCGCCCACAGCCGAGCGGATGGCGAGTTCGCGCCGGCGGGAGGCCACCGACAGCGAGAGCACGCCGTAAATGCCGACCAGCGTCAGCACGCTCCCCACCACCGCAAACCCGGCCAGCAACTGCATCGCGAAAGTGCGAGGCGCCAGCGAATCGCCGCGAATCTGTTCGAGCGTCCTAAGATTCTCGACGGCCGCGGTGGGGTTCACCGCGCGCAACTCGCGTTGGACGGCGGCCATCACCGCGCGTGGGTCCGCCGCCGTGCGCACGACCAGGTCCTTGGAAAACGCGCCTGCCTGCCAGAGGCAAAGATAAATCTCGGGACTGCCCGCGCGTGTCAGGTCGTCGGTGCGGCCATTGGCCACCACCCCCACAATTTCGTTGGCCGGCTCCTTCGGCCCTCCCAGCCAAAGCTTCTTCCCGATGGCCTGCGCGTGCCGGAAGTAGCGATCCGCGAGCGCCTGGTTCACGATGGCTACGCTGGGCGCTTTGCGGTCATCGGACGAACGGAAGGCCCGCCCATCCAAGATGGGAAGCCCCAAAAGGTTGAAGTAGTCCTCGGTGACGGACCGCAGCGGCACCGCAATGCGGTCGCTCTCCTTGCTGGCCGCGGGTTGCCCCTCGATGTCGACCGTTGCGGGCCAGTTGTTGCCGGTGAGCGGCACGCCCCACGCAAAAGCGGCGTGCTCGACGCCGGGAAGCGCGGACACCCGCTCCAATGCGCGGTGATGAAAATCGGAGTAGTCCCCTTCGACCGCCGTCACGGTCATGGTCAGAATGCGTCCGATGCTGTAACCCGACTGCACGTTGGAGATGTTCATCATGGTGCGAATCAGCAGTCCGGCGCCCACCAGCAACGCCAGCGTCAGCGCCGTTTGAACCAATGTGACGCCCCGCAGGAGCCGGCGTTCCCCGCGGCCCGCGCTGCTTTTCGGTCCGGCGCTCTTGAGCACCTGCATGGGATCGAGCCGCGAAGCGCGCAGCGCGGGAAAGAGTCCGGCCAGCAGTGAGGCTGCCACTGCCGAGATCAGACCGAAGGCCAGGACCGGCCACCCTGTAGTCACCGCGTCCAGACGCGGGATGGCGTGTCCGCCAATCAGCTTGAACAGACTCACGGCTCCCAGTGCCAAGGCTACGCCCAACGCGCCGCCCAGCAGCGCCAGCAGCAGGCTCTCGGTGGCCACTTGCCGGAAAAGCGCGACGCGGCCCATCCCCAGCGCGCTCCGCACGGCGTATTCCTGCTGCCGTTGCAGCCCGCGCACCAACAACAGCGCCGCCGCATTCCCGCAGGCGATCAACAGCACCAGTGCCGCCGCGCCTAACAGCGGCAGCAGGATGCGGCTGCCGTCGCGGTTCATTTCAGCCCTGAGGGACTGCACCTGCGGAGTGAAACCTTCAAAGCCGTGCTCGGCCTGCGCCTCTCTTGCCGCCAGGACCTTGAGTTCCCCTTGCGCTTCCCGGAGCGTGACGCCATCGCGCAATCGCCCCACCACACTCCAGAACGGCTCTTTTAGCTCCGTCGGACTGGAAGGGGCCGGAATCCAGAAATCGACCAGCGCGTTCACGTTGTAGTTGGGCTCCCGCGCGGCCCCCGGCGATGGCAGAAAACGGACGCCGGGCGGCATCACCCCGATCACCGTGGGCGGATTGTCCTGACGGCTCATGCGGATCTTCCGGCCGACGATCAGCGGATCGCCGTTGAATTTCCGCTGCCAAAGGTTGTATCCGAGGACGATCACCGGCGCGGGCTTGGCCCCGGTTTCGGACTCCAGGAACGTGCGGCCAAGCAAGGGCTGCAGCCCGAGCACGCGGAAATAATCGCGCGTGACCCACATCCCCTCCATCGATACGCTGCCATCGGACAGGACCAGAAAGTTGAAGGTCCAGTCGTACGCGCCAAATGCCTCAAACGATTTCGCCTGCTTTTGCCACTCCATCCATTGCGCGGCGGGCCATCCCCGCGGCTGCGCCATCTGCTGGCCGTCGATTCGAGCGGTGGGAATTAGCACGAGGCGATCCGGTTGCCGGTAAGGCGGCGGCGTCAGCAGGACGCCTCGGATCAGGCTGAAAACCGCGGATGTCGCGCCGATACCCAGCGCCAGCGTCAGCACGGCAATCAAGGTGAAGCCGGGCTGTTTGCGCAGCATGCGCAGGCCGAGGCGCAGATCTTGAAGCATTTGGCGATCCTCCGTTACCTATGACGAATCGGGTCCAGGCGGCGTTAGCAGTTCCATCCTGGAAATTTGGATTTCGCCCTAACCTTGCATACACTCAGACGTCTGTATATTATGAAGTCTGAGTATGCCTAAAACCGACTCGCTGCAGGGATCGCTCGATCTGCTCGTCTTGAAGATTCTCTCGCGCCGGCCGCGCCTGCACGGCTACGCCATCATGACCGCCATCAAGGACTGGTCCGGCGAGGTGCTGCGCGCCGAGGAAGGTTCGCTTTACCCGGCGCTGCATCGCATGGAGGAAGCCGGCTGGATTCGCGCCGAATGGATCACCAAGGACAGCGGGCGGCGGGCGCGCATGTATGAACTGACGGCGGCGGGCAAGAAGCAGCTTTCCGCCGAAGAATCGCGGTGGCAGGCGGTGACTTCTGCCGTAAATCGCGTTCTCAGGACGGTGTGATATGTCGTTGTGGTCACGGATCGTAAATGTAGTTCGCGGCGACCGCTTGAGCCGCGAGATCGACGAAGAGCTGCAGTCGCATATCGCCGAAGCGATCGAGCAGGGCCGCGAGCCGGCCGAAGTGGGGGCAGCTTTCGGTTCCCCGCTGCGGCGGCGCGAACAGAGCCGCGACATCCGGCTTATCCCATGGCTCGATTCGCTGCGCGCCGATGCCGTCTTTGGCTGGCGGCAGCTCGCCAAGAAGAAGGTGACCTCTGCCGCCGCGATCCTGTCGCTGGCCCTGGCCATCGGCGCATGCACAGGCGCCTTCCGGCTCATCGACGCGCTGCTGCTGCGGCCGCTGCCAGTAGCCAATCCTGAACGGCTGTACGCTCTCGCCCGCGAAGCATTCTACGACGGCAAGATGCAATCGTTCGACCAATGGGCTTATCCGTCGTTCCAACTGATGCGCGCCGCGGTGAAGGATCAAGCCGAGTTGATAGCCGTCTCCTATGGGGACCGCACGGACCTCACATACAAGGCGGACTCCGAGATGGAGAAAGCCGTCGTGCAATATGTCTCCGGCTGGATGTTCGGCACGTTCGGCCTGCGGCCCGCGCTAGGGCGGCTGCTCACCGAAAACGACGATCTGAAGCCGCACGCCAGTCCGTACGCGGTGCTGTCATACGACTATTGGAATCGCCGCTTCGGCCAAGATCCGAAAGTAATCGGGCGTACCTTTCGCATGGGTGACGACCTTTACGAGATCGTCGGCGTCGGCCCGGCGCCCTTCACCGGGACGGAGACAGGCACCGTAACCGATGTATTCGTGCCCGCGACGATGCATCCGGGCGCCATCCACGACGACTGGACCTGGCACCGGACGTTGGCGCAACTGAAGCCGGGTGTGGCCGTCGGGCCGCTTCGCGCGAAACTCGATGCCACCTCGCACGCCTTCGAGGAGGAGAGGGCCAAGGGCTTCACCGGCATGAGCAAGGAATTCATTGAAGCGTTCCTGGGCCAAAGGCTGGTGCTGGAGCCCGCGGCCGCCGGCGCCTCCAATCTGCAGAGCGAGTACCACCGTTCCCTCATTGCGCTGGGCGTGCTGGTGGCGCTGGTGTTGCTGATTGCGTGCGCCAACGTCGCCAACCTGATGACGGCCCAGGCTGCGTCACGGGCGCGCGAGATGGCGCTGCGTGTATCGATTGGGGCGGGACGCCTGCGCCTGGTGCAACTGGTGCTCGTCGAGAGCGCCATTCTCGCTCTGCTGGCGGGCGCGATGGGCGGCGTGTTTGCCTGGTGGTCTGCGCCGTTTGTGGTGGGCATGATCAACCCGCCAGGCAATCCGGTGCGTTTGGACCTGCCGGCGGACTGGCGGGTGCTGGGATTCGGCCTGGCGTTGACCTTGATTGTGATGCTGCTGTTCGGTCTGACGCCGGCACTGCGCGCTTCGACGGTCAAGCCGGCCAGCGCGCTCAGAGGCGGAGAAGATCCGCACACACGGCGCCGCACCATGCACGCGCTGATTGCGGCGCAGGTGGCGTTTTGTTTTTTGATCTTGTTCGTGGCGGGGTTGTTTGCGGCCACCTTCGAGCGTTTGTCTCACCGGCCTACCGGATTCTCGCCTGACCGGTTGCTGCTGCTGCACACGGTGGCGCAACGCGAAGAGGCCCCCGTGTTTTGGGACCAGGTGGCCGAACATCTGCGCACAGTGCCAGGGGTTGCGACGGTCGCGCTGGCAGGGTGGCCGCTGCTCGACGGAAACGCCTGGAACGGTTTCATTTCGGTGAACGGAGCGCCTCCCGGCCCGGATCTCGCCTACTTCCTGGCGGTTTCGCCCGGTTGGGTAGACACGATGAAAATTCCTTTCATCGACGGCAGAGACTTCCGTCCCGGCGAGACGGCTCCGGGCGTGGCGATTGTCAACGAAACATTCGCCAAGGAGTATTTCAAGGGCGAGAATCCCATTGGACAGTCGTTCGCGAAGACCGGCGAGCTTCCCTGCAAGGTGGTGGGTGTGGTCCGCGATGCGCCCTACCGCAACGTCCACGAGCCGATCTTGCCGTCGGTCTATGTTCCGATTCGCCGTATCGACGCCCATGGCGTAGTGCAGCCGCTCAGCGGCGCGACCTTCATCGTGCGTACTTCGACCGCGAACCCCATGGCACTGGCATCCATCCTGCGCCGCGAGGTGCCGCGTGCGCGGCCAGAATTCCGCGTCAGCAACATCCGCACGCAGGCGGATCTGGTTCGGGCGCAAACCGTGCGCGAGCGTGTGCTCGCCATGCTGGCGCTGTTCTTCGCGGCGGTCGCACTGTTGCTCGCGGCTGTCGGCCTGTATGGTGTGCTGGACTATTCCGTGCTGCAACGGCGGCGCGAGATCGGCATTCGCATGGCCATTGGCGCGCAACCCGGCAGCATCGCGCGACTGGTGACGGCGGAGATCTTCGCCATGGTTCTGGTGGGGGCGCTCGCCGGCGTCGCGCTGGGGATGGCATCGGTGCGCTACATCGAGGCGCTGCTCTATCAAGTGAAGGCTGGCGAACCGGCTATGCTGGTGCTTCCGTCGTGCACGATTGTGGCGGCGGCGCTGCTGGCCGCGCTGCCGGCGGTGTTCCACGCCGTGCGCATCGATCCGGTCGCTATGCTGCGGGCGGAATAGCGATCTCCTGTGGTCTTGACACACGAGCGCAATCCTGCTACTGTGGGGATAACACAGGAGGACACAATTTTGCCGGAGAAAAAACTCGATTTATTGCAGGGCACCCTGGACCTGATGGTCCTCCAGACGCTGGCCGCCATGGGATCGCTGCATGGCTACGGTATTGCCAGACGCATCGAGCAGTCGAGCGGCGACGCCGTCCTGCTGAACCAGGGAACGATCTACGCCTCGCTCGTGCGGCTGCAGCAGCGCGGCTGGATCTCCGCCGAGTGGGGCACTTCGGACAACAACCGCAAAGCCAAGTTCTATTCGATTACGAAACGAGGCCGCAAACAACTGGCCCAGGAAGCCGCCTACTGGCAGAGGCTCTCCAGCGTGATGGGCCGGGTACTGGCCATGCAGGACGAAGGCGGTGACCGGTGATAGGGGCGATAGACTCGCTCCGGCAGGCACTCGCACGGCTGCGCGCTTTCTCCCGCCAAGCGCCCCTGGACCGCGATCTGGATGCGGAGGTGGCTGCGCACCTGGCCTTCGCCATCGAAGAGAATCTGCGGCGCGGCTTCTCGCCCGAGGAAGCCAGCCGCCAGGCCCTGGTGCGCTTCGGCGGCATTGCGCAGTCCAAGGAGCGGCATCGCGAAGCGCGCGGACTGCCGGTGCTCGATGTGCTGCTGCAGGATCTGCGCTACGCGCTGCGCACGTTGCGCCGCGACCGGGGATTTGCGTCGGCCGCCGTGCTGATCCTGGCGCTGGGCATCGGGGCCAACATCGCCGTCTTCAGCGTTGTGAATACGATCCTGCTGCGGCCGCTGCCGTTCCGCGATCCGCAGCGGCTCGTGTGGATGGCCGGCAATCGCGGAGCGGGTGGTCTTTCCGGTGTGACCTACACGGTGGCTGCGTATGAAGAGTTCCAGCGCCATAATCGTTCCTTTCAAGACGTGACCGCCTACGATCCATTCTTCGGCGATTCCGATTTCAACAAGCTGACGGGCCGCGGCGAGCCACAGGAGCTCGCTGGCGTCAGGGTGGCCGGGAATTTCTTTCCCACCTTAGGCGTACAGCCTGCCCTGGGACGGCTGTTCACTGCCGAAGAGTGCCAGAAAGGCGGTAGGCCCGCGGTCTTGCTGGGTCATTTCTTCTGGCAGCGGCAGTTTGCCGCGGATCCCGCCATCGTAGGGCAGCCGATCATACTCAACAACCGCCCGGTGACGGTCGTCGGCGTGCTTCCGGCTTCGTTCGACTTCGGTTCCGTCTTCTCGCCTGGGTTGAAGATGGATATCTATGTCCCGGCAATCATGGATGAGCTGCGCAATTGGGGAAACACGCTCACGATGATGGGCCGTCTCAAGCCCGGAGTGACAGTGGCGCAGGCGCAGGCGGAAGTGGATATTCTGATGCCGCAGATCAGAGCCGCGCACAAAGATTGGTATAACGATTACGCGACGGCCATGACGGGGCTGAAAGACCACGTCAGCGGAAAGCTGCGCCGCTCGCTGGTGGTGTTGTGGTGCGCGGTGGGCATGATCCTGCTCATCGTCTGCGTGAATCTGTCGAACCTGCTGCTGGCCCGCGCCGCCGCGCGCGGTAAAGAGTTCGCCTTGCGCAGCGCGCTGGGTGCTGGGCGGGCACGGATTGTAAGACAGTTGCTCACCGAGAGCTTGGTCCTGGCGAGCGGGGGCGCGGTGCTCGGCCTGGGGATCGCGTTTGCCGTTACCTGGTATCTGGCCAGGCAGGGATCCATTGCGCTGCCGCTACTCAGCACGATCCGGGTGGATGGCGCCGCACTTGGCTGGACGCTGCTCATCGCTCTGGCCGCCGCGGTTCTGTTTGGTCTGGCGCCGAGTCTGAAAATCTCCGGCGGCAATTTGCAGGACGCGCTGAAGGATGCGGGACACGGGATGAGCGCGGGCCGGAAACACGATCGCATGCGCGCCGTGCTGGTGGTCTCCGAGGTCGCGCTCGCTTGCGTCCTGCTGGTAGGTGCGGGCTTGCTGCTGCGCAGCTTTCTCCGCGTGCTGGACGTCGATTTGGGATTCCAGCCCAGCCGGGCCGCCGCGATCAAGATCGACTACAACGATGGAGGCAAACCCGAGCGGCGCGGTGCGATCCTGCAGGAAATCCTACGCCGCGTGTCTGCGATTCCCGGTATCCAGTCGGCCGGCATCGTGGATATGCTTCCGCTCGACCGTAATCGAAGCTGGGGCCTCCAGGCGAAAGGAAGGATTTACCGCAAGGGCGAGGCGCAGGACGCTTTCGTCTATATCGTGACGCCGGGCTACTTGGGCGCGATCGGCATGCAACGGCGCGAGGGCCGCGACTTTAGCTGGCAAGACACGCCCACAAGCGAACCGCCCGTCATCATCAATCAGGCAGCCGCCCGCTACCATTGGCCCGGCGAAGACCCGCTCGGGCACATCGCCCTGGTCAATGGCAAGGACTTCCGCGTGGTTGGCGTGATCTCCGATGTCCGTGAAAGCAGCGTGGAAGCTGGATCGGGCATTGAGATGTATCTGCCCGCGACGCAGGCCGAGCCGGAAGGAGCGGAATTGGTAGTGCGCACACAACTCCCGCCCGAAGCGCTGGCTTCCAGCCTGATGCGCACGCTGCGCGCGTATAATCCCGAGCAGCCCGCCGCCGAATTCCGTCCGATCCAAAGCATCGTGGATCACGCGGTCTCGCCGCGGCGTTTCTTCGCACTGTTGGTCGCCGTCTTCGCGGGGCTGGGTCTGCTGCTGGCTTCGCTGGGCATCTATGGCGTCATCTCGTACTCTGTGACGCGGCAGACGCAGGAGATCGGCATCCGCATGGCATTGGGCGCAACCACGGAGCGCGTGCAACTCGGCGTGATCGCCAGGACTATGCGGCTGGTGCTGGTTGGCATCGCGGTGGGGAGCATTACATCTGTGGTTGCCGCGAAGTGGATCGCTGCGCTTTTGTTCAAGACCGAGCCTAGCGATCCGTTGGCCTTTGCCGGCACGGTTTTGCTGTTGGGCGGCGTGGCGTTGGTCGCGGGATACATTCCGGCACGGCGTGCATCGCGGATCGACCCTATGGTTGCGCTGCGGGGGAACTGAGGGCGGGGCTGAGAGCCCCGCGCAGGCCACGGGCCTGCCCCACAATTAAAAGCGGTAATCGAGTGGCGGCTTCTGCCCCGCCGGGATTTCGGATTTATAGGTCTTGCCCGCCATCTGGCGTGCGAAGTCCTTTTTGGCGTCCTGAACCAGTTGCGGGTTCGAGAACAAATCCGCTCCCGTGACGGCCAGCGCCTTGGCTGCCACCAGCATCCCCTTCTGGCCGATGCTCATGCCGGCGCACGCAGCGGCTTGCCAGGTGTGCGCCACCACACCGGGCACAAATGTGGCCGCGACGAAGCCGATGGTCGGGACGTTCCAACTGACATCGCCCACGTCGGTGGAAGCGGCGGGTTCGTTCGGATTGAACGGGCGCAGGGGCTGGACCGAACTGGTCCATCCAGGATCTCCGGCGCCGCCCGGCGGCAGGCTCTTCTGCAATTCCTCCGCGAAGTGCTTCTCTTCGGCCGAGTAGCGGAAGCCGCCAACCTCCACCAGGTTCTTTTGCGCCACTCTCGCCAGCGGCTCGTTGGCGACGATGTTGTTATCGCTGCCGAGGATTTTGACGTCCAGCGTGGTCTCGGTCATCATGGCGGCGCCCTGGCCAATCTTCACGATGCGGCCCCAGATGCCGTCGAGGGTATCGAGCGACGGACTGCGCGCATACAGGAAAAGCTCGGCCGTATCCGGAACGATGTTGGGCGCCGCGCCTCCGTTGCTGACGATGTAGTGAATGCGGGTGTTGCTGGGGACATGTTCGCGCATGAACTCGACGCCCGTGCCCATCAGCATTACCGCGTCCAGCGCCGAACGGCCACGCTCGGGCGCAAAGGCCGCATGCGCCGCAACTCCGTGGAACAGGAACTTGGCGGAGGTAATGGCCAGCGCGCCGCCATTTGAGACGGCGTTGCGGTCGGCCGGATGCCAGTGCAAGACCACGTCCACGTCGCGAAAGAGACCGGCCCGGACCATATAGACCTTACCGTCGCCGCCCTCTTCGGCGGGCGTGCCGTAGTAACGCAGAGTCCCGGCCACGCGATTGGTTTCCATGTACTCTTTGAGAGCCGCCGCCGCGAGAGCCGCTCCCGATCCCAGCAAGTTATGGCCGCAGCCGTGGCCGGGCGCAGCGGCTGTTACCGGGTTGCGGTCCGGTAGGGCGGCT
This sequence comes from Bryobacterales bacterium, assembly GCA_003166475.1. Lineage (GTDB taxonomy): Bacteria > Acidobacteriota > Terriglobia > Bryobacterales > Bryobacteraceae > Bog-159. The sequence continues at coordinate 8,219 of PMVV01000309.1, read as the reverse complement.
TGCGACAGACCGGGCAGCGCGTCGAATTCACCCAAGATGGCGATGATGGGACTGCCCTGGCCATAGGTGGCGACGAAGGCGGTGGGCTCGTCTGCCACGCCTGCCTCGATGCGGAAGCCGGCTTCCTTCAGATCGCGCTGCAGGAGGGCGGAGCTTTTGTCCTCGTGGTAGCCCAGCTCCGCATATTCCCAGATGGCTTTGGAGGCTTGGGTGTATTGGGCGGTATGGCGGTCTACCAGGGATTCGATTTGCTGGTGGGGCGACTGGGCCGCGGCGACGATGCCCAGGACCGGAAGGAGGAGCATGGACCTTAAGAGCATCCGTTTAGTTTAGCAGCGGGGCTGAGAGCCCCGCGCAGGCTGGGAGCCTGCCCCACAACTTACCCGGCGCTACGGCGCTGATCGCGGGCGGCCATCTGGGCCAGTTCGTCGCAGCGGTTGTTGTCGGCGTGGGAGGCGTGGCCCTTAGTCCAGGACCAGGCGATCTTATGCTTGGCGGCCACGTCGTCCAACTCCTCCCAGAGGTCCCGGTTGATGACGGGCTTCTTCTCCTTGGTCATCCAGTTGCGCACCTTCCAGTTAGGAACCCAGGTGGTAATGCCTTTCTTCAGATACTCGGAATCCGTGATTACTTCCACCTCGCACGGCTCTTTCAGCGCCTTCAGTCCCTCGATGGCGGCGGTCAGCTCCATGCGATTGTTGGTGGTGTGCGGCGCATAACCGTATAGCTCGCGCGCGTGTGCGTTGTAGCGCAGGATGCAGGCCCAACCGCCGCGGCCGGGGTTGCCCAGGCAAGAACCGTCGGTGACGATCTTTACCTTTTTCACCGGACTCATCACCGGACTCAAGCGGCCGCCACCTCGCGGCTGAAGAACTCATCGACCAGATCCAAAATCGGCTGCGCCTCGGTCTCACGATAGATGGCGGCGCGCAACTGAGCGCCGTGCCGCACGCCATGCGTGAAGTAAGTGGCGAACTGTTTCATCTTACCCACTTTATCCGGCTCGTCGCGCTCAATCAGCATGGCGTAGTAAGTGCGCATCATCCGGTAGCGGTCCTGGTGGCTGGGCTGGTCGTAAGCGCCGGTGGCGAGATACTGCGCGATCTGGCGGAAGATCCACGGATTGGACGACGCCGCGCGGCCGATCATGACCGCGTCGCAATTGGTCTCGGCCACCATACGGACGGCATCCTCCGGCGAGTTGACGTCGCCGTTTCCGATGACCGGGATGCCGACGGCGGCTTTCACTTCGGCGATACGCGTCCAGTCGGCCTGGCCGCTGTAGCCCTGCTCGCGCGTGCGGGGATGCAGCGCCACGGCTGCCACTCCGCAATCTTCGGCCAGGCGCGCCAAGCGGACCGCCACGAGTTCCCGGTCGTTCCAGCCGGCGCGGAACTTGATGGTGAGCGGAATGGAGATGGCCGCGCGCACCTCGCGCAGCAGCAGTTCGACCAGAGGCAGGTCGCGCAGCAGGCCGGAGCCGCCGTTGCACCGCACGACTTTGTTCACGGGGCAGCCGAAATTGATATCCACCACGTCGAAGCCCAGATCCTGGCAGACGCGCGCGGCATCGGACATGACCGCGGGGTCGGCGCCGAACAACTGCGCGCTGATGGGGCGCTCCACGGGATCGAAGGTTAGGTACTTCACCAGGGTGCGGGTGGGTTTGCGCGCGCGCAGAGATGCGCGGACACCGTGCGAACTGGTGAATTCGGTCATCAGCAGGCCGCATCCGCCCAGGTTGCGAATGAAGCGGCGGAACACCGTGTCGGTGACGCCGGCCATGGGCGCGAGCACGGTGGCGGGGGCCACGCGCACGGGTCCGATTGCGAATTGGGTTGGGAAGCGAAACATCGCCTGGTATCTCTATTCTACCCGGCGTTACACTGGAAACGAAAGCGCGAGCCGGCCCGTCCGACTCAGTAAAGGACATGCGGACCAGATGAAACCACTTCAAATTGGACTGCTGGTACTGGCTGGGGCGTTGGGTGGCGCCCTGATCGTGTGGTTTACCCAGCGCGCGAAGCCGGCTCCGGCTCCGATTGTCAGCGTTGCGCCGGCACCAGCGCCGCTAGCGGTGGTACCGGCCCCTGCGGCTCCCGCGACAGCGCCCGCTCCGGAAGCGCCAGGCCCAAAGGCTGCGCCGGCCACGGTCGTGCAGATGGGGCACCACACACAACCGATGCAGCGACCGCTCCCTGACGGTCGCGGCTCGGTAGCGCAGAATCCGTCGCCCGCGCAACCGGAGCCGCCAGCTCCGACGCCCGGCCTAGAGGGCACCCCAGTCCAGGAGCCCGCCGCACCCCCTATTTCGGTTGAGACATCACCCAACCCCGCGCAGGCGCCGGCTCCGGAACCGGTTGCGCCGCCAACCCCACAGCCCACTCCCTCGGTTACCTTGCAAGCGGGCACGGCGCTGCCGGTCCGCCTGGGGGAGAGCCTTTCGAGCGAGCACAATCAGGCCGGCGACACATTCACCGCCACGTTGGATGCGCCTCTCACCGCTGGTGGATTCGTGATCGCGGAAAAGGGCGCGCGTGTGGAAGGCCGCGTCGTGGAAGCGCAGAAATCCGGTCACGGGAAGAAGGCCATGCTGACGCTGGAACTGACCAAGCTGGATACTTCCGATGGACAGCACGTGGCTATCAAGACCGAGACCCTCCGGAAACAAGGCAGCAGCACGGCGACCGGAGACCAGGTGGGAATTGTGGCCGCCGCGGCGGGCGTCGGCGCGATCATCGGGGCGCTTGCCGGAGGCGGCAAGGGCGCGGCCATCGGAGCTGGGGCTGGCGGTGCGGCCGGCGGCGGCGGAGTGGTGGCCACACGCGACAAGGCTATCTCGCTGCCGACGGAAACCAAGGTCGGCTTTCGCCTGAGCGCGCCGGTGACAATCACCGAGCAGATGAACAGATAGGACTGGCTTCGCCCGCCGAAGTTGGGACTGAAGCTCCACACGGGCTCAATCCCGACCTCCAGTTCTATATTCGACCGAACGTCGAACCTGCCACAGCACACCCAGGAGTCCCGGCTCTAGAGCTTGTGTTCGTCTTCGACAGCCGGCAGTTCGGGCGTATCATAGAGTGGTCCGTTTTCGGGGCGGTTTCCGATTAGGCCGGAGGTCAGAACAAATGACAGAGGTCGTGAATCCGAGTGCGGCGAGTTTGGAGACGTGGCGTCCGGTGGTTGCGTGCCACATACTATGGCACGAGGACTTCAAAGAGGGAGACGGGATTTCGAGTTTCGTGTATACGAAGCTATGCAGGGACATCGAGAGTCCAAATTCGCGCGGAATCGGAATTCCGGTGTTTTTTCATACATGGGGTGCGCCCACGCCAGGCACGCTGCTGCAGGCGATCGGGAGAGCGCAGGCGGACGTTACCGTTGTGGTACCGCTGGTGGACGATCAGATGACGGGGAGCGACGAATGGGCCAAGGAACTCGAGAGCATCCTAGTGGCCCCGGGGTTTGCCACGGGGGACTATCTGTTTCTGCCCGTTGCGTTTTCGAACGATTCCTACAACGTCAGCGAGAAGATAGGCGAACTGAACTTCCTGCGGCTGATCGGGGAGCTACCAGAGGACCGCTCGCAGCGCCTGACAGCCTTGCTGACGCACGAGTTGTGCCGGCTGATGATCGACGACTCGAACCCGGCTCCGCGAGCGGGGGTGCAGGCGGGCGAGGGCAAGGCGCCTGTGCAGTTGTTCTTGAGCCATGCGAAGGCGGACGGCCTCGGTATCGTATCCGAGCTGCTGGATTACCTGGTTAAGAACTCCCCGGTGGAGGGCTGGTTCGATAACACCGCGATCGCGGCGGGCTCAAGTTTTCAGATGCAGATCGAAGCGGGCGTAAAGCGGAGTGCGCTGCTAATCGTGCACAGCGACCTATATGCCTCGCGCGAGTGGTGCCGCCGCGAAGTTCTTCTGGCGAAGAAATATCAATGCCCGATCCTGGTGGTCCTGGCGGTGGACAAAGAGGAAGACCGAAGCTTTCCGTACCTCGGCAATGTGCCGACGATCCGATGGGACCCCGCGAATCCCCGGCGATGCCGGCACGCGATCAACCGGGCCCTGCGCGAAGTGCTGCGGAGCGCTTATTTCCAGCGCCACGTGCACAAGCTGCAAATGGCTGGCATCGTTCCCTCGGAATACCAGGTGCTTACCAGACCGCCGGAAATTCTGACATACGCGAACCTGCCACGGGTGGGGCCCACAGCGGATGCGGGATGGACCCCGGTGATCTATCCCGATCCGCCCTTAGGCGATGAAGAAGTCGAAGTGCTTCACGCGATGTGGCCTGACGCGCAGTTGACCACCCCGATCTCAAGCGCACATTGGGTGAAGACGAAATCGGCGGCAGGTCCACTGACCGGAACAACGGTGGCCGTTTCGATATCCAGCAGTCCCGATCTGGCATCGCTGGGCATGGGCGAACAACACTTGCACGATGCGATTCAGGAATTCGCGCGACACATCCTGGCGAATGGCGGCATCGTGGCGTATGGAGGCGATCTTCGAAAAGGGGGATTCACCCAGAATCTGCTGGACCTGGTGCAGACATACCGCCTGGCGGGACATGACTCGTGGAACAGGATCCGCAGCTACGTTTCGTGGCCCATCCACCTGGAAAAGGATTCCGCCGAATGGGCAAAGCTAAAGGCGCAATATAAGCCGGACGCCATTTTCACACGAACGGAGAAGCCGGCGGACCTCAAGATGGATTCGAGCACATACTTCAAGCCGGATACGGTGGAGGCGCGTTATGCCTGGGCGCGCGGCCTCACGTTGATGCGCGAGCAGATGGATGAAGCCCCCGATCTGCGGGCGAGGGTAATCATAGGCGGCCGCGTGCAAGGCTTCATCGGCCGGTACCCGGGCGTTTTGGAGGAAGCCCTCATCACCATGCAACACGGGGAAGCCTTGTATTTGTGCGGTGGATTTGGCGGCGCCGCGAGCGAGATCATCCGGGCTTTGAAGGGAGAAAGCCCTCCGGCCTTGTCGTCGAGCTTTCAGGAGGAGGCCGATCCATCGTATGCCGAGCTGATCGATTATTACCGCAGGAACGGTCCCGAGCCGATTGACTACGCCCAGGTTTGCGACTTTCTGTCGAAGAAAGGCGTGGCGGGGTTGAACAACGGCCTATCGGACAGCGATAACGAGGTATTATTTACAACGCCATATATTACCGAGATCATTTACATAGTGCTGAAGGGGCTTGCTAAGCTTCCACGGACGGGTTCATCCGGGTAGGACTTGGTGGTTCCCGCGGGTCCTGGACGACCCCGCACAGACCGGACTCTGCCCACAAGAAGTGATGAATAGTAATACGGAAAATGGTCAGTGCGAGTGCGTGTGAGAGTGCGGCTCTTCGGCGGGGATGACGCAGCCGTTCTCCGCTACGGCGCAGCCCACGTGCTCGAACTGCACGGTGGAGTGGCGGATGTGAAACTGGTGCGCCAGCATGTCGTTGATGCGCGCCAGAATGCAGTTGCTCGCGGATGGGGGCACGTCTTCGATGAGCACGTGACAACTCAACGCGTGGATGCTCGATCCCAGGCTCCAGATGTGCAGGTCGTGCACGTCCAGCACGCCTTCGACATGGCACATGGAGGCGGTCACCGATTGCAGTTCAAGGCCGCGCGGCAGGCCTTCCAGCAGGATATTGAGCGACTCCTTAATGATATCCCAGGCGGTCCACACGATCAGGATGCCGATGAGGATCGAAAGGACCGGGTCCATCTGGATCCAGCCGGTGTAGCGAATGATCAGCGCGCCCAGGATGATGGCGACAGAGCCCAGCAGATCGCCCAGCATGTGCACGAAGGCGCTACGGATATTGATATCGCTTTGGCGCGCCGCGCGCAGGCCCCACATGATGCCGCCGTTGAGCGCCAGGCCGGCGCCGGCGACCAGCATCATCACGGTTTCGCCCACGGGCGCGGGATGGCGCAGCCGCTGCCAGCCTTCGTAGAAGATCCAGGCGGCCAGCGCCACCAGCGTCAGGGCGTTGACGAAAGCGGTGAGCACGCCGGCGCGGTGATAGCCGTAGGTTTTGATTTCGTCGGCCGGCCGGGATTGCAGATAGACGCCGAACCAGGCGAGCAGCAGGGCCAGGCCGTCGGTGAAGTTGTGGCCGGCGTCGGAGAGCAGCGCCAGACTGTGGGCGTGGATGCCGGCGAATACCTCCACTCCCACGAAGGCGAAAGTCGCCACCTGGGACCACCAGAGGATGCGGCCGGTGGCGGCGCCGTGAGAGTGCGCGTGAGAGTGTGAGTGCAAAGAGGCTCCCTTTGCGATTTTACCGCTCGGGGGGCGAGCTTCGCTCGCCTTCCACAGGCTGAAGCCTGTGCTACCTGCGGTAGACTGATTGTTACGGATGAAGATTTTGATGGTGGCTTCGGAGGCGGCGCCTTTCGCCAAAACCGGTGGTTTGGCGGACGTGGTCGGATCGCTGCCGGCCGCGCTGAAGGCCCTCGGCCACGAGGTGGCGGTGCTGGTGCCGCGCTACGCCACGGTGGATCTGAAGAACGCGCGGCGCGTTTATGACTTGCTGCCCATCTGGCTGCCGCCCCAGCGCTACGACACGTCCCTCTACCTAATAGAGCGGGAGACGCCGTTCTATTTCCTGGACTACCCGCCGCTGTACGACCGCCCCGGCTTCTATGGCGAAGACGGCGAGGACTATCCCGATAATCACATCCGTTTCGCGGTCCTGGCGCAAGCGGCGCTCGAGTTCTGCAGGCGCGTGTGGCGGCCCGATATCCTGCATGCGCACGATTGGCAGGCGGGGCTGGCGCCGGCTTATCTGCGCACTATCTATGGCAACGATCCGACGTTCCTGGGCATACGCTCGCTGTTCACCATTCACAACGTGGGATACCACGGGCTTTTTCCCGCCGCCGCCATGGCCGATATCGGGCTCGGCGGAAGCGAGGAGTTCCGTCCGGACGGGTTGGAGTTCTTCGGCAAAGTCTGTTATCTGAAGGGCGGGCTCAACTATGCCGATGCGCTGAACACGGTCAGTCCCACCTACGCCCGCGAGATTCAGACTCCGGAATATGGCTTCGGACTGGACGGCGTGCTGCGGGCGCGGAGCCAGGCGCTTTCCGGCATTCTGAACGGCGTGGACTATGCGGAATGGAATCCGGAGACCGATGCCTTCATCGCGGCGCATTATTCCACCGCCGATTTGAGCGGCAAACGTATTTGCAAGCAGGACCTGGTGAACGAGTTTGGGCTGCCGGCGGAAGCCATGGACGCGCCCTTGATCGGCATCGTCTCGCGCTTCACCAGCCAGAAGGGCGCCGGCCTGGTCGCCGAGGCCGCCGACGACCTGGTAGCCGAAGGTTATTATCTGGCGGCGCTGGGCACGGGCGAACCGCAATACGAAGAACTGTTCCTGGCGATGGCGGCGCGGCATCCTTCGCGCATCGCCGTGCGCCTCGGATACGATAACGCGCTGGCGCACAAGATCGAGGCCGGCGCGGACCTGTTCCTGATGCCGAGCCACTATGAGCCTTGCGGTTTGAACCAGATCTACAGCCTGAAATACGGCACGGTGCCGGTGGTGCGCGCGACCGGCGGGCTTGATGATACCATCGAACCTGGGACCGGTTTTAAGTTCTGGAACTACTCCGGAAGTGAGCTGGTGGGCGCTTTGCGGGCGGCACGCGAGGCGTTTGCCGACGCGGAAGGCTGGCGGGCAATCATGCTGGCCGGCATGGCGAAGGACTTTTCCTGGAGCGTCTCGGCCGCGGAGTATGCGCGGCTTTACGAGCGGCTGGGCGCCCGGGTTTGAATCCCGCGCGCCGCAAATGGATCTAATTCTTATAGGAGAGTAGAAGAATAATGGCGGGTCAAAATACCCTAACTTTCACCGACGGAAGCTTCGACCAGGACGTTCTGCGGTCGGATGTGCCGGTTTTAGTGGATTTCTGGGCTGAGTGGTGCGGCCCTTGCCGGCAGATGGCGCCGACCATCGACGTGGTGGCCCAGGAATATGCCGGGAAGCTGAAAGTGGGCAAGCTGGACGTGGATTCCAACATCAACACGGCGGGGCGCTACAACATCCGCGGCATTCCGACCCTGTTGCTGTTTAAAGATGGCCACGTTGTCGAGCAGCGCGTAGGGGCGGTCGGCAAGTCGGAAGTTGTGCGGATGGTGGAAGGGCACGTCGCGCTGGCGCAGTAGGACGGGGCGGACGCGGGGCTAAAGCCCCGCGCG
>PMVV01000036.1 GCA_003166475.1 Bryobacterales bacterium | reverse complement strand
GTGCTCGACGTAGCGCGCCATCTCCTGCGCGCGGACGAGCATGCACTCGATCTCGGTGTCATCAATGGTGGGGAAGTAGCTGCGGCCGCTGGCGTAGATGCGCCAGCCCGCGCGCTCGAAGAGGGTGATGGTTGCATCCTGCAGGCTGCCCTTGGGAATGCCGAGCTTCAGCTTCATGCCTGGCTCCCGTAGACCGCGGCGGGATCGTAGGCGCGCGGCTCGGATTCCACCCACTGGCCGTCTTCGAGGCGGCGGTAGAAACAGCTCTCGTAGCCGTTGTGGCAGNNTCGCAATCGGTGGAGATTTCCTTGACCACGAGACGGTGGCCCGAGGTCTCGCCCTTGAGCCAGAGCTTCTGGCGCGAACGGCTGTAGAAGGTGGCGAAACCGGTTTCGACGGTGCGGCGGAAGGCTTCGCCGTTCATGTAGCCGACCATCAGGACGCGGCCTGAGCTGTAATCCTGCACCACCGCCGGGATGAGCCCGTCGAACTTGGAAAAATCGAGATGCATGCCAATAGCAACAAAAAACCCGCCGGGCCCAGAGGGCTTCCCGCGGCGGGCGTCCTTTCTTATTTCGATATGGGTCGAATCAGTCGAGGGCCCGCCGCGCGTGAATTGGGCCTTGATGATGACGATGTCTGGCGGCGGAGGCCATAAACGAAGAGTATAGCAGAGCGGCGCGCTGCACGTTTGTGCGCACCTTCACCGGGAGCTGTGGGGCGGGCAATTTTGCCCNNTGCAGAGGGGCACATTTGTCGCGGAGTTCTGGCTGAACCTGCAAAGCCTCTACGAACCGCACATCGCTCAAAAGAAAGTGGGGAAATCGATCAAAGCCCTGCCACAGTTAAAGCGTACCGAACGCGTTCCCGCGTGAGTGCGGGCCGAGCAGGCCAAGACGCGCCCTTGGTTACTCATACCGCAGAGCCACCACCGGGTCCAGATTCGCCGCCCGTCCCGCCGGCCAGATTCCGAAGAACAGACCCACCCCGACCGATACCATAATGCCTGAAACAGCCGCCCACAGCGGCACCGCCGTCGGCAGGTTCTTGAAGACCAGCCCCACCAGCATCGACACGCACCACCCCAGGAACAGCCCGATCACGCCGCCGATGCCGGTCAGCACCACCGCCTCGGTCAGGAACTGCACGATGATGTCGGCTTTGCGCGCGCCCACCGCCTTGCGAATCCCGATCTCCCGCGTACGCTCGGTCACCGACACCAGCATGATGTTCATCACCCCGATGCCGCCCACCAGCAGGCCGATGGAACTGAGAATCACCATCACCAGCGCCACGGTGCCGGTGATGCGGTGGAAGTCTTCGATCATCTGCTGCGCGGTAGAAAGCGAGAAGTTGTCGGGCTTGTCGTTGGGCACTTTGCGCTGAATGCGCAGGACGGTACGCACCTCGTCCTCCGCCTTCGACAGCATGCCTTCATAGGCGATCACGATCAGCATGTTCTCGTTGGCGCTGGGATACAGCTTGCGCATGGTGAAATACGGAAACAGGATGCGGTTGTCGTCCTGTCCGGGGAAGGATGCCGCGGGCCGCTCCATCACCCCGACCACTTCCACCGAGTGCCCATCCACCTCGATCCACTTACCCACTGCGTCCTGACCCTGGAAAAACGACTTACCCAAGTCTTCGCCGAGCACCGCCACGGGCATGTGGTGCCGGCTTTCGGTATCGGTGAAGAAACGGCCTTGCAGCATGACCGTGCCGCCCGCGGCGTAGCCCTCCTCGGTGCCGCCGATGTCAAGTTGGTAGTTATCGTTGCCCTTGTAGCGCGCTTTGTGGAGCTGGTCCCAGTTGGAAAACAGGTAGGGACTGACATGTTCCACCGAAGGGCAGCGCGCCTCGATCGCCAGAGCGTCTTCGCGCGTCAACATCTTGCGTTTCTGTTCCTCCAGCGTCCAGCCGCCCATGGCGCTTCCCCGCAGGACCACGATGGTATTCGGCCCGAAGCTTTTCAGGATGTTGGTGATGGCGCCGTCGAGGCCGGCGATGATGGATCCCACGCCGATCACCGCGCCAGTGCCGATGATGACTCCCAGCACCGTCAGGAACGAGCGCATCTTGTGCTCCCGCACCGTGGTCAACGCCAGGGCTACTCCCGAACCTACCGAACCGATCGTCATCGTTCCATCCTCAAAGCTTCGATGGGATCCAACCCGGCCGCGCGCCGCGCCGGATAGATCCCGAAGAACAGTCCCACTGCCGCCGAAAGCGTCACCCCCACGATCACCGCGCTGATGGGAATGTGCATGGGCACCGGGGTGAGCGCTTTTACCAGAATGGAAATCCCCCACGCAATGAGAATCCCAATCACCCCGCCCGTCGCCGAGAGCATCGACGACTCCACCAGAAACTGGTTGAGTATGTCGCTGCGCCGCGCGCCCACCGACTTGCGGATGCCGATTTCGCGCGTGCGCTCGGTAACCACCGCCAGCATGATATTCATGATCACCACACCGCCCACCACCATGAAGACGGAAACCACACCGACGGCGGTGGCGGCAATCGCGCCGGTCAACTGATTCCACGTGTTGACCAGCGAATCCGAGCTGACCATGCCGAAAGTATCGTCGTCCTTCGGGTGCAAGTGCCGGTAGGCCCGCAATAGCACGCGGACTTCGTCCTGGGCTTGCTGCAGGACGGTCTGGTCCGCCGCTTTCAAATCGTACCCGATGCCGCTGCGCGGACCATAAATCTTGAAATAGCTCTCGGCCGGGATCATCAGAAAGTTATCGCGGGAGTTCCCGAAGACCGATCCCTTGGCTTTGGCCACGCCGATGACTTCGAAGGGGCGGCCTTCCACGATGATGGACTTGCCGATGGGATTGGCGTTGGCGAAGAACTGGTCTTTCAAATCGTTGCCGATCACCGCCACCATGGCGCGCTGCTGGTCTTCGAGATCGCTGATGAAGCGTCCCTCGGCGGGCTCGATGTCGGAGAGCACCCCCTGGTTGGCGGTGGCGCCTTCCAGTTGGACGTTGTCGCGGTGCTCTTTGCCAAAATGGATGGAGACCATGCGGTTCACCGACATGCCAACTTCCTCGACCAGCTTGCTATTGGCGCGCAGAAAGTCGAACTCTTCCTTGGAAAGCTGCGGGTTGCGCCGATCCATTTCCATATATTTCTTGGGATCCCACATCCCCATCATGATGATGCGCCGCACCTTGAAGCCGTCGGCGCCCATGCTCGACACATTCTGCGCGACGTATACGTTCATGCCGTCGATCACCGACATGACGGCGATGAGGGTGGTGGTGGCCAGGATGATCCCCAGCAGCGTGAGGAAGCTGCGCAGCTTGCTGCCGCGCAGGGAGAGCGCCGCGCCGGTGACCGCCTCGCCAAAAGAAGCGTTGGTTCTCATTCAATATCCAGACGAGATAAGGGGGTGCTTTGTTCCGCGATCCGTTATCCATTCCATTATGGCGTGATCCAGCCACCGGCAGGGGCGCCCCTTGGCGAGGAAGCCCACATGCCCGCCGTATTGCGTCGCCAGCAGTTGCAGGCAGGGGTTTTGGCGGAACGCCGGGTGATCGTAGATGCGGAACGGGATGAAGGGGTCGTCCTGCGCGGCGATGAACAAGGTGGGCACCCGGATGCGCTCCAGAAACCGGTTGGCGGATTGCGTTCGGTAATAGTGTTCGGCGCCGCCGAATCCGAAGTTTGGCGCGGTAATGCGATCGTCCATTTCGAAGACCGAACGGATGCCGCGCAGATCGGCGGGAGTGGAGCGCCACACGGCGCGGGCCCGCGCGCGCATCAGGCGTAAGAAGCGATATTCGTAGAGGCGGTCGTCCGGCTGGCCGATGCGCCTGGCGCAGGCTTCCAGGTCGATGGCGGCCGAGGCGGCCACCACTCCCGCCAGCAACGGCCGGGCGTCTTCGCCCAACTCGCCGGCCAGCTTCGCCACCAGGTTGCCGCCCAGCGAGAAACCCACCAGCCACACCGGCGCGCGGCCTTCGGCGGCAAGCGCGCGCACTACGAAGAGCAGATCGTTGGTGAGTCCGCCGTGGTAGACCGTCCTGGCAAGCCGCTCGGTGCCGCCGCAGCTTCGCAGGTTCAAGCGGTTCGCCGTGTATCCGGCCGCGACCGCGCAGGCGGCCATGCTGTGCATGTAGCCAGCGTCGGCCGATCCCTCCAGGCCATGCACCAGCACGATTTCGCCCCGTGGCGCGCCGGCCGGCCGTTCGGTTTCGACGAGTACCTGAACCTCGGGCTCCGTGTGGTAAAGCCTCTTTTCGACGGGATGGTGCCGCGTGCCGGATGGCCGGGGCCAGAAGTGCGCCGCAATGGTCTGCAGGTGTGGGTTCTTGAAGAGGGGCACGAAAGGCTGCAAGCTGTCATTATCCCGCAAACCCGGACGATCAAAGCCCAAGTGATTGGACGTAAAGGGGGTGCTGGGTTCTGGGTGCTTGGTTATGGGTCGTGGAGACGCGGTGACGCGGCGAAAGAGACGTGATCGCGTGTCAGTTGGCGTCGTTTGCCTGATTGTCAAAGACCAGAGAGGAAGGTTGCTAACGGGTATCCGGGCACGCGTTGCGCGCCGCGGCCGGGGGCTGGGGGCCAGGGGCCGGGG
>PMVV01000465.1 GCA_003166475.1 Bryobacterales bacterium | reverse complement strand
GTTCCGGCTACCCTAAGCTTCGAATGGACCGTGATCGTCGGCGCCTCGTCGCGCTGCCACTTATATTCCGCAATTGGTTCGGTCGTCATTCTCGCGGCCACGGGCGCTGTCGGAGACGGTTTCCCGGTCACCGAGTTCGTGCGGACGCATTCCGTCCCTACCGACGGGAAATTCCGAAAATCTTTAGAACGTTTCGCCCTTCCCCAGCGTTATAACAATCAGAATGCCCCTGGCAATGGCCGCCGGCCGGCTGACCGCTCGCACCGACGCCGACCTGATTCAGGCATCCAAACGCGGCGACCTCTCCGCGTTCGAGGAGATCTACGCGGCGCATGCCGGGCGCATGAAGAGCATTGCGTTTCATTTGCTTGCGGATCGCGCCGACGCCGAGGACGCGGTGCAGGAAGCGTTTTTGAAAATATATCGGGCGGCGGGCGCCATCCAATTCGATTCCGGGCTGGCGCCGTGGATCTACCGCATCCTGCTGAATTGTTGTTACGACGCGGGCCGCAAACGCAAGCGCCAAGCCGAGTCGCCGCTCTCGGCCGAGCCGCCGGCGATACCGGGCAATGCGCCGTTGCAGGTGGCCATCCGGCAGGCGCTCGGACGCATCCATCCGCAGTACCGGATGGTGTTCTGGCTGTTCGAAGTGGAGGGCTTCCGCCATTCCGAGGTGGCAGCCATTCTGGAAATCCCGGAAGGCACCTCCAAGAAATGGCTGTTCGAGGCCAAACGGGAGTTGAAGCGATTATTGACGGAGAGCCGCGCATGACATTCGATTGCAAAGATTTGGAGCGCGCATTGGCTGTCCCGGAACTCTTGCCCGACGCGCGCGAGCATGCCAAGGTTTGCGACGCTTGCCGCCGCGAGTTGTGGATCTGGAGCGAAATGTCCGGCGCCGCGCCGGGCCTCCGCGAAGAGTGGGAAACCCCGGACCTGTGGCCCAAAATCCGCCAGACTTTGGCGGCGCAACAGAAGGCGGCCAAGCCGCACGGCTTGATCGGACGCTTCGATTGGCGCATGATGGCCGGCCTTGCGGCCGTCCTGGCGATCGCGGTTGCGGTTGTCATCATGCAGTACTCGCGGTCGGCGCCCGCGCCCGCCACGTCGCAAGATAGCGATTTCCTGACCGAGCAGACGTTGAAAGAAGTCGAACAGACCGAGGCGGCGTACCGCGCCTCCATCGACAAGCTCACGCGCCTCGCGCAGCCGAAGCTCAACGCTTCGGAAAACCCCGCGGCCATTGCCGCTCGCGAGAAGCTGCTGGTGCTCGATTCCGAGATTGCCAGCGTGCGTTCGACGGTGAGCCGTAACCGTTTCAACGCGCAGCTACAAGCCGGCCTGGCCGTGCTGTACCGCGATAAACAAGACACCCTGAAGGAGATTTTGCAAAGTGCGCAATAAGACGATGTGCGGCCTGACGCTGTTACTTGCAGCGCAGGCGTTCGCGCGGGACGAATACTCGCGGACCTTCGACAAAACCGCGGCCCTGGCCAGCGGCCAAGGTGTGCGCGTGGAACATCGGATGGGGAACGTGAACCTCCGGACGCATGCCGGGCGTGACGTGGTGGTGCACGCCTCTATCCGCGTTTCCGCTTCCAACGAGGCCGAAGCCAAGCGCGTGGCCGAACAGATCCGCATCGAGGTCGCGCCGGCCGGCTCGGCGCTGGTCATTCGCACGGCATATCCGAAAGAGGAGCGCGACGGCTTCTTTGGCTTCCACAACCTTTCCTACTCCGTCAACCTGGAAATCACCATGCCGGAGACCGCGCCGCTGGAGCTACGCAACAGTTTCGGCAGCGTCAGCATTGAAGATCTGAAGGCCAATTCGGATGTGACTAATGCGAATGGGAAACTGACGTTCCGCAACGGACGCGGCACGCAACGTTTGGAGAACCAGTTTGGGGCCGTCGAGGTCACCGGCAATGTGGGCGACGTGGAGATTCGCAACGGCAACGGCAGCGTGGATGTCTCCGAGGTCACCGGCATGGTGAACGTCAAGAACCGGTTCGCGAATGTCACGGTCGCCAATCCGGGGCGCGGCGGCACGATCGTGAACGGCAACGGCTCAGTCGAGGTTACGGGCGCGGGCGGCGATGTCCGCATCACCAATTCGTTCGGCAAAGTGACCGTCAGCGGCGTGAAGGGGAACCTGGTCGTGGGCAACGCCAACGGCGAAGTGGAGGCGAATCGCGTTACCGGTTCGGCCGAATTGAACACCAGTTTCGGCGCCGTGCGCTTCGGCGATATCGGCAAGCTGCTGTCGGTGCACGCGGCAAATTCCGCCGTGATTGGCCGGAAGGTGGGCGAGTCCGCGACCATCGAGAACTCCTTCGGCCGTGTGGATATCAGCGACGTGCACAAAGGGATTCGGATCGTGGGAGGCAACAGCCCCATCACGGTGGCTGACGTGGGCGAAGAAGCCTCGCTGAAAACCAGCTTCGGCCTGGTGACCGCGGACCGGGTCGGTGGAGTGCTGACCGTGGAGGATTCCAATGGCGCGGTGAAAGCTTCCGCCATTCGCAGCGGCGCCAACGTAAAGACCAGCTTTGGAGCCGTGCTGCTCGACGGCGTTGCCGGCGCGGTGGATGTCCAAAACCAGAACGGCGGCGTGGAAGTGTCGCTGCTGGGGCAGGCGTGCCGGCCGGTTGGAATTCGTACCAGTTTCTCGGCGGTGCGCGTGCGCGTTCCGGACAACGCCAGTTACGCGGTAGCCGCCAAGACGTCGTTCGGCAAGATCCACTCCGACTTCCCGATGACCGTTTCCGGCGACCTTAGCGCCGATTCGCTGAACGGCAATATCGGCGGCGGAGGGTGTCCCATGCGGCTCAACGACAATAATGGCAGCATCGAGATCCTGAAGAACCGGTAGCACGTGCTTTAGCCTGCTGGTGCAGGGTCTAAGAAACAACTGTACAGCAGATTAGCTGTGGGGCAGGCCATCGTNNCGCCACGCCGGGCGCCGGAACTGCACAGCTAATTGCGTGCTATAATCGAGTCTACTGGAAGTTGATCCGCAACCCCCTCTCCCTTCGTTAGGTAGTCGGCTCGTCGATTCTCCTCCCCAAAAAACTCAAAAATGAAAAGTTTCTCTGAATTCCCCCTATCTGCTCTGCTGAAGAGCAATCTGGAAAAGAACGGCTTTAAAGAGCCGACCCCCGTCCAAGCCCAGGCCATCGAGCCGGCATTGGCCGGACGCGACGTGGTTGCCACGGCGCAAACCGGGACCGGCAAAACGCTCGCGTTTGTCCTCCCCATCATCCACCTCCTCGCGGAGGAACCCGCGCGCGGCGGCGTCAAGGCTGTCATCCTCAGCCCCACGCGCGAACTCGCGCTCCAAATCCACGAGACCTTCGTCAAAATGTCCGCCGGCAGCCAGGTGCGCGCGGCCGTCGTGATTGGCGGCGTCGGCGAAAACTCGCAACTGACATCCATTCGCAAGGGCGCGCAAGTGATCGTCGCTACGCCCGGCAGGCTGTACGATTTTCTCAGCCGCGGACTGGTCGCTCTCGGCCACGTGCGCATCCTGGTGCTGGACGAGGCCGACCGTATGCTCGATATGGGTTTCCTGCCGACCATCAAACGGATCATGGCCGTCATCCCGGCCGAGCGGCAGACGCTGTTCTTTTCGGCCACCATCGAAAGCTCCGTCAAACACCTGGTCGAAACGCACGTCCGCAATGCCGTGCGGGTGGAGATCGGCTCCACCACCAAGCCCGTGGACACCATCGACCTGCACCTTTATGAAGTCGAGCCGGACCGCAAGCTGGGTCTGCTCCAGATGATGCTGCGCGACGAGCAGGGTTCGTTTCTGGTCTTCGCCCGCACCAAGCACGGCGCGGACCGTCTCGCCAAGAAGCTATCGCGCGACGGCGTAAAGACCGCCACCATCCACGGCAACCGCAGCCAGAACCAGCGCACACAGGCGCTGCGCGGCTTCCAGGACGGCTACTATCGCGTGCTGGTGGCGACCGACATCGCGGCGCGCGGCATTCACGTGGAAGGGATCTCGCACGTGGTGAACTACGATCTTCCGCAAGTCCCGGAGGACTTCATTCACCGCGTCGGACGCACGGGACGCATGGGCTCCGGCGGAACGGCATCGACCTTCGCTACGCGCGGCGAACGCGCGGATATCGCCCACATCGAGCGCATCCTGGCCACGCGGCTGGTCCGCCGCCAGGTTTCGCCGGAGGTGTGCCGCGAGCAGAAGACCGCGGCTCCAGTCATCGAGATTGCCTCCGCATCGCCGCGGTCCCAGTTTCGGCGCGTGCGCTCGTTCGCACCGCGTCGCCGAGCCGTGTAGGCCATCTCACAGGCGCAGGGTCATCAGGGCCGCGCCAATATCCATCGGCCAGTGCGCCATGATCAGCGGCGGAAGACGGCGCGTCTTCAGGTAAATCGGCATCAGCACTATCACACCGGGGACCATGGCGAGAAAGCGCCACACCGCCGAGCGCTAATCCGGCAGGAACGGCAGCAGGCTGTGCTGTAGCGCCCACCAGAAGCCGACCACCGCCATCGCCACCCACGTTCGCCCCGACAAAGCCTGAATGCGGGGCAGCGCGTAAGCCTGATAAGTCAGTTCCTCGGTCGGCGACCAGATCATCCACCAAGCGCTCAGGCTGTAGACGATGGCCCACCTCGGGAGCGTTCGCGCCATGAACAAGCCGGACGACACATCCGCGTGCAATGCTCCCATAGACCAGCTTGGTGGAGAGCAGGCCGCCGCCCACGAAAAAGGGAAAGATCAGGCAGTAGTAACCCAGCCCGGTCAGGATGTCGCGCGGCAGCTTGATGGCGCCGATCAAATCCCGGATAGTGATGCCCTCCGCCCGCGTAAGCTGCCACAGCAGGCCGAGGCACTCCAGATCGACGAGCGTTCCGCAGACCGTCCGCCAGGGGTCGTCCACGCGCCACGGCGTTGGGTGGCCTCGCAAAGCAAAACCCCCCGCGGCCACGGCCTGCGCCAGCAGGATCAGCCCACTGCGGCCTGTGACGAGAAGCAAGGGTCCGGTCCAGGTGGTGCGGCCGAGAGCGGCACGGGAATCGAGGTTGCTGGACATGAGGCGTCTCCGTGCGATTTGCACCAGTTATTTTATGATGAATCGGAGGCAGAAGTCCGCAATGTTGAATTCGGTGAAAGGCGTGCCCTATCGCGTTCCCGATCTCGACCGGGCCACACGCTGGTATGCGGAGATCCTCGGTAAAGCGCCCATCTTCGATTCACCCATCGTGGTGATATTCGCGGTGGGAGAGTCGGTGCTGACCCTGGCTCCCGCCGCGGAAACCCCGTCCCGCGACGAGCCGCAAACCCTCGTGTATTGGGAGGTGGACGACATCGAGGCGGCCCATCGTCGATGCCTCGATGCCGGCGCGGCGCCGCGCAGCGACATCATGACCACCGCTCTGAAGTCCAAGGCGGCGACCGTAATCGACCCGTTCGGCAACGTCATCGGTCTCACCAGCAAGCGTGGCGCTGCGAGCGGGAAGCCGCTGACCGCTCGGCCTTCGGATTCCGCCATGGGAGTTGCATTCTTCCGCGCGCTGGCAACCCGGGACGAAAGGGAAGAAATCCGCGGACCGGCTTCCCTGGCGGAGAAGTTCCTGCCCCAGGAATACCAAGCCATGCTGGACGCGCACGGCTTTCTTCGACGGCGTCGTGTGCCAGGCGCTTCGGGAGAATCTGCCGCAGGTTGTTTTCCTGGGGGCGGGATACGATAGCAGGCCCTATCGGTTTCAGGATCTCCTGCGGAACACTCGCATCTTCGAACTGGACATCGCTTCGACCCAGCAACGCAAGAGGCAGGTGCTCGAACGTGCCGGCGTTGCCATCCCCCGTCGGTGACTTTCGTCCCTATCGACTTTGTCCGCGAGAGCCTGCAGGAGGCCCTCGTGCAGGCAGGCTTCGACCCGAACCGGCGAACCCTTTTTGCGTGGGAGGGCGTCATGTACTACCTCACGCCCGATGCCGTGGACCGGACACTGGCACTGGTGCGCCGCTGCGCACCTGCCGGCAGCGTCTTGTGTTTCGATTACCTGGCCGACGTGCCCGACATGCTGAGCAGATATGGCGTAGCGGAATCGCAAGCGCTGATGCGCGGTACCTACCATGCCGAACCGATGTATTTGTTTGCCGCGTCGCAA
>PMVV01000467.1 GCA_003166475.1 Bryobacterales bacterium | reverse complement strand
CCGCGCCATGGCGCAGGTATTCTCGATCGACAGCTCGCCCTTCTCCGCGGCCGGGCAGGAGAGAATCATCACCATGGCCGTCCGCGGCGAGAGGGCCGCTTCGAACTGCGCGGCGGTTTCCACCTCCACCATCTTCACGCCCAGCATGCGCACGGCGTGGTCGTACTCGTTGCGCGAATAGCGCGGCACCACTACTTCGTTCTTCAGCCCGGCGAGATTAGGCACGCGCTGCATCTTTTCCGGATCGCCGCCGGAGATGCAAGCGGAAGTCGCGTGCGTCAATGCCGCGGCGCATCCCGCCGTGACGATCCCCCATTCGGCCTTGGTCAGTTCGGCCAGGCGCTGCCCCACCGCCTCCATCAGTTCGTCCATATGGACGTAGGCGTGCGACGCCTGCTCCATGGCGCGCTTCACTTCGGGCAGAGTCTGCGAACCCGTAATGATGGTGTACGTGCCCCGGCAGTTCACGATCGGCGTAACGCCGATGGACTCGTACAAATTGGCGCCCAACTCGAGCGCGGGTGCGGCCGGAGCCGGTTCCGGAATGGATCCGGACACGCCGACGGCAGCCAGCGCCGCGCCCGACCGGAACAGCCCGCGGCGACTCATTTTCTTCGGTGGCATAGAAGCCCCTCCACTTACGTGATGCTAAACCGTGGAGCGGCGGAATGCAAGGTGTGGTGTTCTCTTCTCACGGCGCCGCCTGCTTCAGGGGTTTCGGCAACTCGAACATGTGGTAGCTGCGGTAGTAACCACAAGGCGGGCAATCGCTGTAGTAGGACACCACGAATGGCCTCTTCTTTCCGTAGAACTCGTCTGCGTTCAGTTTTGCCGCCAGGTCGCGCGCCGCCGGGCAGGGAAGAAAATAATCGGCAATCACCAGCATGGACCCGGGCGGCTTGGGCGCGGATTTCTTGTCCTCAAGCACCGGGCTTAGGATGGCGCCTGGGAATCCCTTCCCTTTCCAAACCGACAGCTCGTAAGCGGATTTGGCGGGCTCGGCGGTAGAGATTACAATTGCGGCGTTGTGCTGGCGAATATAGTCGATGAACTCGACTTCCCGCGGTTCGACGGACGTCAGGTTCGACAACAACTGGCGCCGGCATTCGCGTACATCCTCCGTGACCGCCGGCCAGGACACGTCGTTCTGCATAGCCGGATAAAGTGCCAGACCGCGATCGATGCTGCGGACGGTCTGGTTGCGATCCTGCTGCCAGGCCTGCTTGAGGCCCGCGGTGAGGTTCTTGAGCGCCGACTGACGCGCCGAGGCCGAATTCACGAGGAAATCGGCGAGAAGATCGGCAACTTCTTTCTGCGTGTTGCGGCCTTCGAGATTCCCTTCGACGATAACCGCCCGTTCAAACAGTTCTTTGGCCGTCAACTGCCGCGCTTCGCTTATTCCTTCATTTCTCGCGGACGCGACAAGGTTGTTGGTGTGCTCGCGTCGCAACAACACTTCGGAAATGGCAGCAGCTACAACCAGCAGCACCAATACCGAGAGCGCAAGCAGGGACATCAGCCGTTTCCGATGCCCGCGCCATTTGCGATTGGACTCCTGGATGGGCGCCAGCAAGAGGTCGTGAGTAATCTCGCACCATACCGCCCCGGCGCGCTGCTCGGATCGTATTACATGCGCGGCCTCCAGCGCCTGCACTACGCGGTTGGGCAGCCCGTTGGTATCCTCGGACCCCATGAACACGGTTCCCCTCGTCCCGCCCTGCGTAATCATGCTCTCTTCAAACCAGCTTCGCAATCTGGCGTTGCTAGCCCTGCACTCGCGAGCTACGGCGTTCAGGGCCTCTTCATAGAACTGCATCAGGCTGCGATCGGGATTCCCAAACAAATCGATGTCAGCCCTGGTGATGCGGCTGGCCTCGGCCGGGATGCCTTTCGCCAGGGAATGGCAAACCACCTGCAGTTGCACGGGCTCCACGAACTCGCCGATGTACTCGCGAATCTCGCGCTTCGCGCCGGCAGTCCCCGTGCCGGCCGTCAGTAGTTGCCGCCGCAGGCTGTCGACGAAGGAGTCCAGCAGCGCCTCGGACTCGAACTCGATATTCTCCGTCTGGAACGGTCCACGGACGGCCAACTTCGCCTGTTCCGCGCGGAGCCGCTCCAGAAAGAGGCGAATCTGAAACTCCTCGGGTACATGATGGGCAAACGGTTCCAGGCGTGAAACGAACTCCTCGCGAATCACAAACAATATCCGCAGTCTCTTCTTGGATTCCAACAGGTCTGAAACTTGTTCGAAGAACGGCTCGCGATCCGCCCACCGGTCCGGGTAATACGTGAAGAATTCCTCGAACTGATCGAAGACCAGGACATGTTCGTCTTCACTGCCCAGAAACTGGAATGCTTCTTGCATGCTCTCGCGGCGGGCGGCGTCCGGCCCTAGCCCAGTCAGTAGCAGCCCCGCCACAAAAACGTTTCTGCTATCGGGCAGATCGGCGGTTGGACCGGCGACCCGGCAGCGAGTCCAGGGCACGCCCTCGGCTGTCAGCTCAGGGAGCAGTCCGGCGCGCACGAGTGAGGTCTTGCCGGCTCCCGACTGGGCGTGGAGTAACACAGTGCGATACGCCTGCAGCAGCGCCCTCAGCTCATTTTGCTCGCGACTACGGCCGAAGAAAAGCGCGTTTTGCTTTTCGGAGAAAGGGTTAGGACCCGGAAACAGATCTTCCAGTTGCCGTCTGCTACTCTGCGCGGCCGCCACATTGGTTCGTTGCGTCATCGGATCACGCCTGCCCGGCGGCACCGTTCTTCCAGTTGCCCACAGAAATCGGCCGCGGGCAGGTTGACGAAGTTCAGTTGGAAGGTGTATTCGAAGTACTCCGTCAGGTAACTCTGCAGGTCTCCCAAGCTGTCCTTCTCGTACTGTACCGTCAAGCTTAGCTGCCGGCCGTTCGGCTGGAGAGATCCCAGCAAGCCCCGCAGCAGCACGCGAAAGTTGATGTCCTTCAGACTGTAACCGATGAACAGGAGCGAGGTGCTGGTAATGGCGCTCCGGATGGTGGTGGGAAGGATCTCTTTACGGGAAGTGCGCGCCAGGTCGCGGGAAAGACTCACCAGGAAATCGACGTAATCGTCTTCACTGACGACAATAGACTCCTGCAGCTCGTCTTCCGCCAACCCATGCAGATGGAATACGACAGGGCGTTGCGCCGTGGGTTTGTAGTCGTCGTCAAAAACCGATTTGCGCTTCTTGATCAGGTTCGGCGTCCAACGGCTGAACTCCCGCTGCGCATCGCGGTTCTCAGCCTTTAAGGCGCTGAACAGGAAGTCGTCGTAGTTTGTCGTAAGGTAGATCGGAAGGGGTAACCGTGCCATCAGGCCGTGCGGCTCCCCGGCCTGGCGGAAATCGGGCCGGGGGTAACTTCGAATCCTGTCCTTAATCTGAAGCTTCGCCCACGCTGTGTCCTGGCGTTTTACGGCGATATACTGTGTTACCGCCTGCAGGTTGGTACGGTCGTCCAACGGACACTTCGTCTCCGTCCGGCGCTCGTGGTCCGACAGCAGATCGTTGGCAAGCTGGGTGCCCAACGGCAAGCTCCCGAACGCCGCTCCAGCCCCCAGGAACGGTGTACAGGCCCCTCTGGAGATCTTGTCCACCAACTTATCCCATTGCGCCCGGGATAGAGCGTCGTCGGTCACCTTTGGGGGTGCTTCCGGGAGGTTAGGATTGCGATGCCCGGAAGAATCGAAACCAGCGGTAGCCGCAGGGGGTAGGCCCTCGTTCTGAGTCGTGTCTTCCATGTTGACCTCTCAGTTGCGAATAGTATACAACTTTCCGCCAGTAGCCATAACGTTTCCGGCAGGGCAGGGAGGTGCTTAACCGCCTTGGGGAAACCGCTGCCTTGCGGTCGCGGCTCGGTTAGGGAGCGGCTGCTGTCAGGAATGGCCAGAACTTATGAGCACCCAAGGCAGCGTGAACGGCCCGCAACGCCTTGCACGAGCCTGCCAATCGGCATTTATAGTTGCGTTGATCGGCCACACCCTGCGCCCCCATACTGAAACGCAACGGATACCACCTCTCCCCCGTCTGATAAACTAGCCGGAGAAGTGCGCGTGAAAGTACTATTTTTCGGGATGCTCAAGGACGTGACGGGCCGCGCGGAAGACCAGTTCGACTTGGAAGACGGCGCCACGCTGGGCCGCGTCTTCGAGCATTACAGCAGCCAGTTTCCGCGCATACGGGAGATGGCCGGCAGCATTCTGCTGGCGCGTAACCAGGAATTCACCGGGCCGGCCACCCAACTCGCCGATGGCGACGAGATCGCCTTCCTGCCGCCCGTCAGCGGCGGCTCCGAAGTGCGGCGCGAGATTTCGGAAAACGGGCATTTCTTCGCGCTGACGTGGCATCCCATCGTCACGCGCAAGATCGCCGACCGCCTGCTGCGGGGACAGGACGGCGCGGTGGTCACCTTCGAAGGCGTGGTCCGCAACAACACCAAGGGCCGCCAGACCCACTACCTGGACTACGAGTGTTACGAGCCGATGGCCCTCAAGCTGATGGCCCGCATCGGGCACGAAATTGCCGCCAACTACGCCATCGACCGGATCGCCCTCGTGCACCGGCTCGGGCGCATGCTGATCGGGGAGACCAGCGTGGCGGTGATCGTGACGGCGGCGCATCGCAAAGCGGCCTTTGAAGCCGCGCTGGAGGGGATCGACCGGTTGAAGCGTGTGGTGCCCATCTGGAAAAAAGAGCACTTCGCGGACGGCGAAGTCTGGGTGGAAGGAGAGTGGGACCGCAATGCTACCCTGGCTCAAAGCGGCTAGCGCCGCCCTGGCGCTGGCGGCGGCCTTGGGCGCGCAGATCAAGGTCAACGTCAACCTGGTGCGGGTGCTGGCCACCGTCAAGAATCCGGCCGGCGAATTGGTGGGCGCGCTCAACAAGGACGATTTCGAGATCCTGGACAACGGCGTCCTGCAACAGATCGCGGTCTTCGAGCGCCAGACGGAGCAGCCCCTTTCGGTGGCCATGATGGTGGACGCCAGCGGATCCACCGCCAAGGATCTGAAATACGAGGTGGATTCCGTGGCGCGGTTCTTCAAAGCGCTGTTTGCCGAGGGCAACCCCAAGGACGCGGTGGCGCTTTACAGTTTCAATTACCAGATAATTTGCCACAACTTCTTCACCCACAACCAGGCGCCGCTGGAACATTCGCTGCGAACCATCCAGGGTGAAGCCGGCACCTCCCTGTATGACGCGATTTTCCTGGCATCCCGCGACCTGGAGCCGCGCGAAGGACGCAAAGCCATGGTCATCGTTACCGACGGCGGCGACACCACCAGCGTGAAGGACTTCCACGCCGCGCTCGATTCCGCGCAGTTGGCCAATACCTCGATCTATCCGGTGCTGGTAGTGCCGATCACCAACGATGCGGGCCGCAATCTGGGCGGCGAGCATGCCCTCACCACCATGGCGCTGGGCACCGGCGGGCGCGTGTTCGAGCCCACCCTGGGGCCCGCGCTCGATACCGCGTTCAGCGACATCATCAAGGACCTGCGCACGCAATACCTGCTGGCCTACTACCCCAAAGACGTGCCGCTGACCAAGAACCGCTTCCACCGTTTGCAGGTGCGCGCACGCCGCCCGGATTTGCGGGTGACCGCGCGTAACGGCTATTATGGGGAGGCAGAGCATCAGGAGAGCCAGCTACGACAAGACCAGGCGGAAAACCCGGGAATCGCGCTCCCGAACAAACCTTTGAAGAGGTGAGATACCTCCGGCATCTCATCGAAGCGGAAGTCCCCGTGCGGGTGAAACTCACCGATGGCGAGGAGGTCTCGGGCACCATCGAGTATTACGACCACTCCTTCATCCGGCTGACGCGCACGGACGGTCCCAACCTTTTCATCTATAAGCACGAGATCAAATACCTGGTGGAAGGCGGCTAGTATCCAGCCTTACCGAGCCGCGACCGTCAGGGAGCGGTTACGCGCCCCATTAACCAACAATGAGTTCCCCTCTAGAATCCGCGGTGGAAATTGCGCGTGAAGCCGGCGCACTGCTGGCGATCTACTACGAGCGGCGCGTGCCGTTCGAACTGAAGGGCGAGTTCGACCTGGTCACGGAGGCCGATCGCGCATCCGAAAAACTGATAGTCGAGCGCTTGCAGAGCCGCTTTCCGCAGCACGGCATCGTGGCTGAGGAAGGCGGCGGCCATGCGAGCCCTTCGGAATACCGCTGGTACGTGGACCCGCTCGATGGCACCACCAACTTCGCGCATTCCCTTCCCATCTTCAACGTGACGCTGGCGCTGGAGCGGGCGGGCGAAATGGTGGCCGGAGTGGTATTCGATCCGATCCGCCAGGAGATGTTCACCGCGGAGCGCGGCTCCGGCGCATGGCTCAACAATCGCCGCATCCGGGCATCGTCCGTCAGCCGTCTCGACAGCAGTCTGCTGTGCACCGGCTTCCCCACCCGGCGGCGCCACCTGAACGTGAACGTACATTTTTTTCATCAGGTTGCCATGGCCACGCATGGCGTGCGCCGGACCGGCTCGGCCGCCATCGATCTGGCGTGGGTGGCCTGCGGACGCCTGGACGGATTTTGGGAATTCGGACTGAAGCCCTGGGACATGGCGGCGGGGAGGCTGCTGGTCGCCGAGGCGGGCGGCCGTGTATCGGATATGCGCGGCAGGCCGCACGATTTCAACTCGCCGCATCTGTTGGCGGATAACGGCCACTTGCACGAGGAAATCGTGGAGATCTTCGGCGAGGTTTTTGGGGGCCGCTATCGCGTGCCGCTGCCGGTTATTTCCCCTTCTTCGGATTCCGCCTGACGAATTTCCGGAGCGCGGCTCGGCTGGGGTACAATCTGATAATGCGCGGCAATGAAGAGATCTTACGATTGTTGAACGAAGTGCTCAAGGCGGAGCTGACTGCCGTTAACCAATATTTCCTGCACGCCAAGATGTGCGAGAGCTGGGGGTATCAAAGGCTTGCGGCGTTGGACCGGCAGGAATCCATCGAAGAGATGCACCACGCCGACATCCTGATGCAGCGCATCCTTTTTCTCGAAGGCATACCCAACATGACCGAGCTGTTTCCGATCAAGGTCGGCCCGGACGTGAAAGCGCAACTGGAGAACGACCTGGCGCTGGAGCTGGATGCGGTGCCGCGCTTGAATGAAGCCATCAAGGTGGCCACGCACGTGGGCGACAACGGGTCGCGCGAGTTGTTCAAACAGATCCTGCTGGACGAAGAGCATCACATCGATTATCTGGAAGGACAACTGCACATCGTCGAGGAGATCGGGCTGGACAACTACCTCGCGCAGCAGATTCATCCGGGCGGCAAAGCGTAAGCCGGGCGGGTTTGTTGTAGAATGGAGATTCACCGGGAGGTGAGTCTTCTCGAGTAGCAGGCGCGCGTTACCGCTCTCCGAATTTTTTCCTCCGATTTTCGGCACGGTATCGCACGGCCTTTTTTCGCTGCTCTTCCCCGACGACTGCCGCATCTGCGAGCGCCCTCTAGGGCGCTTCTCGCGCGTGCCGGTCTGCGTGGACTGCCTCAAACAGCCCGCGCCATTGAGCGCCGAGTTCTTCTGCCTCAATTGCCGGACCCCTTTCCGCAACAGCTTTCCGCTGGACTCCCAGGGCCGCTGCATGCTCTGCCGGAGCGGACAGCGCGGCTTCGACGAAGCTTTTTGTTGCGGAGCGTACGAAGGCACGCTGCGGAAGCTGATCCACCTTTTCAAATACAGCGGCATGCGCCGGCTGGCCCAGCCGCTGGGCGCTTGGCTGGCCGCTGCGCTACCGCGCGACAGGCAATTCGATCTGGTGACGGCGGTGCCGCTGCACTGGCGGAGACGGTGGCAGCGCGGCTACAACCAGGCGGAGTTGTTGGGCAAGGCCATCGCGCGCGCGCGTGGCATTCCGGCGATGAACGTGTTGCGCCGCGGATCGGCTACGCGGGCGCAGGCGGGGCTGAGCAACGCGCAGCGGCGCGAGAATGTGGCCGGCGCTTTCCGCGCGCGGCGCAGAGTGGCCGGGTTGCGGATTCTGCTGGTCGACGACGTGATGACCACGGGCGCGACGGCGGGAGCTTGCGCGCGGGCGCTGAAGAAGGCCGGGGCGAAGTCGGTGTCGTTGCTGGCGCTGGCGCGCGTAGACCGGAGATTCACGGATCAAGCGGATTTTGGCAAGCGAAAGGGACCTGTTTAAATGACCAGTTTGAACAGATTGCAGAAACCGGTTCTGGTGTTGAATGCGAGTTACGAGCCGATCAACATCTGCGCGGCGCGGCGCGCGCTAGTGCTGGTGTTGAAGGGGGTGGCATCGGCGGAGGAGGAGTCCACGCACCACATTCACTCGGCGCGGAGCGCGGTGAGACTGCCGAGCGTGATTCGATTGCTGGAATACCGGCGCATCCCGCACCAGACGCGGGCGCTCTCGCGCAAGAACATTCTGATGCGGGACCGTTACACCTGCCAGTATTGCCATCGCACGCTGCCTTCGTCGGAGTTGACGTTGGACCACGTGGTGCCGCGGTCGCGCGCGGGCGAATCCAATTGGGAGAACCTGGTGGCGTGCTGCAATCCGTGCAACAACAAGAAGGGCAACCGCACGCCGGAGGAGTCGGGGATGAAGCTGGCGCGGCCGCCGCGGCCGTTCAGTCTGCACACCAGCCGGCATCTGATGCGGCTGCTCGGCAAGAGCGACGAGCAGTGGCGGAAGTACTTGTTCTATTAGGGTCTCCCCACATAGCCTACAATTAGGGAAGGGATGTTGTGGGCACGAGCGTTGGTCATCTTGGGAGTCGTCTGCCCGGCGGTGGCCGCCACCGTCACTTGCGCCACGTGCCATAAAACCGAGGCGCTAAGCCAGCCTGCCACTTCCATGGGGTACGCGCTGGAACTGGTTTCGGACTGCACCATTCTGCGCGAGCACCCGCGATTGACCTTTCAGTACGGGCGCTATTCCTACACCATCACACGCCAGGGCGAGCGGAGCATTTACAGCGTCACCGACGGGACCGATACCATCAGCGTCCTGATCGGCTGGGCCTTCGGGCTGGGCTCCGCCGGCCAGACCTACGTGTTCGAGCGCGGCGGCATTTTGTACGAGAGCCGCGTGAGCTTCTATAAGGCGATTGCCGGCCTCGACCTTACGTTCGGCGCCCTTGGGACCACACCCAAGAACCTGGCGCAGGCGGCCGGCCGCGAGATGACCCAGGAGGATGTGACGGGTTGCTTTGCGTGTCACTCGACGGACGCGGTGCGTGGCTTTACCTTCCACCCCGAGGACCTCAAAGCCGGAGTGTTGTGCGAGAACTGTCACACGCTGGCGCCGCGTCACATGCAAGCGGTGATGGCCGGCGATGCCAAAGCAGCGGCGATGCCGCATCTCGCGGGCATGACCGCGGAGGAAACCAACGAATTCTGCGGACGCTGCCATCGCACCTGGGCGGACATTGCGGCGCACGGGCCCCACAACATCGCCAACGTCCGCTTCCAGCCCTACCGGTTGACCAACAGCAAGTGTTACGACGCGGACGACAAACGCATCCGGTGCACGGCGTGCCACAATCCGCACGAAGAGTTTCTGGTGGGCGCGTCGAATTACGACGCGAAATGCCAGGCATGTCACAGCGGCAAGCGGAAGAGCTGCCGGGTTGCCAAGCAAGGTTGCACCAATTGCCACATGCCGAAGATCGAGTTGCCTGGGGCGCACCGGAAGTTCACCGACCACCAGATCCGGATTGTGCGCGCCGGGGAGCGGTATCCGGAGTGAGTGGGATAGGCAAGGAGGCGTGTCTCACTGGGACAATCAAACCCTAAGTGCTTGATTCTAAAATAGCGTCCAGAGGCCAGCCGTTTCCTCCGAAACGTATGATAACGTCCTTTATAACCACCCTATACTTGACCGCCTTCCGGGCCTGCGCTAGGGTGGTGACGGAGACCACTTCAACGCGGAGTTGCCCATGTCGCTTGAGATCACCCGACCCGAAACCGAAGCCCGTATTCAACGCTACCTCCAGAGCGGTCAGTTCAATGACCTCGACGAGCTTCTGACAAAAGCCCTCGACGCGCTGCCCGAACCCGCCGTGCCATCCAGTACGCCTCCGGCACAGGCCGCTAACCTGGTTGAGCTTTTCGAACCGGTTCGGGGATTGCTGACCGACGGGGAGATTGACACCCTCTTCAGCCGCAATCGCTTACCCAGCCGGCCGATCGATCTCTCATGAACGGCGGTTACCTGCTGGACACCAACATTCCGTCCGAAACGCTGCGTCCCTCTCCAGACGCCAAAGTTGCCGCGTGGCTGGAAAACCACCCCAAGAATTCCCAGTTTCTTAGCGTCGTGACACTTGGCGAGCTTCGCCGAGGCATTTCGCTTCTTGCGCCAGGCGCCAGACGGACTCAACTGGAGCGTTTTATTGAGCTGACGGTTCCGCTCTGGTTCGCCGATCGTGTTCTTCCCATGACGCAAGCCATCGCCGAACGCTGGGGCATTCTCGACGGCCAGCGGCAAGCCGCCGGGCGGCCCCTGAGTGTGCCTGACGGCATGATCGCGGCTACGGCTCTGGAGCACAGACTCACGGTTGCCACGCGCAACACGAAAGACCTTGAGGGCCTCGGCCTCACTGTGATAAACCCATGGCTGGACCAATAACGACCGATCTGTTCCCCTCCCCTGCGCGTCTCGTGTTTCCCGTGGCGCTTTTCGCGCCGACGCCCAAAGCGGCGAAGCGCGCGCTCGAATTCCTCACCGCCCAGACCAACAACAGTTACACGGGCGACATACTTCAACGCGGCACGGCGGTTTGCCGAATGGTGCGAAGCCCACGGCATCGAACCAGCCCACCGGCGATCCAGATGGGCCGCTCTGCCGCGCCACCGGCGCAAGGCCGGCCAGCAGCAGCCAGTGTGGCAGCAAGATGGCTATCGCGTGATCCAGCGGCAGGCCAAGGCGGCTGGCTCAAAACCAGATGAGATTACCATTTGTCCTCTTGGTAGCACTGCTTCTGGCGGTCGCCGGCGTATGGTGGTTTTCAGTTCGGCGAGGGGACCACAGCGCCAGAGCTGATCGCACGCTCTCGGACCTTACACCTCAGGCTCTGGAGTCCGAGATTCGCAAGGGCCTAGGAGTGGGAACATCGCTTTCCATGGTGGACGAGTTCTTGAAGGGACTCGGAATCGAGCATAGTTATGACGCAGCCAACAAAACAGTGTATGCGACCGCGCGCCACTTGAAGGGCAGCACCATCGTTGCGACGCAGTGCCTAGCGCTCAAATTCCATTTCGATGATGCCGTAAAGTTGAAATCCATCGACGCAAAGGTCACCTACATTGGCCCATAGTTGCCGATGTTCACGGACGAACGGGCGGGATGCGGAAACGGGCCTCGACTACTTCGGGGCGCGGTATTTGGGGGGCGCAGGGCCGGTTCACGGGTCCAGATCCGGTCATAGTCACACCTGCCAGAATATTGGCAAATCACGCCTTCCGCGCCACGGGCATCACCACCCAACTGCGGGACGACGGTAAGCTGGAGCACGCGCAGACCATGGCGAACCGCTCCTCGCTTCGCACGACCGGCGTTTCGGTTGCATCCGCTCAAAGGCCGGATGAAAGGTTCTTGGGCCGTGACCGTTCGGGCTAACTGGCGCGTGATTTTCCGCATTGCCGAGGGCAACGCCGAGGACGTCGATTATGTCGATTACCACCAAACAGGGAGAAGGACCCATGACCATAAAAAAACCACCCCACCCTGGAGGCGTCGTTTTGCGCCAGTGCATCGAGCCTTTAGGCCTGACGATCACGGACGCCGCCGAGGCTCTCGGCGTCACCCGCAACACGCTTTCGGAACTCGTGAACGAGAAGCGCGGCATATCGCCGGAGATGGCCGTCAGGTTATCGAAGGTTTTCGGCGGCACCGAAGACGGCTGGCTTGTGCAACAGGCCCAGTACGATCTTGCCCAAGTCCGCCGCGACCGGATCAAGCTGAAGCGACTGGAATTCGCCAACGTTTAACGGCGCCCGCGGTTTTTTACAAGGGCTAAGACCCGCTTTTGACACATCACTGGAACCCGCGCTAATGGCGGGGTTGACGTGTTCCAAACGTCACGGTCAACAATGCAGGTATGTTTATCCGATAAATTTTTCGTAGCAGGTGAGCATTGTATAGACCTCATTCTCGCAATCCAGGTTCGCCGCGCACTGTTCTAGTGTTCTACAAGAAAGGCGAATAGGCTTGATTTGAGGTCACGGAGATCTGGCACCGCAGGCAAACCCGCCCGCAGCGTTTCTCAAAGCCAAACAAGCCAAACCACCATTCCTGGCAGTTGGAGGACTGCAACTGGCCTTACGATGTATTACCATTTGTATAGACACAGTGCGATACGAATGGGACGAAACAAAAAACCAGCGGAATCAGCGAAAACATGATGGAATCTCATTCGAATTGGCAACGCTGGTCTTCGAGGACGAACGCTGCCTCGTTGATCGGGACCGCATAGACGGCAACGCTGGCACGTAATCGGCGCGGTTCATATCGAGCCCGAGGCCGCCGTCGTTTTGATGGTTGTTCACACATATAGGAAGGACAGCTATGGCGAAGAAATCATCCGCATCGTCTCAGCCCGGACGGCTGAAAAGCATGACATGCGAAGATATCAGGAACAGGCAATGGACTGAAAAGGAGCGGCGCGCGCTCCGCCGCGCTGCCGCACGCCAGGCGGCCGGAGACGATTCGCACATTAACTTCGAAGACATCCCCCGCCTCACGCCTGAGCAATTGGCGCGCATGGTGCGGCTGCGTGACGTCAGGCGGAAGGTAGCGGTGAGCGTGCGTCTCGACCCGCGGGTTCTCAGTTGGCTGAAATCCAAGGGCAAAGGTCACCTGACGCGCATCAACGACATCCTCACGAACCTGATGGAAGCCGAACGCAGGCCAAGCTAACATAATGCAGCCCGCGTCGGGCCTGGCGCGCTTCCTGCGACGAGAAGGGTGGTCCTTCTCAAACGGCCATGCCGGAGCCTGTGCAGAGCGAGCTGCGCTCGCCAAAGAGCGGGTCCTGAAACGAACCCGCGCACGGGTTGAAAGCCCGCTCCGATCTATTGAATGCACAGCCGGGCGGCCTGAGAGGCCGCCGCAGGCTGGGAGCCTGCCCCACGGTCAGTGCGGCTCGTCGACCTTCAGGAACTGGTCGGCGGCGACGTCCTTCAGCACCTGTTGAATCCCGCTCGGCCAGCGGATTTCGACCGAGGCGATCTTAGTTTCCTCGCCCAGCCCGAAGTGGACGCGCTTGTCGCTCGAAGACATGAATCCCACGCTAATAGCTACATGGTTGTAAAGCGTGCGGCCCGAAGCCGTGGTCACCTTCACCTTCGCGCCGATCGCGTCGCGCGCGCTCTTGTGCCCGGTCAGGCTCAGCATCAGCCAATGATTGCCGCTATCGGCGGTGTTCATCAGAATGCGCGGCGTTTCGTTCAGCGACGTGACCACGATGTCCAATGCCCCGTCGTTGTTGAGATCGCCGAATGCCGATCCGCGCTGGTAGCCCTTGTGGAGGAAGTCCTTGCCCATCTCGCCGGAAACGTCCACGAAGGTCTTTCCGCCCACGTTTTCGAACATGGTGTCGTGCTGCGGCGATTTCTCGTTCACCTGGTCCACGTCGCCATTGGCGGAGTAAATATCCTTCCACCCGTCGTTGTTATAGTCGATGAATCCGTTGCTCCAGCCGGAGAAAGGCAGGCTGAGCGTCTGGACCTTGGAGGTGTAAGGAAACGAGAACAGGTTGCCGCGATTTCGCAGAAGCTGCCAGACCTGGCCCATCAGGTTGTTGTAGAAGATGTCCACGTTGCCGTCGTTGTCGTAGTCTTTGGCGTCCGAACCCATGGAAGATCCGCTCTGCGCGCTGTCATTGTACGCGACTCCCATCTCCAGCCCTCTTTCCTCGAAGGTGCCGTTGCCCTGGTTGATGAACAGGGAATTGGGTTCGGTGTCGTTGGCGATGAACACGTCCGGCCACCCGTCGTTATTGAAATCTGCAATCGAGATACCCATCCCTTTGCCGGGCGACTTGGCCAGCCCCGACTTCTCGGTGACATCCTCGAACTTGCCGTGGCCCAGGTTGTGGTACAGCCGCGGCGGCACGCTCTTGTAGCGCCGCGGATCGCAGTAATATTCCTTGCTGCCCATGGTGCAGCGGAGGTCGGTTTGCGGCGTCCAGTACGTGTAGTTGTCCACGATCAGATCCAGCAGGCCATCGTTGTCGTAATCGAACCAGGCGGCCACCACGCTCAAGGTATCCGCCGGCTTGCCGCCGATACCAGACTCCTTGGTCACATCGGTGAAGGTCCCATTCCCATTGTTGTGGTAGAGGACGTTCCGGCCGGCGCTGCAAATGAACAGATCCTCATAGCCGTCGTTGTCGTAGTCGCCCACCGCCACGCCAAAGTTGAAGTCCAGATTTTCTCCCGTCAGGCCCGCTTGCGCGGTCACATCTTCGAAGGTCCCGTCGGCGCGTTGCCTCAGCAGGCAATTGTAGTAGGAGGGGTTCGTCTTTTTCATTTCCGGCAGTTGGGCGCCATTGGTGAAAAAGATGTCCATTTTGCCGTCGTTGTTGTAATCGAAGATGGCCACCCCGCCGCACATCGGCTGCGGAAAATACTTGTGGCTTCCCGGGCTGTTGTTGCTCTTGTAGGAGATCTTGGAACGCGGAGCGGCGTCCACGAAACCAGGCCGCTTGGGCGTCGTCTGGGCGGGCCCTCGTGACAGCAGGGCCAGGCACAAATAGGCGCCGGCAGCGGAAATGAGAAGAACGCCCGCGCGTCTACCGAGCCGCGACCGTAAGGGAGCGATTGCTTTTGGTGTCACGAAGCCCGCGCCTGGAAAAGTGCCATAGGTTCGCCTTGCTCATCGACCACGTAGCGAATGGCTGCCGATACCTGCTCGCTTTTCAAAAAGCCATCTCGTGCTTCCATGACGTGCCCATCGCTTTCGCTCCCCTTCCTCAGGGTTCAATCGGCTCAGACGCCGGCTATCATACGACTTGAAGTCGTTCATTATTCTCTCTGGTGGTGCTTCCCCTTCCACAATCGCGTGAACATGATTCGTACGTACGTGAGCCGCCAGCAGGTTCCAGCTACGGTGCGAGCGGGCTTCCGGTAACGCGCCCAATACTGCGGATCGGCGATCTCTGTCGAGTTCGTATAGTGGCTGGTCCATGAGTCGCTGTTCGTAGGAAACACGCTTTGAATCGGGTTCCAGCACCCGGCTTCCTGGCAGATTGTGTCCGCGGTCGACAGCGCCGCGTTCGTCGCCGTGGGAGCGGCGCAGAATCCACATGTTAAACTAAGATTCCCGAGACGTGAAAGCTTTCATCCCTATTGTAATCGGAGTCGGAGCGCTTCTGGCCGGGTCAGCCGCGGGCCCCATCGTTTTCGAAGAGATCGCGGAACGCTCCGGCCTGACTTTCGTCGTCGACAGTTCTCCCACCCCCAACAAGAATCAGCCCGAGACCATGGTGGCAGGGGTGGCGCTGTTCGACTACGACAACGACGGCTATCTGGACGTCTACCTGGTGAACGGAGCGGCGATCCCGTCCCTCAAGAAGGAAAGCCCCAAGTACTGGAATCGCCTGTACCACAACAACCACGATGGGACCTTCACCGACGTGACCGAGAAGGCGGGCGTGGCGGGCGAAGGCTACGGCATGGGCGTCGCCATCGGCGACTACAACAACGACGGCTGGCCCGATATCTACGTGGTCAACACCGGGAAGAACCAGCTCTTCCGCAACAATGGGAACGGCACATTCACCGACGTTACGGACAAGGCCGGTGTGGGCGGAGGCATTCTCGACGGCAAGAAGATGTGGTCCGTTTCGGCTGCCTGGGTGGACTACAACAACGACGGCCACCTCGATCTGTTCGTCTCCAACTACTGCAAATGGGAAGTGAACAAGGACCCGTTCTGCGGCCCGAAACCCGAGCTGCGCGCGTATTGCCATCCCAATAATTACGCCAACCTGCCGAACACTTTGTACCGCAACAACGGCGATGGCACCTTCACCGACGTATCCGCCGAAACGGGCATTGCCAAATACGCGGGCAAGGGGATGGGCGTGGCGATCGCCGACTACGACGGCGATGGGTTCATGGATATCTTCGTGGCCAACGACAATCGCCCCAACTTCCTGTTCCACAATCTTGGCGGCAAGAAATTCGAGGAGGTCGCGCTGGAAGCCGGCGTGGCGTATACGCAGAGCGGCAGCGCCGTTTCGGGCATGGGCATCGATTTCAAGGACGTGGACAACGATGGCCGCCCGGACATCTGGCACACCGCCGTGGAGAACGAGTCGTTTCCGTTGTTTCAAAACCGTGGCGATGGCCAGTTCTGGGAGCGAACCTTTCAAATGCGCCTGATGGGAACGCGCGACATGTCCGGATGGGGAAATGGAATTTTCGATTTCGATAACGATGGCTGGAAGGACCTGTTTGTGGCGCGCGGCAATGTCCTGGACAACGTCGCGCAGTTTTCCAACCGCAAATACGAGGAGCCCAACGCCGTCTTCCGCAACCTGGGGAACGGCAAGTTTCAGGATGTGAGCGCCGAAGCCGGTCCCGATTTCCAGAAGGCGGCGGCGCATCGCGGGGTGGCTTTCGGCGACGTCGATAACGACGGACGCATCGACGCGGTGGTCTCGGTGCTCAACGGCAAGGTGAAGTACTTCCACAATATTTCGAAGAATAGCAACCACTGGATTCTGTTGAAGCTCACCGGCAAGAAGAGCAACCGCATGGCGATCGGGGCGCAAATCCGCATCACCGGCGAGGATGGCTTGAAGCAGTACAACGAGGTCACCACCGCCGTGGGCTACGCCTGCGCCAGCGACTCGCGCGTACACTTCGGCCTGGGCGCGTCGAAAACGATCCGCGAGATCGACATCAAATGGCCCAGCCGCATCGACCAGGTATTGCACAATGTGGCAGCGGACCAGATCCTGGCGATTGAAGAACCGGCTCAGTGACTATGAGCACAGTAGCCCCGTTTTCGCAGGCTGTCGAAGCGATCGCCACCGGCGATGAGCCCCGCCTGCGCGCGCTGTTGCAGACCCACCCCGGCTTGATTCACGAGCGCGCGCCGTTTGCCCGCCAGGCCACTCTTCTGCATTATGTGGCTGCCAATGGCGTGGAGGTGCAGCGAACGCCTGGCAACGCGTCAGCGATTGCGCGCATCCTTCTGGAAGCCGGCGCCGAGGCCGATGCGGTGGCGCCGATTTACGGCACTGCCGATACCACCCTTTGCATGACGGTCACCAGCGTCCACCCGTACCTGGCGGGCGTTCAGGCAAGCCTGGTGGACGTGCTGGCCGATCATGGCGCCAAAATTGACGGAGTAGCTGGCGACGGTGCGCCGCTAGGGTGCGCGCTGCTCTTTGGGTACACCGAAGCGGCCGAACGCCTGGTCCTGCGGGGTGCGCGCGTCGGCAACCTGATCTACGCCGCTGGCTTGGGCCGCACGGATGTAGTCCGTCAGATGCTGGCCACCGGTACGGGCACCGACACGATCGTCCGCCGGACGGACAATCGCGCCGGCCGCTTCTCGTTTCCGGTGCCTCGGAACGCGGACGCGCGCGAGGTTGCCCTGATCGTGGCGGCCATGCACGGCCGCTTGACCACCGTGCGCGCGTTGCTGGACGGCGGCGTGGATGTGAATGCGACGCCCTATTGCCGCCAGAGCGCGTTGCACTACGCCGCGCATCTGGGCCGCGCCGAGGTGGTCGAGGAGTTGCTGCAGCGCGCCGCGGACACGTCCCTGGTGGATACGCAGATGAAGCAGACGCCCGCGGGGTGGGCGCGAGAGATGGGCAACGCCGAGATCGTGGCGAGGCTCGATCGATGAGAGTGGTGCTGTTCGGCGCAACCGGCATGGTGGGGCAAGGCGTGTTACGCGAATGCCTGCTCGATCCGGATGTGGAAAGCGTACTGTCGGTTGGCCGCAGTGCGACCGGGCAACCGCACGTGAAGCTGCGCGAACTCGTGCATCGCGATTTCCTCGATTGCTCCCCAATCGAGAGCGAACTCTCCGGCTTCGACGCGTGTTTCTTCTGCCTGGGCGTCTCCTCGGCGGGCATGAAGGAGGACGATTACCGGCGCATCACGTATGATTTCACGATGGCGGCGGCGCGCACGCTGGCCAGGCTCAACCCCGACATGACGTTTGTGTATGTCTCGGGAATGGGCACGGACAGTTCGGAGCGCGGCCGCACCATGTGGGCGCGGGTGAAGGGCAAGACCGAAAATGAGTTGCTCGGGCTGCCCTTCAAAGCTGCGTACATGTTCCGTCCCGGGCTGATTGTCCCGCTCGACGGGATCAAATCGAAGACCAGGCTCTACCGCGCCTTTTACGCGGGGATGGCGCCGCTGCTTCCTTTGTTGAACGCGGCTTTTCCGAAGTATGTGACGACCACTGCACAGGTGGGACGCGCCATGATTAAGGTCGCCAGGCAGGGCGCTGCGAAGCCGGTGCTGGAGAACTCGGACATCAACGCGATCTAGCTCTTGCCGCTTGGCTGCGGGTACTTGCTGGTCACTGGATTCTATCCCGCGCGGCGTGTCCAGATGTGAAGAATTTCGATTGCCCCCTCCCTAACGCGATGGGCCACGATGTACGTTCAGAGAACGCATAGCCGTTCGAATTTCAATAATTTCAATAACCGTAGGCCGCGCCCAATCCGGGTGGTGCTTTGTGAGAAAGCTGTGGATGTCTTCCAAGTCCGCTGCGGCAGCCGGAGTCCAACGGATGCGCATCAGGACTGGAGCATCCGCTCAATGCGAACATCCATTTCCTCTTCTTCGATGAACGCGCCGCGATTGGCTTGCTCGATACCCTTACGCACGGCGGCGCGGAACCGGCTGTCCTCCTCCAACAGGCGAAGCGCAGCGTCCTTCACAAGATCCGCGGTCAGAGATCCAGTGTAAGCGGCTATCTGCGACAACTGGGCTTCCTGTTCGGCCGTGAAATGGACTTCCATGTCCGCAGTGTAGAAGAACGTTCGCCGCGCCGTCAACCGGGCATCGGGAGCCCACTACGGCGTGTCACTGCGCCTCTCCCCTGGACTGCTTGGCGTCCTGCTCGGCCTTCAGCTTTTGCACCACCGCCCGCTCGCGGTCTCCGTCGGCCTTGCGCTTCAGGCGATAGTAGGCTTGGGCCAGCGAGACATGCGCCTCCAGGAATTGCGGCGACTGCTTCACGACCTTCTCCAAAGTGGCGCACGCGCGATCCATATTACCCGCCTCCAGGTCGGTTGCGCCCACCTGGTAAAGCGCGCCGGGGTCGTCGGGACGGACGCGGAGCGCCCGCGCCAACAACTCGTGCGCGCGAACGTAATCGCCCTCGTGCTTCAGCAGCACCGCCAGCCGCAGGTTCGATTCGAAATCGTTCGGATTCTGCGCCAGTTCTTTCTCGAACGCCGCGCGGGCGGCGGTCATATCGCCGCTCTCCATCTGCGCCTGGCCGAGGTACGAGTAGAGGTCCGGAAGATGGGGGTTCAGCTCCACGGCTTTGGTGAGATCCGCGATGGCGGCGGGGTATTCGAGCGCTGCCAGCTTGGCCATCCCCAGCAGCAGACGCGCTTCCGCCGAGTCGCCGTT
Source organism: Bryobacterales bacterium (assembly GCA_003166475.1). Taxonomy (GTDB): domain Bacteria; phylum Acidobacteriota; class Terriglobia; order Bryobacterales; family Bryobacteraceae; genus Bog-159. The sequence continues at coordinate 13,218 of PMVV01000467.1, read as the reverse complement.
GCGCAGAATGCGATCGACCACCTGCTGCCCGCGATCGATCTGCTTGTCGCGCAACAGCGCCGTGCCCAGCATATATACGATAGCCAAGTCGCCCTGGTCCGGCTTGTCGAGCGGCGTCAGCAGGCCGATCACTTTGGCGTTCTCGCCCTGCCGGAGCCAGCAGTCGGCGAGCACCAGAATCACCTGCGGATTGGCTGGCTGGGCCGCGTGCAGGGCCGCCAATTCCCGCGCCGCGTCCGAAATCTGGCCCGCCTTGTAGAAGGCCAGTGCGAGATTCAGCCAAATGCGCGGATCTTTTGGTCCCTGCTTCAGCGCTGCCTGATACTCGACGATGGCTTCGGAGTAGCGCCCGGTGCTGGACAGCGCGGCGCCCAGGTTGGAGCGCACATCGGGCGAATCGGGCCGGACCCGCAAGTAAGCGCGGTACCCGCGGATGGCGCCTTCCGTGTCGCCGGCCTGGTGCATGGCGATGGCCTGCCGCAGAATCTGCTCGGGAGCCTCCTGCGCGGAGGCCAGGCATTGGAGCAACAGCAGGACGAGTGCGAAGTAAAGGCGGCGCGCCATTCAAGCCCATGGTAATTGGAACGGGTAAGTCGAGGCAACTACAGCGATCCGGCGATCGGGCCGGCCGCATGAACGATGCTACATTCAAGTTGTGTTCGACCGTGTCATCTGGATCGTGCTCGACAGCGTCGGCATCGGCGAGATGCCCGACGCCGCCGCGTACGGCGATGCCGGCAGCGACACGCTAGGCAACATCGCGCTCCGCCGTCCGCTGCGCCTGCCCAACCTCTGCCGGCTGGGTCTCGGCAACATCAAGCACATGGAAGGGCTGCCACCCGCCGCTGAGCCGGCCGGATCGTTCGGGCGCTGCGCCCTTCGCTCGCCCGGCAAGGACACCACCACGGGCCATTGGGAAATGGCGGGCATCCAGTTGGAGAAGCCTTTTCCGCTTTACCCGCATGGATTCCCGCGCGAGATCCTGGACGAGTTCGAGCGCCGCATCGCGCGCCACACGCTGGGCAATAAAGCCGCCTCGGGAACCGAGATCATCGAGGAACTGGGCGTGGAGCACATGCGCACCGGGTCTCCCATTGTCTACACCTCAGCCGATAGCGTGTTCCAGGTGGCCGCTCACGAAGAAGTCATCCCGCTGTGGGAGTTGTACAAGATCTGCGAAACCGCGCGCGCGCTTTTGCGAGGGCCGTATGAAGTGGGGCGGGTGATCGCGCGGCCGTTCATCGGCTCGCCCGGCTCGTTCACCCGCACGCCCAATCGCAAGGACTACGCCGTGCCGCCGCCGCGCGGCATGCTGCTCGATGTGCTCGAAGAACATGGCGTTGCAGTGCACAGCGTCGGCAAAATCTTCGAGGTGTTCCTGGGCCGCGGCATACGCGACTACTCCAAGACCAAGAACAACGCCGACGGCATGGCGCACACGCTGGAAGCCATGCGGCGGTTCGACGCCGGATTGATTTTCGTCAACCTGGTGGATTTCGATCAGCAATACGGGCACCGCAACGATGTGGAAGGATATGCGGCGGCGCTGGAGCAGTTCGACGGCTGGCTGCCGGACTTTTTCGCCGAGGAGCAGGATGGCGATCTGGCCATTCTGACCGCGGACCACGGTTGCGATCCTACCACGCCGTCCACCGACCATAGCCGCGAGTATGTTCCGCTGCTGGTGAGCGGGCCGCGAGCCCGGCGCGGCGTCAACCTCGGCGTGCGGTCGTCGCTGTCGGATATCGGCCAGACCGTGGCCCAGAATTTCGGAGCGAAAATCGCGAACGGAACCACCTTTTTACCGGAGATTATATGAGAAAGCCCATCATGGCGGGCAATTGGAAGATGTACAAGAACCCCGCCGAAACGACCGCATTTTTCGAGAAGTTCAGGCCTCTGGTCGCGCAGTCGGAGCACTGCGAGATCGTGATTTGCCCGCCCTACACGAATATCGCCGCGGCTGTTGCTGCCGCCCAGGGTACGCGCATCGGCATCGGCGCGCAGGACTTGTATTGGGCCAAGGAAGGCGCCTTCACGGGCGAAGTTTCCGGGCCGATGATTAAGGCGTCCGGGTGCTCGCACGTGCTGGTCGGGCACAGCGAGCGGCGCCAGTATTTTGACGAGACCAACGAGACCGTGCTGCAGCGGACCATTGCGGCGCTGGAGGCCGGCCTGTCTCCCATCGTGTGCGTGGGCGAGCGCCTGGCGGAGCGGGAATCGGGCGAGACCGAGGCCGTGCTGGCGCTGCAATTTCGGGCCGGCATCGGCTTGCTGAGCGCCGACCAATTCGCGCGCATCGCGATCGCTTATGAGCCGGTGTGGGCCATTGGCACTGGCAAGACCGCGACGCCGGAGATGGCTGCCGATGCGCACCGCGCGCTGCGCGGGCAAGTCCGCGGGCGTTACGGCGCGGAGGCTGCGGACGCGGTTCGCATCCTATACGGCGGCAGCGTCAAACCGGACAACGTTCGCATCCTGATGGCACAACCGGAACTCGACGGCGTGCTGGTGGGCGGTGCGAGTCTGGACGCCAATTCGTTCGCCAGCATCGTGAATTTCTAACGGCAGGCGGCCTGAGAGGCCGCCGCAGGCCGGGGGCCTGCCCCACAACTTAGTGCTTGGGGCCCAGGCCCAGCGCGATGATCGAAAGAGAATCCAGCTTCCCGCTGACTTGCAGGTTTTGATCCTGCTGAAAGCGGCGCAGGGCGTCGGCCGAATCCTGATTCCAAACGCCCGTGGCTTCTCCGTGCAGATAACCTTTCTGTGCAAGGGCTCCCTGAATCTCTTTGTAGCGGTCGGGGGTGGGCGCCGTCTGTCCGGCGTGCCATGTGGATCGCGCCGGTCGCGTCGAGCGCGCCGGAGCCTTATGCACCGTGCGCACCGTACCGGCCTTGCTCGGGGTACGCCGCGCCGCCACCCTGGTTTTGGGGTGCGCCGGTTTCTTCTTCTGAGTAGCGTTCTGGGCAGTGGCCGCCAGCAAACCGGCCGAGCAGCTTAGCCCGGCCGCCAATACCGCGATGACTTTTCGATAGTGCAATGGCTCTCCCGCTATGGGTGGTTGGGCAGCGAACCGGCCAGGAACAGCGGAGTCCACTTGCCGCGCTCGGTTTGCCGCAGGACACGGAAAGCCACTGCGTCGCCCGGCTTGAGCGAGTGCTGGATGCGTATGACGTCGTCGGTGGTATGCACCGGTTGCCGGTTGATCTCCACCAGCACGTCGCCGTGCCGCATGTCGATGTCCTCGGCGAATGAATTCTGCTCCACGGAGCTGATCAGCACACCGGGCTGCTTGATGCCCATGGTCTCGCGGCGGGCATCCGTCAGGTTTTCGATCTTAATTCCGAAAAGGGCCTGCGTGCCTTCGGCCGGGCCGTTTTCTTCCTCTTTGCCGGTTCCAAACTGCTCCGGGAAGACATGCGCCAGGTCGGCCACCACGACATGGAAATCCATGCTCTTGCCCGCGCGCAAAACGGTGATGGTCAGGCTATTGCCGATGGGAGTGCCGGTCACGCGCTCCACCAAATCGTCGCCATTGCGAATAGGTTTGCCGTTCACGGCCACGATGATGTCTTCGGCTTTGATGCCCGCCTTGTCCGCCGGACCGCCGTCGGGCACCTGCTCGACGAACACGCCCTCTTTGGCGCCATTGGCTTTCAGCAGCGCCTCGGCCCTGGAGTCTTCCGACCGCGCAAACCGGACGCCGATGGAGCCGCGGACCACTTTGCCGTTCTTGATGATGTCGTTATAAACCTTCACCGCCTGGTTCATGGGCAGGGCGAAACCGATGCCTTGATAGCCGCCTGAGCGGGATGCGATGGCGGTGTTGATACCGATCACTTCGCCTTTGATGTTCAGCAGCGGGCCGCCGCTGTTGCCGGGATTGATGGCGGCGTCGGTCTGCAGAAAATGCTGGAACTGCTGCGTGGGATCGACGTCGCGTTCCTTGGCGCTGATAATGCCGAGCGTGACGGTAGCCTGAAAGCCGAAGGGCGAGCCAATGGCCATGGCCCAATCGCCCACCTGCACCGCGTCGGAATTGCCGATGGGCGCGGGCGTCAGGTTGCTCTTGCCCTCCACGCGAATCACCGCCAGGTCGGTGGGGACGTCCACGCCCACTACCTTGGCGTCATATTGAGTGTTGTCGCCCACGAACTTGACTTGAATGCGGTCGGCTTTGTCTACCACGTGATTGTTGGTCAGGATGTAGCCGGCCTTGTCCACCACCACTCCGGAACCCAGGGCGTTCTGGCGGTGTTGCGGAATCTGCGGCATATTGCCGCCAAACGGGCTGTTGAAGAACCGCTGGAAGAAATCTTCCATGTTGCCTTGATCGCCCTGATCGCCTTGATCCTCCTCGTCGCCGTTATCGGGTTGCTGGGGAGTGGCGCGTCGGCGGTTGCGCGTCGGTGCCGGCGCTTTGGGCAGATAGGTGGTCGAGATATTGACCACGGACTGCTCCACTTGCTTGGCGATCGCAGCGAACGAATTCTGCAACTGCACGGGATTGGGAATGGTGAGGGGGGTCGCACCGGGAGCGCCCGGGTTGTCCTTGGCGGCCTTCGCGCCCGTGTTCACCAAGGTGCCGATCACGATACCGATGGCCAGCGTGAATAGGATCAGAGTGAAAGACAGCAGCTTCTGGCTGCGCAACTTGTCAAAGAAACTCATGGGTGTTTAATTCGCTCCTTCGCGGACTTGCGGTCTTACATTATTATACTGCGCGCCCGGCCCTGTTACGATGGATGCCCCCGCGCAGGGGAGGGTTTCAACTCTACCACCAGGATGCCCGTCAGGATCAGGCCCGCGCCCGCCGCCGCCCGGCCGGAGAGGGTTTCGCCGGTCAGCAGGTAGGACGTAATCCACGCGAATACCGGCTCCAGCATGAAGATGAGCGCGGTGCGGGTGGAGGTGGTGTAGCGCTGCGCCCAGGCCTGGAACGTAAAGGCGAGGGCGGTGGCGAAAATGCCCGTGATGACGATCGCCGCCCACACCCCCGGGGTCCAGCGGATGTGGGGCGTTTCCATCCCGCGAAAAAGCGACCAGGCCAGCAGCGCCGAAATCCCGATCTGTGCCGTGGACAACAATTCGAAGCTGGCGGTGGCCGAATAGCGGCTCAACACCAGGATGTGGGCGGAGTAACAAGCCGCGCAGCAGACAGTCAGCAGATCGCCGCGATTCATGGACAGCGTGGCGCCCGGCAGCGTCGGCAGGGTCATGAGGGCCATGCCGCAGGTGGCCAGCAGCACGCCGCCGATCTCCATGGCGCGCGGTTTATTCCGATAGACCGCGGCGGCCAGCAAGGGCGTCATCACGGCGGTGAGGCCGGTGAGAAAGGCCGACTTGGGCGCGGTCGTGTATTGCAGGCCGATGGTTTGAAAAGCGTATCCGGAGAACAGGAATATGCCGGCCAGGGCGCCCCCCGCCAGCGACCACCGCGGATTCCGGGGATGGCTCCAGGAGCCGCGGAAGAGAACTACCAGCACCGCGGTCGCCAAGCTGAAGCGCAAAGCCAGGAAAAGGACCGGCGATACATCGTGAAGGGCTTGCTTGACCACCACGAAGGTTGCGCCCCAGATGACGGTGTTGCAAATCAGCGCGGCTTCGGCGCGCCGCTGGAGAGCGCCCCCGGGACTCCGCATAGGCGTTAAGATGAGCCACCGCACGCCGGGGCGGGCTGTGGACGACGGCAACCGCGTCTCCGGGATCTTGCGCACGGTGCGGCATGCTCCGACACCTATGGCTGGACCCCAATTGTGCACAATTGGGCGGGATTGTGCAGGATTGTGCATCGCGAATGCATGCGGCGCAGCGCCGAATTTTGACCGAGCGAAGCCATTTTAGCCTTTTAAATCAGTCGGTTGACATAAAACAACCACTTAGAATCGGCCGATCGCGGTGGGGCGAGGCCGGTTGCGAGTGGTCCGGGCAGCGGGATTGCAAATTGGGCGAACGAAGATCGAAACGGAGGGCGGAATGGTAATCGTCGGAGGCGAAGGAATTGTGTTGTTCAATGAACCGCCGGCCTCGCGGGCAGAGCGCCGAGCTTCTGTTGGGGGACATTGATTATTACTCGACGCGAGTATAGCACGGGGACGAAAAGGGTTCGATCTTGCGATTGGTGTTGGGCATTTGCTTTCAGTGGATTCCAGTGGCGCCGTGTTGTGTGATCGCGATTCGGTTGGCGACGATTGCTCTCCGGGCGGGATAGGCCGACTTGCAGGTTTCCTTTTTCCGTGAGCGGCGTTTTGCGGGATGTATAACGATCCGCGACGCGTCCGCTTTTCAGGCAGTGAACGGCACTCGAACGGCGCGCCCAAGCACCTCGAAAACAGCTTCGTCGTAGCGATCGGACTTGCTGGTGTTCGCCGCTTCAGATAAGTTCCAGCCGGAGTTGACGGCCGATAGCCACGGCTGCTCGTTGAAGGGTGTGCAATGTAACGCTCGTGTTGGTGGGATCGAGCAAGCGATCGAGTGCTCTACGGCTGGTCTGCATACGGATGGCCATGGCCGCCTTAGTGAGGCGATCTTTCTCCATGGCGGCTTTGATCTGATCGGCGAGGATCTGTTTGATGGCTTGTTCCTCACACTCTTCCAGAATGCCCTGTTCGGCCAGAAAACCATCAAAAGACGAACCAACCTTACCCTTCTTTTTATTCGTCATCTCGGAGCACCTCCTTCATACGCTTGAGCGCGAGTCTCAGGTCCTGGGGCGGCGTCTTCTGCGTTTTCTTGACAAAGCCGTGCAGCAGCACCATGCGTTCCCGCGCCACGCAGAATATCACCCGTCCGACCTTTCCATCAGTCAGGTCGCTCCGCACTTCCCACAAGCCGTTGCCGAGATTACGACAATAGGGCATGCCGAGCGGCCAGCCGAATTCGACCTTCTGAATATCCCGGCCCACCAGTTTGCGATCTTCCAAGGTTAGCCCCAGGACCAACTCCCGTACGGGCCGGTTGCCGAGGGCGGATTCGTAGAAGAACGCCGGGAGCTTCTTGGAGCGGTCGATCAATCTTCATTGTGCCAAAAATGGCACCTCTTGGCAAGATCCTGCTAGTTTCGCAAGCGGCGTGAGGGGCGTTACCAGGACACGCAGACGCCAAGCTTCCCCCAAGCGGACTTCGTAGGCGTTTGGACGTCCGCTTCCGCGGATGCGCGGTACGCTATGCTCTGGATAACTTCCGGATGCGCCGTCAACCGCCTGGAGCACTCAACGGCGTGCCGAAAACGTTGGTAAACGCTAGGCGACCAGGGAGGATCTATCGCCCAGAACGCCGGAGTCGGCACCGCCGGCCGGGCCGAAGTCCGAGATGGCGACTTTACGTTCCGCGGGAGGCGGACCTAATCTGATCTCGTGCTGCCACGTTTAGGAAGGGACTGCGTCCGAGACGAGTTCTATCCGTGGCAACAGCGATCCAGATAGGCGACAATGGGATGCTGAAGGAGTTCTCGACGGAACGGGACGCTTCTGGGCGATTCGACCGCATATACCGCTAATACGGACGGCGACACTATGATTACCGAATCCGAACTGCTGGCGCTGCTCGGCGACCTGGAGTCCTTCCGAGTCGAGCGCACGGTTTCTACCAGTGATACGACGAAGTTCAGCCAAGCAGTTTGTGCCTTTGCCAATGACCTGGCAGCATCGCACCTGCCCGGATACTTGCTGATCGGAGCCGATGACAAAACGGGCAGGCCCGCTGGGCTGAAGGTTACCGATGAATTGCTGCGAAACCTAGCCGGCTTAACGAGCGACGGCAACATCCTGCCAGCACCAGCAATAACGGTTTACCGCGTGAGTCTGAGTTCTGGAGTTGGCGATATAGCGGCGATAGAAGTGCAGCCGTCCGACCTTCCTCCGGTTAGATTCAAGGGTCAGACGTGGATCCGAAGGGGACCACGTAAAGGCATCGCCAACGACACGGAAGAATCGATTCTCATCGAGCGGCGCACTGCGGCGGCCCGCACTTTCGACGCACAGCCCTGCATAGGCGCCAGTCTTTCCGACTTAGCCTTGGATTTGTTCACGAATACATACCGACCGCTAGCAGTCGATGCCGAGACCATCGCCGAGAATCACCGGCCGATTGAACAGCAGTTGGCGTCGCTGCGCTTCTTCGACCTGACGCGCAACTATCCAACCTACGCCGGACTGGTTCTGTTTGCAAAGGACTTGGCGGACTGGCTGCCGAATGCATTTGTAGAATACGTGCGCTTTGACGGCCCGCGGATGGCCGATGAGGTTTCGGCCGAGAAACGTTTCCAGGGGGACCTTCTTTCGGTGGTACGCGATCTGGCCTCCTACGTGAAACTGATCGCCGACAGTCGGCCCGTGCGCAGTTCGGCCTTGCAGGAGACGATGATCGCCGACTATCCCGAGACTGCAATTCGGGAATTCCTGATGAATGCCGTGCTGCACAGATCTTATGAGGCTCCACAGCCCGTCCGGTTCTATCAATACTCCGACCGGATCGAGATTCAGAATCCGGGTCCGCTTTACGGGTTGGCGCGGCCGGAGAACTTTCCGACTCAGACGAGCTATCGCAATCCCGTGCTGGCTGAGGCGATGAAGACACTGGGGGCTGTGAACCGTTTTGGCCGTGGTGTGGAGCGCGCACAGGCGGCACTGAAAAAGAACGGAAGTCCTCCGGCCGAGTTCATCTTCGGCGACATGCATTTTGGAGTGACCGTCAGGATCCGGAAATGAAGACTATTGCATTCATCAACCCCATGGGTGGAGTAGGGAAGACCACGTTGGTCTACCATCTCGCGTGGATGTTCGCCGACTGCGGTTTACCTGTGCTTGCGGTTGACCTGGATCCGCAGGCCAATCTGACCGCGATGTTCCTTAGCGAGGACCGATTGGAAGAAATCTGGCCCGAGGAGGAGGAACATCCGGCGACGGTCTACGGCGCCGTGCGGCCGATTCTACGAGGGATTGGCGATATCGCCGCACCGCCAGTCGAGCGGATTCTCCCGGATCTCGGATTGCTACCCGGCGACTTGGGCCTTTTCGCGTTTGCGGATGTACTATCGGACGCATGGCCGAGATGCCATAACTCCGACGAAGCTGCATTCCGCATCATGACGGCGTTCCACCGGTTGATGTATGAGATGGCAGACGGTTGGGCGGAACTGGTCCTGATCGACGTGGGGCCGAACTTGGGCGCCATCAACCGCGCGGCACTGATAGCATCGGACCATGTCTGCGTGCCGCTCGCTCCGGACCTCTATTCCTTGCAGGGCTTGAAGAACCTGGGGCCCGCGCTGATGGGGTGGCGCGGTACGTGGGCCGACCTCACGACCAAGGCCCCGAAGGATCTTTCCCTGCCGGCGGGGTCGATGACCCCAGCAGGCTATGTGGTAATGCAGCACGGAATGCGGGACAGTCGGCCAGTAAAGGCATACCAGCGATGGATGGACAAGATTCCGCCGGTCTACCGAACTGCGGTTCTGGGCAAACCAACTACTGGAGTGGTTCCCAAAGTCGAAAATGATCCGAACTGCTTGGCTCAACTCAAACACTACCGCAGCCTGATGCCTTTGGCTATGGAGGCGCACAAGCCGATGTTCCACTTAAAGCCGGCGGATGGCGCGATCGGCGCGCATGGGGAAGCAGTAAAAGATTGCAGGAGCGACTTCCTACGACTTGCCCAAAAGGTTGGTGCCGCCGCAGGTCTGAAGCTGCCGTAGCTTTCTGCCACGTCTCGACCCTTATGGGGACCAGTACCGGCATGGCGGTTGGGGACGGCAATGGGCCGAATCGTGACCACTTTGACGAAAACGGGCGTTGCCGGCATTTGCTGGGTACACAGCGGATAGATCTCCCCTGACGCCGCAGTATAGAGCAAGTCGCCCAACTCCCGGGTCGTCGGCCACTCGGGAGGTAACCAGATACGGCGATCTGGGAGATCACCCTCGCGGAGTCCCCATCCCTGAAAGATAGGTACCGGTAACGGGCTCGCGTCCTAGCTCGGCCACTTGGGCGGACCGTCGGGGACCGCAGAGCTGACCAGCGCGGCAATCTTGGGATGAACGCTGCCAGCGCCGACCTCGCTTTAAGGCTTATGAGCGGGGCACAGGGCCTTCACTGCGAGGCGGCCGTCAACTGGGGATCGCGCAACAGCAGGCACAGCGTCAGCAGAATGCGCTTCAAGCCGAGGTCGCGGCCCTCGGGCCTGAACCATTCCTGCGTGGTGTGCGCGCCGCCGCCGTGGCCGCCGGCGCCGATGGAAATGGCGGGGATACCCAGCGACATTGGAATGTTGGCGTCGGTGGAAGCGCAGTCCAGGTGGGAGCGGATGCCCAGGTGGCTATCCACCGCGCGGAGATAGGCGAGGATGGGAGAATGCTCGGCCAGGATGGCAGCGGGCCGCGAGCCGATCTCGCGAATCTTCACCGCCACCTTGCCGCCGGTGGCGCGTTGATTCTCGATTTCCAGCGCGCGCTCGATGGCGCTGGTCAGCGAATCCACCAGCTCGTCCATCTTCTCGTTGCTTTCCGAGCGGATATCCACTTTGGCGCGCGCCAGCGGCGCGATGGCGTTCACGCTGGCGCCGCCTTCGATGAAGCCTACATTGAAGCTCGACTTCGGCGGGCTGGTCAGGCGCACGTCGGCGAACTGGGAGATGGCGCGGCTCAGCGCGTGTACCGGGTTGCCCACGCCGTAATCGCTCCAGCTATGGCCGCCCGGACCGGTGAACGTGACTTCGAAGCGGCGGCTGCCCAGCGCGCGGTTGGTGATGTGATCGGTCGATGCGCCATCCAGCACCAGAAAAGCTGCGATCTTCTTGCCCAGCGGCGACTGTTTGCAGAGGTGGCGCATGCCGCTCAAATTGCCTTCGCCTTCCTCGCCCACATTGGCGACCAGCAGCAGGTCCGCATGCCAACCCTCCACGGGCGGACAGACTTTCAGGGCGCGTGCGATGGCCAGCAGGGCGGCGAGGCCGGCGCCGTTGTCGGAGATGCCCGGACCGCGAAAACGCCCGTCCGGCTCCACGCCGATGTCTTCCTTAACGCGCGGGGCGAGCACCGTATCGAGGTGCGCGGTGAGCGCCACGTAGGGGCCTTCGGCATGTGCATCGGGCGTGGCGACCACGTTGCCCGCACGATCGGTTTGGGCGTCCCATCCCAGGTTCCGGAATTGCGCCACGATCCACTCGGCGCGCTGTTGTTCGAGGAAAGTGGGCGCGGGCACGCGGCAGAGCTGCAGGTGAATATCGTTGATCCACTGCTTCTCGCGCGTGAACCACTGGAGGCACTCGCGCATGCCCGGCAGATCGGCCGCTTCGCCGACCAGGCTGGAGATAGGTGCGAGGTTTGCCGCCATGCCACTTCAGTTTAGCAAGCGATGCCATGCCGCCGATAGAAACTGGGAGGCAGGACTGGCTGCTTCGAGTTTGTTCCCGTAATTTCGCCTGTCACCCCTGGCGGTGTAGCGATGCCTTCGCCGGCGGCGAAGATTTGAACCACGGATTTCTATAGAGGACGCTCCGCCTGGGCGCTGCCACGGAGTGCATCGTGCCGCTCCGTTGTGTTCCATTTCACCCGCCATCAAGCGCCCAGCCATGCCAATTTGTGATTTTGGATTTGGTGACGGATAACCAGCTCCGAGACCTGAAATTCCTGGGCAAGTTCCTCAACGTCCTCTTCCGCAACACGGTCCCCGGCAATCCGGTCCCTTATGGACTCCGCCGGTGCCAGAAATTCCGCCGCGAAGGCGCGGTTCCGCTGCTGATGTTCGGTTCCGGTTCGTGTCACCAGCGATGGCTGGCCCGATGCGAGATGGTCAGACAGCGCGCGGCACAAAATAAATCTCTTGCTTTCTTCGCGAAGGCTCGAAGGGAAGCCGAACAAGGGAGCCGCCGTCTGAGTCGGCGCGGAAATTGCATCAATCCGGGGAGCGACTTCAAATTCCCGGATCCCCAGGGATCCGAATTCCTGCTTCAGGAATGAATCGAGGCCGGTCGCAATAGGGCCACTGCGGCCCAGATAGGCGCGGAGCGCGCGCGCCTCGTTGTATCCATCGCGCCAAGGGACTTCTGTCCCACGCCACTGTAATTTCTCCCGGAACTCTCGCCACCTGCCCTCATGCAGGGCAGTAGCGGAAGCAGAATCGATAAAAGCCTTCACAGCTTCAGCGCCGGAGGTCATCTGCGCCAAAGGTATTGCATCGCAGAAATCTTCCGCCATCGGTTCAGGCAGTAGGACACCGAGGTGCTCAATCTGGGCAGCCACAGAATCGGCGACATCAAACGGGTCGCATCCGAGGCGCGCGGCCTTCTCACAAAAGGTCCTCTGTTCCGGATCGTGCTCGGCGTCCAGGATGGCCCGCCACTCCGGACCGAGGTACGAGTGGTGCACCTGCCTGGCACTCAATCGTTCGATGACGGCTTCAACGAGTCTGCGAAACTCTTCTTTGACAAGGGCCTTGGGCACGATGCTGGAGCCACCCGACAGGAACAAAACGTCGGAGGAGGACCTTGCGGCAAGAGTCGACGCGCCAGGCCGCCAGGTAACCTCCATCTTCGTTTCGGTCGGCACAAAGCTCAGGTCAGGCAGCACAAAGCCCTCTCTCGCTGCGAGCAGGCTATGCCGCGCGTCATGCCCGTTCGCGCGCCACTCGTCCCAAAGGAACCACCAATTCGCGATCATCCATTCCGCTATGGGATATAACGGGACGTAAATACCTGTCCTTACGGTTGCGATGCGCCTCGCCTCGACCTTAGTAATCGGTTCCCCATCGGCGTAGATCTCGAGGCGCGCCCAAGTGGCGTCAAGTTCCGGAGCGCGAACCCTGGGTGAGTCTTCCCACTCAAAGCGCAATTTGAAATCAGACATTCTGCGATCTCAGTTCCAGCGGCCCCTCATCGGGGGTGATGGGGTAACCCTTGTACTCGCCGAGGACCTGATTCGTGAGTCTTCCCTCGAAAAGGCGATCTCCATCCCGATACCAGACATAACGGGGAAAGGCCCCCTCCATGAACCCGCCGGCATGGCCCTTGGCGATGGCGTTCCGGAGCCAAAGCGTGAGCTCTGCCTGGCTTCCGTCGAGGTCGGACGGGCAAAGGGTGGCATCGCTTCTAGCATGGGGCAGCTTGTGCTCGGGGCTCCCTGTGTAAGAAGCCACGGCAGCGGCATGTTCTCTTTGCAAAGTCGTCATCTCGATCGACGACCTGCGGCGAAATCGAGTGCGCTGTTGGGGACGTCTCAAGTTC
>PMVV01000333.1 GCA_003166475.1 Bryobacterales bacterium | reverse complement strand
CGCACCGTGCTGCTGATCGATCCCGGCGCCGGCGCACCCGAAGAGGAACCGCAATGAGGCTCCGCCATGTCCAGTGAAGTGTTCGCCGGCCCCCGGGAAACCCCGCCGCAAGGGCCGCCGCCCAAGCCGTTCCATCTGCCCGCCACTACGGATTTCAGCTTGCCGAACGGCATGCAGGTGACTATCGTCCCTTATGGGATCGTGCCGAAAGTCGCGGTGCGCGCGGTCGTTAGCGCGGGCGCCATCGACGAATCCGCCTCGCAAGTGTGGTTGTCGAAGCTCAATGCCGCGCTCATGAAGGAAGGCACCCGCACGCGTACGGCCGAGCAGATCGCGCGCGAGGCCGCCGAGATGGGCGGCCAACTCGAAATCGATGCGGGGTCCGACCACACTTCCGTGGGCGGCGTGGCGCTCTCCGATTTCGGGCCCCAATTCGTGGCGCTGCTGGCGGACGTGCTGACCGCTCCGTCGCTGCCCGCCTCGGAACTGCCCCGGCTGCAGGCCGACCTGGTGCGGGAACTCTCCATCGGCAAAACGCAGCCTGAGGTGCTCGCCCAGGAGCGCTTCTTCAAAACCCTGTTCCCCGATCATCCCTACGGGCGCACGTTTCCGTCCGAGAGCGACCTCGAAGGCTACACCGTTGAGGACGTGCAGACGTTTTATAGCAAAAACTTCGGCGCGGCGCGCACGCACCTGTATATCGCGGGAAAGCTGGAAGGCGACCTGCGGCGCGCGGTGGAAGATGCGTTCGGCGGTTGGGCCACCGGATCGCCCGCGCCCGATCTGCCGGCGCACCCGGCCAAAGTGCGCTCGCTCCAATTCATCGACCGGCCCGGCGCAGAGCAGTCGAACCTCTTGATCGGCCTGCCGGTAGCCGCGCCGTCCAGCCCGGATTACATCAAGCTGGAGGTCATGGATTCGTTGCTGGGCGGTTCGTTCGCCTCCCGCATTACCAGCAACATTCGCGAGCAGAAGGGCTATACCTATTCGCCCGTCAGCCAGATCGGCACCCGCCGGCATCTCTCCTATTGGCTGCAGTCCGCCGATGTGACCACCGCCGTTACGGGGCCGGCACTCGACGAGATTTTTTACGAAATCGACCGGCTGCGCAACGATCCGCCATCCGCGGAGGAGTTGCAAGGCATCCAGAACTACCTGGCCGGGATCTTCGTTCTACGCAACACCATCAGCCCGGACGCCATCATCGCGCAGTTGCATTTCGTGGATGCCCAGGGGCTGGACCGCTCCTACCTCTCCACCTACGTGCGCAAGGTCATGGAAGTGCAACCCGCCGACGTCCAAGGCATGGCCGAAACCTACCTCGATCCGTCGAAAATGACCATCGTGGTGGTAGGCGACAAAGCCGAGATTGCCGGCCAGATCGCCCCGTACGAAGCACAACAGCAACCACAGATAAACACAGATGGACACAGATAAGAGGCTGAGCCGGCTCGCTACGCTGGCGTGTTTTATCTGTGTTTATCTGTGTCCATCTGTGGTTTCAGATTTTGCTTAAGCGAAGCTGCGCACGGCCGCGGCTTCGTCGTCGTGCACGTCGAAGACCGTGTACAGCTTGGTGATCTGCAACAGATCCTTAACCCGCTTGGTCAGATTCAGCAGCTTGAGCTGGCCGCCCTGGTTTGTCACCGTAGTAAAGCCGGACACCAGTTCGCCGATCCCCGAGCTGTCGATATAGGAGACATCTCCAAGGTTCAACAGGATCTTCTTTTGGTTCTTGCCGACCATTTCGCGGAGCAGGTCGCGCAACGCGCTGGACCCTTCTCCCAACGTGATCCTTCCGGCCACATCCACCACGCTCACGTCGCCGACTTGTCTCGTGCTTAGCTTTATACTCACTAAAATATGCCTCCTGGCTCGCAACCGAGCCTGTTCCCTATCGTCTTTTACTTCGACACCAGGTGCTTCACCAAAGTTACTTCGGTACCCGCCGGTTCCAGGCGGCGCACCTGAAAATCGTCCATGAAAGCCTTGATTAGAAAGATGCCGCGGCCGGAATGCCGCAACAGGTTCTCCTGCGCCAGCGGATCCGGCAGATTGTCGTAATCGAAGCCTTCGCCCTGATCCGCGATCCTCACCACAAACTCTCCGGCAGATTTGGAAACCGACAGGTGCACCTTCTTGTGGGCGTTATACCGGTTTCCATGCACCACCGCATTGACCATGGACTCCCGAACGGCCATGGCGATCTTGTGCAGGTCGTCTTCCGCGACCCCTGCTTTCTCGGCTTCCAGCAACGCCAGTTCTTCGGCGTCATCCACGCTTTCCAGGGTCGAGTCCAGAAACCGCTCGACGGTTTCCGTATCGCCGCGCGAATTTTTTCCCATAGTCAAGGCGCCACGGCGCATGCTCAAAACGAATGGCTAGAATAAATTACCGGAGTGCCGAAAGTCAAGGTCCACTCTTGTGGGGCAGCTTTGCAGCCCGCCGCAGCGTCATTACTTCGCAGCAGCCTTGGCCTGCTCGGTGGCGCCCGAAAGCCGCTCCAGCTCCGCAAGTTCCCTTTTCATCCGCGCGGCGTCCTCCGCATCCGGCGCCAGCGCAACGTAGTTGCGAAGGTGCGCGGCGGCGCCCGCGTAGTCCTTCTTCCACGCCAGGATCGTCGCCAGCACTTGCTCCAGCTTTGGGTACCGGTGGGACGCATCCAGCTTTTCTCCCGCCCGTGCGCTCTTCTCCGCCGCACCGAACTGGCCCAGGTTCAGGTTGGCGGCGGCACTGTAATAATACGCCACAGGGTAGTCCACCGCATCCAGCTTCAGCAGCCGGCTGGTGGTATCGGCAAGTCCGGCCCAGCTTTCGGCTCTGAATTCCATCCCGGCAAGCTTCAGGTACGGGCTGACGAATTTGGCGTCCGCCATTATCGCCTGCGCATAGGACTTGCGCGCCTGCCCCAAATCCTCATCCTGCTCCTGAGTCCGCCCCAGCTCGTACCATGCCGCCGCATAGCTGGGATAGATCTCCACAGCTTTCCGGAGCTCCTTGACGGCTTCCGCGAGTTTGTTCTTGCGTATATTTTGAAGGGCTCGCTCGTAGGCGCGGCGGGCCTCCTTGGGAGCTTCGAGGCTGGTCACGCTGACAGCCGAGCCTTCCACGTTGGCTAACCGGTGCAACACGATCGTGCCGACGTTCGAATCGTCAAGAACGCGCCGCGTCCCCAGGTTGACCGTATCCGAGCGAAAACCCGCCAGCACCGCGCGCAGGTCGCAATTGGCAAGCTGCAAATCGGGCGCGTTGGGCGTCTGTGACTGCTGCGCTCCAATACTGTTGGAAACGCCGGCCCCCGAGTGGCTGGTGCCCTGCAGAACGGAACCCCCTTCGCTGGCGTCCTGCATGACCTCGGATGTCTGGCCGATCTGAAAACTGAACCGCCCCTTTTTATCGGTGTACCCTTGGGCCCGCGGCGCACCGTTGCATACCCGCTCAATGGTCACCGGATCCGGAGGCGCGTTGCCGTCGTCCAGCATGACGCTGCCGCTCAAGTAAATGCCTCCGTTGAGGGAACCGATTGACGGCCCGTCCGACCGCCCCGTCAAGTTAGGGGGAGCCATGCTCGGCCCCGGCCCGGTAGTTCCGCTGGATGAAGGAGGAGATCCAGTCCTTTGCGCCCATACCACTTGCAAGGAGATGGCAATCCCGATCGCCAGCCCCGCCCAGCTTCGCATCCTGATGCTCATCCGCATGAGAGCACCCCCTTTTCGCTAGTCACATTATACACTGGTCTGCCGTGGCACAGGCCGTGGGGCGGGCGTCGGCGGGCGGCGGGTCTCCAGACCCGCCCTTTCTCCCAATACGTTCGTTGCAGGACCCGCCCCAAGCCTTGCTAGAATATGGCTTCGCCGAATGGTCCCATGAAAACATTCACCCTCTTCTCCGCTGCCGCCCTGCTCCTGGTGCTGGCCGGGTGTTCGACGGAACAACCCGCCGCGCCGCAAGAAAAGGCCGAAGAAAAACCCGCCGAGCCGGTTACGGGCCGTCAAGCCCTCCAGCCGATGTATATCGCCGCCCGTGGCTGGGCCGCCGATGTCCAGCCCATCAAAGTCACCTGCATCCTGCTGCCCGAAGTCAAGGCCGAGCCCGGAAAAGCTCCCGCATGGCAAGCCCTCTTCGTCTCCGCCAGCCAGGGCAAGGCCCGCAGTTACACTTATTCCGTCGTGGAATCCGAGGGCAATCTTCATAAGGGCGTGTTTGCCGGATTGGATCAAAGCTGGTCTGGTCCCTCGGGAGAGACGAAGCCTTTCCCCATGGCCGCCATCCAATTCGATTCCGATCAAGCCTATCAGACCGCGCTGAAGAAGGGCGCCGAATACGACAAAAAGAACCCCGGCAAACCGATCATCTTTTTGTTGGAAGCCAACAACAAATTCCCCGACGTCACTTGGCGAGTGATCTGGGGCGAGTCCGTAGGCACCAGCGCCTTCTCGGTTTTCGTGGACGCCTCGACCGGCGCATACCTGGAAACCATGCACTGAAAACTTGGAACCACAGATGGACACAGATGCACACAGATAAAAACAGGTTTTGGCGTTATCCGTGTCTATCTGTGTTCATCTGTGGTTCCTTGTTTTGCCTTATGGCCCGCGAGCCTGAAACTGCCGCCAGCCGCTACGCCGCAGCCGATTTTCCGCTGACCGCCAACCCGCAGGCCCGCCAGTGGAAAAGCGCGCCCACGGTCTTCGCCGGGAATGGCCCGCGTGGCGAACCCGTCCCAGGACACCGCACCGAGATCCGCTCCCGCTGGACCAGCGGCAACATCTACTTCCTGTTCATTTGCCCCTACCAGGAGTTGCATCTGAAACCGAAACCGTCCACCGCCGCCGAGACCAATCAGCTCTGGAACTGGGATGTGGCTGAGGTCTTCGTCGGCAGCGATTTCGATCGCATCACCCGCTACAAAGAGTTCGAAGTCTCCCCGCAAGGCGAATGGGTGGACCTGGATATCGACCGCGTGACCCCGCTCCCGGAAGGCGGCTGGCTCTGGAATTCCGGATTTGCCGTGAAGGCCCGCATCGACGCGCGCAAGAAGATCTGGTACGGCGAGATGCGCATCCCCCTCCATTCCATCGATAGCCGTCCGCCCGCCGCCGGCCTGGAAATGCGCATCAATTTCTACCGCTGCCAGGGCCGCGAGCCCGGCCGCAAATTCATCGCCTGGCAGCCCACCGGCGAAGCCAACTTTCACGTGCCGCAAGCCTTCGGGCTGCTGAAACTCGTCCCATGATCTCCCCACAAGCTGCCAAATCGCTGCGAATTTCCCACGTCGGCCTGCGCGGCGTGGTCGGCTCCGGGCTCACCGCCTCGCACGTGCTGGATTTCGCCGCCGCCTTCGGCACCTTCCTCGAACCGGGCGGCGCCGTGGTGATCGGCCGCGACCCGCGCGCGTCGGGCGTCATGATCCGCGAAGGCCTGCTGGCCGGGTTGCTCGCCTGCGGCCGTGACGTGATCGATCTGGGCATCGCGCCCACGCCCGTGATCCAGCACTCCATTCGCCGCCGCGACGCCGCCGGCGGAGTCTCCATCGGCGCCAGCCACAACAGCGCCGAGTGGAACGCGCTCAAGTTCTTCGGCCGCGAGGGCACTTACCTTTCCACCGCCCAAGCCGGCGAGTTGCTGGACATCTACCACCTGAAGAAATTCGCCTTCGTCGATTGGACCCGGATGGGCGCTGTCACGCCTGAAACCCGCGCCATCGACCGCTACCTCGACGACCTGGCCGCCAATTACGACTTCGCCGCCCTGCGCAAATTTCGCGTCCTGGTGGATTGCTGCAACGGCACCTCTTCGCTGATCCTGCGCCGCGCCAACCAGCGCTTCGGGACCGAATTCATTTTGATCAACGCGCAGATCGAAGGCGTCAGCTTTGCCCACGAGCCATCCACCACGCGCGCTGCCGTGGCGCTGCAGCTTGCGCCCTTGATGCAACCGCTGCGCGCGGATGCTGGCTTCCTGTTCGATGTGGATTCCGACCGCGTGGCGCTGGCCGCCGAAGACGGCACGCCGGTTTCCGAAGAGTTGGTGCTGCCCCTGCTCGCCGACTACCTGCTGCCGCGCGCGCCGGGCAAGCTGATCATCGCCAACATATCCAGCACCGCGCTCCTGGAAGAGATCGCCGCGCGCCACGGCGGCAAAGTCGTGCGCGTGCCCGTGGGCCGCCAGGCAGCCATCGACGCGCTTTCCACCTACCGCCCGGAACAGATCGCGCTCGCCGGAGAGGGCACCGGCGCGGTGATGATGCCGCAGTTCCGCTTCGTCTACGATGGCATCGCCTCCATGCTCGCCATTCTTTCCATGCTGCACGAAAGCGGCCGCACGCTGAGCCAGGTGCTGGGCTCTTATCCCAAATATTCGATTCTGAAAGGGCAAGTGCCGCTGGTGACGCAGCGCATCCCGGCCCTGCTGATGGATCTGCGCGAACGCTACAGCGACGGGCGCGTGAGCGTGCTCGACGGCCTGCGCGTGGATTGGCCCGGCCGGTGGTTCCACGTGCGCGTCAGCCAGACCGAGCCCATCGTGCGCGTGATCTGCGAGCAGCGCGGCGATCCGCCAAAAGAACTGTTCGAGGCGCTCCTCGAAGAAGTAAGGAGCTTCGCATGATGAAGGTATTACAACTGGTCGGAATCTTCGCANNGGCTGCGCTGCTCTGTGGGGCAGACTCTCAGCCTGCGCGGGTCCTCCAGGACCCGCTCTTCGCGCGCGAACAGGCCGGCGTGGACGCCGGCCGCAGGACTGGAGTCCCGCCCCACGATAATCCCCTAAATATGCCACGCGAACACCTGCTAAAAATCGGCGTCTCCGGCATCCGCGGCGTGGTCGGCGATTTCCTCACGCCCGGCCTGGCCTGCGCCTTCGCCCAAGCCTTCGGCACCTACGTGGGCGCGGGACGCGTGGTCGTCGGCCGCGACACCCGCGCGAGCGGCGAGATGCTGCACCATGCCGTCGCCTGCGGCTTGCTGGCGGCCGGCTGCGAAGTAGTGGACATCGGCGTCCTGCCCACCCCCACCCTCCAGATCTACGTGGGCGCAACCCGCGCGCGCGGCGGCATCGCCATCACCGCCTCGCACAATCCGCCGGAATACAACGCCCTCAAGCTCTTCAACTCCGAAGGCCTGTTCTTCAACAGCTACGAGCGCGGCGAACTGCTGGACCTCTATCATCAGAGCGATTTCCGCCGCGCCACCAACGAAGAGATCCGCCGCGCCACCAGCGACTACGCCTCCCCCCCGCGCCTGCACATCGAGCGCGTGCTCGGCCACGTGGATGCCGCCCGCATCCGCCAGCGCCATTTCCGCGTGGCGCTCGATGCCGTGAACGGCGCAGGCTCCGTCATGACCGTCGGATTCCTGCGCGACACGCTGGGCTGCGATCTGCACGCCATTTCCATCGACCCCACCAAGCCTTTCCCGCGCATCGCCGAACCGCGCCCCGATACGCTCGGCGATCTGTCCAACCTGGTGCGCTCCTCCGGCGCCGAGATCGGCTTCGCGCAGGATCCCGATGGCGACCGCCTGGCCGTCGCCGACGAAACCGGCCGCGTGCTCGATAACGACGACGTGCTGGCTCTCGCGGTGGATGCCGCGCTGCGCCGCCTGCCCGGCGACGTGGTGGTGAACCTGACCACATCCTCGGTCATCGACGAAGTGGCCGCCGCGCACGGCCGCCGCGTCTACCGCACGCCGGTCGGCGAAGCCAACGTGGTCGAGATGATGCAGGCCGTCAAGGCCGTGATCGGCGGCGAAGGTTCCAATGGCGGCATCATCTTCCCCGCCGTGCACCTCTGCCGCGACAGCTACACCGGCATGGCCTTCCTGCTGGAGCGCATGGCTGAAACCGGCGACACCATCTCCGCACTGGCCGGCCGCCTGCCGCGCTTCTACCGCAAGCTCGGCACGGTCGCCTACGAGCACGGCCGCCTCGGTTCGCTGATGCAGGCGCTCGAAGAGAGCTTCCCCGGCGTCGAGACCGACCGCTCCGACGGCCTCAAGCTGATCCTGCCGGGCGCGTGGATCCACGTGCGCTCGTCCAATACCGAGCCGCTGCTGCGCATCGCCGCCGAGGCCCGCTCCCAAGCCGAAATGGAAGAGTTGTACGCCCGTGTCTTGAGCCTGTTCGGTTAGTGCTGGAGGGCGGGCTTAAGCCCGCGCGGGGCTTAAGCCCCGCTCTCGGTGGGTCTGGTACCTCTGTTTGGAGGACGGCCAATCTTGGCCGCAGCCGCCTTTCAGGCGNNGCTGCGGGCACGATTGCCCGCCCTCCAGCCGGCCTCCGGTCCCTGCCGCGCACGGATGTTATCCTAAGTACTTGGAGCACAACAATTGAGCCGTATCTCATTAGCCTTCCGAGCCTTCTTCGCCATTCTGTTCCAGGGCGGCCTGTCCGACAAGCTGAAGCGGGATCTCAAACTCGCCGTCTCGCCCGCTCGCCCCGCCGCCCCCTCGGCTCCCCCGCCGCCCAACCCGGCCCACGCACTCCAACTCCTCGCCATCCTCCAGCGCGACTCGCGCCTCCTCGACTTCCTCATGGAAGACATCGCCTCCTTCGAAGACGACCAGATCGGCGCTGCCGTCCGTAGCCTCCACGACCAGGCGCGCGATTCCCTGGCCCGCTATCTCAGCCTCCAGCCCGTCATTGATGGCGTCGAGGGCGCATACACCCGCCCCGCGACCGCCGACCCCGCCGCCGTCAAATTCATCGGCAACGTACCCGCCACCAAGCCCGAAGGCGGTACCCTGCGTCACAAGGGCTGGCGCGCCGCCAAGGTGGACCTTCCCGCTCTCAACCCCAAGCAGGACGCCTCCATCATCGCGCCCGCCGAGATCGAGATCGAATAGCACCCCGGCATGAGCAAGATGGAACCCCGCTACATCATCGGTATCGACCTGGGCACCACCAACTCCGCGCTCTCCTACGTCGAGAACCGCCCGGATGCCGACCCCTTCGCCCTGCCCAAAGTCGAACTGCTGGGCATCCCCCAACTCGTGAACCCCTCGGAGGTGCGCGACGAAGCCCTGTTGCCCTCGTTCCTGTATGTTCCCGGCTCGACCGACTTCCCCTCCGGTTCCACCGCATTGCCCTGGGATCCGCAGCCCGAAACCATCGTCGGCCGCCTGGCCCAGAAGCGCGGTGTCGAGAATGCCGGCCGCCTGGTGTCCTCCGCCAAGTCGTGGCTCTCGCATGGCGGCGTCGATCGCACCGCGCCCATCCTGCCCTTCCGCGCGCCCGAAGGCGTGCCAAAGTATTCCCCCGTCGAAGCCAGCCGCCGCTATCTGGACCACTTGCGTCACGCCTGGGATAGCAAGATGCCCGACGCGCCCTTCACCCAGCAGCACGTCCTGGTCACGGTGCCCGCTTCGTTCGATGCCGTCGCCCGCGACTTGACCCTCAAGGCCGCCGAGCAGGCCGGCTACAAAAACATCACCCTGCTTGAAGAGCCGCAAGCCGCCTTCTACGCCTGGATCGAGCGCCATCCCGACTGGCGTGAGCGCGTGCAGGTGGGCGACCTGATCCTGGTCGTCGATATCGGCGGCGGCACCACCGACTTCACCCTGATTGCCGTCACCGAGCAATCGGGCGAGCTGTCGCTCGAACGCGTCGCGGTCGGCGAACACATCCTGCTCGGAGGCGATAACATCGACCTGGCCCTTGCCCGCCTGGTCGCCGATCAACTCGCGCAACAGGGCACTAAGATCGATAACTTCCAGCTTCAGGCGCTCTGGAACAATTGCCGCACCGCCAAGGAGAAGCTGCTCGAGCCCGGCAATAAGAAGGATGAAGCGGCCGTCACCATCCTGGGCAAAGGCACCGGTGTGGTGGGCGGGTCGATCAAGGCCAAGCTGCAGCGCGCCGATCTCGAACGCTTGCTTGGCGACGGGTTCCTGCCCGCCGTATCGAGTAGCGATATGCCCGCGCGCCAGCGCCGCGCCGGCTTGCAGGAGATGGGCCTGCCCTACGCCGCCGATGCCGCCATCACCCGCCACATGGCCCGCTTTCTGCGCCAGCAGGCATCCACCGCCGAGCATGGCGGCGTGCGGCGCGGACCCAGCGGCCTGGCCTGCCCGACCCATATCCTGTTCAACGGCGGCGTGCTGAACGCCGGCCTCATCCGCGAGCGCCTCCTGAGCGTGCTGAATTCCTGGCTGGCCGAAGAGGGTCTGCCGCCCGTCCAGCCGCTCAGCGGCGAAGACCTGATGCACGCCGTCTCGCGCGGCGCGGCGTACTACGGACTCGCCCGCCGCGGCCGGGGCGTGCGCATCCGCGGCGGCGTCCCGCGCACTTACTACGTCGCGATCGAGAGCGCCATGCCTTCCGTGCCCGGCTTTGCCGCCCCGCTCAAAGCCCTCACCGTGGTCCCCTGGGGCATGGAGGAAGGCACCGGCCTGCCCATCCCCAACCGCGAATTCGGCCTGGTGGTCGGCGAGCCCGCCGAGTTCCGCTTCTTCACCTCCGCCGTGCGCAAGAACGACCAGCCCGGCGACCTCATCGAAGACTTCGGCGACGACCTCGAAGAGCTGGCGCCCATGGAGGTCAACCTCCCCGCCGAGCAGAGCGCCGCCGATGTCGTCCCCGTCTCGTTCGAAACCGTCGTCACCGAAACCGGCATGCTGCAGTTGTGGTGCGTGGCCCGCGACGGGCGGCGGTGGAAACTCGAGTTCAATGTCCGTGAACGTGTGAACGCCGCCGGATGATAGCCTCCTGTGGGGCCTCCGCATTCACACTCTCAAGTAACCCACAATTGCTTGAAAATAAAGCAAAAACGAGGGTTCCCACCCAAGCTTCGGCCCGCTGCCGTGCTAACGTGATCGTGGGGGCTGGCGCACGCAATCCTGTGCGTCCAGACGCATGCGCTGCGAACAGGCTGGCGCGTTTTTTCAAATCCCAATCGCCTCCAAAAACTTTGCAATTCGAGGGCGGGCAATTCTGCCCGCAGCCGGCTCTGGCCGCCTAAAAAGGCGNNTCCAAGGCGATGCTACGCAAATTGACGCACTGTCCAAAATACAATACGAAGCCAAAAAATGGGGGATCGACAGTGCGCAAATGGGGGTATCGACCCGACAAGCCGCCCCATCAAGCCTCCCAACAAAAATCCCCTTGACACCATCTATAAGTTGCCATATAGTGTTTTATGTACACTGTGCAACAAACAGTATCAAGCCCCGACCTCTTTGACAACCTCCGCCTGGAGCTCCGCCGCGGCTGCCTCGTCCTGGCAGTCCTCGCCCAACTCCGCGTCGAACACTACGGCTATGCGCTGCGCAAGGCCCTCGCCGACCGCGGCATGGCCATCGACGAAAACACGCTCTATCCGCTGCTCCGCCGCTTGGAAAGCCAGGGCCTCCTGGTCAGCGAATGGCGCGAGGAAGACAAGCGTAACAAACGCTTCTACCGCCTCTCCAGCCACGGCCAGGGCGTTCTCGATCGACTGCTGGAAGAGTGGCAAAGCATCAATTCTTCGCTTACCCGGATTGTCGAGGCTCAGGCGCCCAAGAAAGGCTGAATGCTGAAAGCTGATAGCTCAAATATGGAACTTCTGAATCGTTACTTACACGCAGTTAGATTCTGGTTGCCTAAATCGCAGCAGGAAGACATCATCGCAGAACTCGGCGAAGACCTCCGCTCCCAAATCGAGGACCGGGAAGCCGCGCTCGGCCGCCCGCTCGACGAGGATGGCCTGGCCGCTATCCTCAGAGAGCGCGGCAACCCCATGTTGGTGGCCGCGCGCTACCTGCCGCAGCGCTCCTTGATCGGTCCCGCGCTGTTTCCCGTTTACCAGTTCATTCTGAAACTGGTGATCGTATGGATACTCCCGCCGATCTTCATCCTGGTGGTCGGCCCGGCTACCATTCTGTCCGGCCGCGACCCGTCTCTGGCGCTGGTCCACACCGTATGGACGCTGCTCATGGCCGCGGTCTTTGCCTTCGGCGTCATCACCCTGATATTCGCGGCCATGGAACGCTATCCGCACGAGTCCATGCTCAAGTGGGATCCTCGGCGGCTGCCGCGGGTCCCGCCAGCCAAAGCCGCCACCCGTCCGCAGCCGGTGCCGGGTTACATGGCCATCGTCGAGTTGCTGGCCGCGATCGGCGCCAGTTTGCTGTGGCTCGAGGTGATGTGGCTCCGCACCAGCTTCGATTTCAACGGCGTTACGATCGCTCTGGCGCCCATCTGGCGCAGCTTCTTCTGGCCCATCCTGTTGGTGACCCTGAGTGGTGTGCCCATCGGACTGATGGGATGGCTGCGGCCCTGGTGGATGCGAGCGCGCTCGTGCGTGCGTCTGGCGGTGGACGGCGTCACTCTGGTTTTGACCGGCGCGCTGGTCAACATGGGACCCTGGGTGCGCGTGGCCGCACACAATCTTCCAGCCGCCGGCATGGCGGACGCCAATCGCTGGGCCAACGTGGGTACGTCGATCGGGCTCGGCGGCATCGCCATCATTACCCTGGTGGACGCCGTGCAGGAAGCGCGGCGGCTGGTGCAGCAGAGGCCGGTTGGCAACCACGCCCCCGTCGCCGTTCGCCGGTAGCTCGCCCCTCTTCGCCGAAAAGCGCGAACTCCACCGCCTCGCGGCCGGCGGCTTCGTCAGGTGGAACGGTACCATTATCTGCCGGACTGGTACCGTTACCCCACAGGCACAGCCCGCTAGCCGGCCTTGGGCGACATCTACGGGCGCATCTTCGTGTATAATGGAGAAAAATATCTGGAGGCAGGTTTTAGATGTTCAGTCGAGTTCTGTTTAGCGCCGCAGTGTGTTTAGCCGTGGGAGGCGAGTCTCTCATGGCTCACGACCCGCACGATCCGATCGTCACTGTAGCGGTTTCCCCTAACTTCGCACAAGACTATACCGCCTTCGCGGCGACCGACTATCTTTCGCTCAAACTCGGCGTCTATGCGCTCCTCAAGTCGACCAACGGGGGAGTTACCTGGTCTGCGGTAGCAGGCTTGCCGAAGGTGCGCAAGATGCTGGCGGTAGTCTTCTCGCCGGCGTACAGCCAGGATCAGACTGTTTTCGTGGCCGGCGGGGGTGGTCTTTACAAGACCGTCAATCAGGGCGCCACCTGGACCCTGGCTTCGAATATGCCGCTGGAGAACGTGGCTTTGTCCCCGAATTTCGCCACCGATAACACGCTGTTCATCGTCACCGCCAAGATGACGGCCTACAAGTCCACCAATCGTGGGCAGACCTTTACCCAGCTCACGTTGCCGACTGCAGTCGCCTCGACGCTGAATGTAATAGCCGTGTCTCCGAATTACGCCGTGGACCAGACTGTCCTGTTCGGCACCGCAACCAACGGCATTTTCAAGTCGATTAATGGCGGCTCCAGTTGGGTCTCGGTCACCGCCACGCAACCGTTTCCCGCAGTGACCGCTCTGGTTTTCTCGGCGGGTTTCAGTTCAGACAAAACGGTCTTTGCGGGTACCGCTTCGGGTGTGCTGATTTCCACGAACGGAGGATCGTCCTGGTCGTCGTCCAATGCGGGTCTCTCGGATACCAACGTCAATTCCATCACTTTATCCCCCAATTACTTGCAGGATAGCACGATGTGGGCCGCGACAGCCGTCGGAGGGGTGTTTGAGTCCACTAACAAGGGGACCTCGTGGACAGTTACGCCCCTGATCAATCGGGAGCTGTCGGACCTGACGACGTCGCATTATCATAACGTGGCTGCGGCCAACAGCGCCACCGGCATAACGCTGCTTCTGTCGACCTATGAAGGTATGTGGACTTCGCCCGGCAACTCGATATCCTGGCAATACATCGACACCATTCCCACCCGGCTTGTCAGGCACATCTCGATATCGCCCAACTACGCCAACGATAAGACCTTGTTCGCCAACACTTACGGCGGCGGTAACTTGTGGACCACCACCGGCGCGGCATCTTGGTTTTTCCAGAATACCGGAATGACCCTCCCGTATACCGATGCCGCGGCTATCTCCCCCAATTTCGCGACCGACAAAACCGCATTCACCGGGACTGCCGGGAACCTGGAGAGAACCACCAACGGCGGAGCCACCTACCAAAAGATGGCCATGCTGGGGGCGGCGGCACACGTCCGAGGCCTGGCTGTCTCTCCCGCGTTTGCTCAGGATGGAACGGTCCTCATCGGGGTTAACAACGCACAGGACACTATAAATCCCCCGTATGTATACTATCAGGGCAAACAGTATCCTAATCAGGGTGTGTTCCTCTCTACGAATCATGGCAACAACTGGATTCCCACCAGCCTGTCGTCCCCCATCAATTCGGTTGCTATCTCGCCGGGATTTGCCTCCGACCGCACCGCGTTCGCGGCCAGCGCCAGCGAGGGGCTCTACAAATCCACGGACGGCGGCATGACCTGGACGTCTGTCTCTCTGCCGGGCTCGTTGGTGCAAATCGGCGTGGTGGTGGTTTCTCCGGCATTCCCAACAGACCAAACCGTATATGTCGCTCCCATAACCGGCGGTCTCCTGAAATCTACAAATAGCGGCTCAACCTGGACCGTGCTTCCCCGGACCAGCAGCCTGTTGATCCTCGATCTTCAATTGTCCCCGAACTATGCCTCCGACCAGACCTTCTTTGCCGCCACCATCCAGTCGGGCGTCATGGAATCCACTAACGGCGGAACTACGTTGCTTCCGCTGAGCGCATTTCCGGACCAGTTTGTGACGGCAGTGGCGGTTTCTCCGAACTTCACCAGCGATCAGACGGTGTACGCGGCTGCATATCATAGTATCTACAAGTCCGCGACCGGCGGCGCCGCGTGGACCGATACCATTCCACCGGCGCGCATCGAGGAGTCTCGTACCGTCGACTCCAATACCGCCGGCCAGCCTCCGCCGACCATCGCCTACCAGGGGAGTTGGTCTTCCACCTCGTCGGCGAGCGCCAGCACCGACTTCTACATGACCACGGCCACGTCTCAGAATACGGCGGTTCTCAACTTTACGGGTACCGGCGTTCGTTGGGTGAGCATGATTGGACCGCTCCAGGGGAACGCCACGATTCTGCTGGATGGCGTATCGCAAGGCACTGTCAGTCTTACCGCCGCCGCAAATAAATTCCAGCAGACGATTTGGCTAAAACAGGGACTCCCCTGCGCGCCGCACACCTTCACCATTTCCGCCGCGCCGCAAGCGGGGCAGTCGGTCAATCTGGATGCCTTCGACATCTGGATCGATGGCTGTCCGGATGCCAGTAAAGACATGCCTCTTCCTTGATGCGCGGGACAGCGGCGGGCAGAATCCCGCGGCGCGGACCAGCCCAAGCCCCCCTCCGTCTGTTACAATCGTTTATCCCGCGATGGCAAAGACGGAACAGGAATACAGACAGGACATCGTCGATATCGGCCGGTTGGTCTATCAGAAGGGCTGGGTGGCTGCCAACGACGGCAACATCACACTGCGTCTGGATGCGCAGCGCATTCTGGCGACCCCCACGGGCGTGAGCAAGGGCATGATGCATGTCGACGATCTCATCGTCATCGATATGCACGGCAAGAAACTGAGCGGCCGGAAAGAGTGTACCTCCGAGGTCGCCATGCACATGAAGATTTACGAGATGCGCGCGGATATCCATGCGGTATTGCATGCGCATCCGCCGGTGGCCACGGGATTCGCGGCGGCGGGCCGNNTACGGCGAAGATGTCTACAAGGCCTTTTTCCGCATGGAAACCATGGAACACTTCGCGCGCATTTCGCTGGTGGCGGAGCTGCTGGGAGGTCCCACCGTGCTGCCCAAAGCGGAAGTGGAGAAGCTGTTCGATTCCAGAACGCGATATGGCGTGAAGGCCCGCGCGGCCATGGAGCCGGGCTGTCCGGTGTATGCTGAACAAGTGCCCCAAGGGGAAAGATTCTACGTAACGCGCGACGAACTGATCGGTATGGTGGACGAGGCGCTGCGGGCGCGCGGTGTGAGTTGAACCGGGAACACTTGAAACATTTTCGAAGCACGCGAAACATTTTCAGAGCCGCTCGCCGTGAGGGAGCGGTTTGGGAGAGTCTAGATGGGTGAAGCGTTAGGATTGATCGAGACACGCGGACTGGTGGCCATGATCGAGGCTTGCGACGCCATGGTCAAAGCCGCCAAAGTATCGCTGGTGGGCTGGGAGAAGATCGGGTCCGGGTACGTCACCGCGATGGTCCGCGGCGACGTGGCGGCGGTCAAAGCGGCTACCGACGCGGGAGCGGCGGCGGCGCGCCGGGTGGGCGAACTGATCGCCGTGCATGTGATCGCGCGCCCGCACCAGAGCCTGGAAGACATTCTGCCGATCGGCAAGACGCAAAATGCCGCGGCTGGAAAGTAGCCGGCTGATAGGGTCGCGATGATTTTGGCCCGCGTAGTGGGCACCGTGGTGGCGACACGGAAGGACCCCCGGCTGGAAGGCAAGAAGCTCATCGTGGTGAAGCCGGTATCGCCCGAAGGCAAGGACGAAGCCGGCTATCTGGTGGCCGTGGACACCGTCAGCGCCGGATTCAAGGAGCGCGTCCTGGTGGTCTCCGGCAGCTCGGCGCGCATGGCGGAAGGCTGCAAGGATCTGCCCGTGGACACTGCCATCGTCGGCATCGTCGACGACGTGCAACTGGATTGACATGCTGCTGGGCCGCGTAGTCGGGTGCGTCTGGTCGACGGTGAAGGACAGCCATCTGGAGGGCCAGCGCCTGCTGCTCGTCCAGCCCATGACGCCCGAACTCAAGCCCACCGGCAAGCGTCTGGTCTGCGCCGATTGGACCGGCGCCGGCGCGGGCGAACTGGTTTATTGGACGCGCAGCAAGGAAGCCAGCTACGCGTTCCTGCCCGCCGAGGTGCCGGTCGATAGCACCATCGTGGGCATTGTGGACTCCATCCATCTGAAGAGGGGTTGAGGCATGCTGATCGCGCGCGTCGTCGGTGAAATGGTGGCCACCCGCAAGCACCCCAGCCATGAAGGCCGCAATCTGCTGCTGGTGCAGCCGCTGGAGCTGGATGGGTCGAATCGGGGCGACGCCGTGGTCGCGCTCGACGCCGTCGGCGCGGGCGTCGGCGACAAGGTCCTGCTGACCACCGACGGCTATGCGGCCATGAGCAGCCTGGGCCGCATGCAGTCGCCCATCGATATGGCGGTAATTGGCCTCATCGACCGCGTCGACCTGGCGTAATTTTCCTTCAGCCGCGGCTGCGCCGTCAGGCCAACTCGGCATCCCGGTCTACGCTCCGCCTTCGGCTGCGAAAGAGCAGTTTGGCGGTAAGCGAAAAGCCCAGCGCCCAGTTCAGAAGCTCCAGGCCGGCAAAGGCGTGGTGCAGCATCCAGAAACGCGCGCGCTCGGGCGACGGCTGGTCGACGGGAACCCAGTCGATGATGCGTCCCAGAAACACAATGTGCGGCGTCAACGCGAATCGTTGCACGATGGCGATGAGCAGCATCAGCAACGCGAGCAGCAGGGAGAAATTCGTTTCGCTGCTGCCGAAAATCAGGACCAGCAGGAGCGCCGCCCCGATGGCGACCTCGGTCGCTCCCCACGTTTCGAAATACCAGCGGTTCTGCTCGGAAATCTGATGCCGCAACAGGACGCGCGCGGCGCCCGGTCCCAGTTTTTCTAACTGTTGGGCGGCTTGAGGCGCGGGCTTTTCCAGCAATCGGTCCACCGACCGGAAATTCTGGGTGGCCACCATGTCCATGAAAAGGCCGCCCGCCAGCCATGCCCCCAGGAGGAAGCAAGCGAGTCTACGGAAGTGCACGAGGGCAATTTTACCGCGAATCGCCGCGACCTAACCGAGCCGCGACCGTGAGGGAGCGGTTTCCGCCAAGTTCCGCCCCCGCGGAACGTTAGTTCCCTACGGCGAAAAGAATCGCATCGTTGATGGCGTAAACCGTGCCGTCCACGCCGATCGCCGTGGGCGTGTAAGCTTCTCCGATGCCTGCCGTGAGAGCCACCTTCTGGCTCAAGGTATTGGTGGTCAGGTCCCATCGGTACAGGTTGCCGTCCTCGCTATTCGCCAGGACGGACTTACCGGGGATATCCACGGCCGCGGAGTTGATGCACCACTCCTTTACGCCCTCGGGAGGGTTCGGGGTGGGGCCCAGGATGGTCAGCACTTCGTTCATGACAGTAACACCGGTGATGGGGTCCGTTTCCGTGGCATTCGGATCGAGGATCGCAATCTTGTTCTCTCCGTTCCCGGTGCCTATGTCCGCGTAGTTGTTGTACTTGGTCATCACCAGGTAGCGGGACGTGCCCGCGTACGAAGGAACCATCGACGCGGGGACCAGGGAAGCGGTCTCATCCCACCCGAAAGCGCCGGGAGTCTTGGCATGCGAAAGGCCGGCGTTGAAATGCAACAGCCAGCCGCGGTCGTTGTTTTCCGGAAACGGGTTCTCCAGCACTCCGTAGTACACATCTCCGTCCGGCCCGGCGGTTGGGGACGCCGAAGAGCTATCGTCGATCTCGGCGTCCTGTCCGGACTTCGGGTCCTTGAGCCGCACATGCGCCACGGGCGCCAGCGTGGTACTGTTCAGGGCCACCAGATACCCGGCATTGCCATTACTCACGGCGATGTAAAGCGTTGTTCCGTCCAAACTGAGGGCGGGAGCACAGTTGTAAGGGACCTCCGTCATGGTCGAATCGGCGGCCGCGGTGGTTGCAGCGATCCAAGTCCCCTGCCCGTTGGCGCCGATGCGCGCGATCCCGCTTGTCAGGCCCGCCAAGGGGCTGGCGCCCTGCACCAGGAAGCCGAAGTAAACATCCCCCTTCTCATCGGTAGTAAGAGGCGTATTGATGTAAACGCTGCTGCTGAAGCCGGTGGGATTTGCCTTATAGGCCGCCAGCCCGTAGAAAGCGGCGCGGCCCTCGGTCCCGGTGGCCGAGTCTGGGTTGTCGCGATAAAGAATGGTGCCACCCGCGGCTGGAACGTAGAGTCGTTCGGACGTCAGGGCGGGGCCGAAGACTGGCGTCCATCCATGCGACGGGGGCAGCAGGTAGTCTGTCGGCGCATGCCACACCAAATTCCCGTTGCTGGCTGTATGCGCCTCCACGCGGAAGCCACCGCTGGCCCCGGTCTTCACCGGGACGATGACCGTGTTGGCTGCCGTAACCAGAGGCGTGCCATAGTGGATCAACAACTCCTCCGCACCGTCCGGCACGACTCCAGGACGGCGGACGGGATATTGCGGGTCGAGATCCACCGGCGTCTGCCAATGAATACCGTTCAGTGACTGGGACGCAGTCGTGGACGCCGCATTGTGGTGCGCATTCTTGGCAAAGGTGGTCCACGCGGTCTGACCGAAGGCCGCCGGCGCGAAACAGAATACGATTAGGGCGAGAGCGGTGGGGGCTGAGCGCATGAAGAGCATCTTACATTAATACTTACTCTGACATCAACGATGGCGCCACGTTACAAGTGAATATTATTCAACCAGCTCGATTTTGGCGCGGTGCCCGTGGGCGGAAGCCATGCGGCCATCGCGCGTGATCAGCGGCGCTTCGAGAGCTTCGGCGAGCGCCACATACGCCGCGTCGTAGGCCGTGAGACTGTGGCGCAGTTGCCCAAATGCGCGGGACATGCGGCTCGTGAGGGTGGCGTACGATGCGCAGGCCGCCCAGGTCCGCGAGGGCCTCAGCGGCGCGATGCGGCTGCAATTCGCCGATCAGGCAACCACGGCGCAATACTTGAACAATCTCCAGGTCGAGCAGATGGGGCGCATGCAGCGTATCCTCCTCGCGGGAGAGTCGTGCGCGCACGCGCATCCCGACGCCGGTCACGAGCAGCATCTCAATCAGCGCCGACGCATCAATCACGATCACGGCCGTCCCGAATTGCCCGCAGGATTTCTACCGGAGAAGTCTTCATGTTCACGGGCTCGCGGCGCGCGAGCCTCTCCATCATCTCGCTCATCGTCGGTTTATCGGCGAATTGGCGGACCTCGCGAAGGATGTAATCGGAGAGCGACAGGCCGTCCATCGCGGCGCTCGCCTTGAGCTTGCGGTGCAGGTCGTCGGGGACGTGGCGCAACTGGATCATCTTGGGCATGTCATTAGGTTATTTGCATGTGCAGCGCATGTCAAGCTAATGAGATCAGCTCCCGCAAGTCCGACACCCAGTAATCCGGCGCCCACCTGGCCAACTCGTCGGCCTTGCCGTAGCCGTAACGCACCGCACAAGTACGCACCCCCGCCCGTCGGCCGGCCTCCATGTCCGCTGGCGAATCGCCCACGAACAGGCAGTCATCCGGCCGGGCGCCTAATCCGCTGAGCGCCGCCAGCACCACGTCGGGCGCGGGCTTGCATGGGAATCCGTCGGTGCCTTGCACATGGTCGAAGTATTGGATCAGTCCGAATTGCGCCAGCACCGCGCGCGTAGTGGGCGATCCCTTGGTGGTGGCCGTGCCCTTGCGGCCGCCCAGTGCGGCGAGCCCTTCGGTGACGCCTGGATACACTCTGGTCTGCGTATGACCGCGCGCCAGATACGTTGTCCGGTATTGCTGGATCAGATCGTCAATCTGTTGCGCGGAATAATCCGGGTAAACATCGACGAACAGATCGATCAGATGCAGGCCGATGAAGCCCTTCAGGTACTCGAACGGAAG
>PMVV01000072.1 GCA_003166475.1 Bryobacterales bacterium | reverse complement strand
TCCGAAAACTGGGGTCCATTATATATGTCTCCGAGGATAAGGTCCTGCTGGCGCTCCAACTCCTTATCGAAGGCAATTCGATTCGTTCCACGACGCGCATTACCGGCCTAGATGGAAACACGATCACCAAGGCGCTGATACTGGCTGGGGAACGCTGCGAGAAAGTCATGGGCCGGTTGATAGTCAACGTCCCGGTGAAGGACGTGCAAGCAGACGAAATCTGGGGCTACGTGGCGAAGAAAGAAGCCCACAAACTCCCGTTCGAGAAAGATGACGATTCCAAGGGCGATGCCTATTGCTACGTGGCGATGGAGAAGCATTCCAAGCTGATCCTTAACTTCGCTCTAGGACGCCGGAACCAAGCGACCACGGATGTTTTCATCGAAGGCTTACGCCACGCGACCTCTGGCAAGCAACGGTTCCAAATCAGCACCGATGGCTTTCAGCCCTACATTTCGGCAATCACCACGACTCTTTCCGACCGCTGCGATTATGCACAGCAGATCAAAGTGTACGCGGTCCCGCAAGAGGAACAGCGGCGCTACTCGCCCGCAGAGGTGGTTTCCGTGGAGGAAGTCCCAATCATGGGCAACCCCGAAAAGAGCCGGATTTGCACCAGCCATATCGAGCGCCAGAATCTCACGATCCGTATGCAGATGCGCCGCATGACGCGGTTAACCAACGCCTTCAGTAAGAAGTGGGACAATCTGTGGAGCGCCTACTGCCTGCACTTCGCCTACTACAACTTCTGCCGCACGCACAAGACGCTCCGCATCACCCCGGCGATGGAAGCGGAGATCGCGGACCACGTTTGGGACTTGAAAGAACTGGTAGCGTAGCGGTAGGATTGAGAGGGAAGGCCCGGCTACGAACCGGGCCTCTCAGAAAGGACTCAGGCGGACACTCAAATTATCGCATGGAGTGTGTCCAAGTGCAAATCGCGGAAAGGATCGTCAAAATGAGTGAGCCAGACAAGGATGCTCTAACCGGGAGCGTCATGCGTGAGTACAAGGAACTAGGCGTAGAACTAAGCACCCGACTTACCAAAGCCAGCAAGCATGCGGATGGTTATGGTACCGCGTTTAACTACCTGACCTCAAGGAAACCTGCGTACGGAGGTTTAAGATATAGCACCTCGGTAGACACTCTCAGCACAACACCCGACCCGGATGAAGTCAAAGATAACTGTGCTGAAGTACTCAAGATTATCCACCGCCGCGCCGAATTGTTTGCACAACTGGTGGGTATGGGCATGGAACCTCGGGACCCGCCCGTGCCGGGGATATGATTCTTAACCACTCTTTTATAAAGCATCCACGGCCTTCTTATTTGCAGGCTGATACGTTAGTTCCAAAAACCCACTTGAGCGCAATACCCGCATGTTCAAGACAATTACCGTGGACGGAAAAACCCAGGATGCTCGATGCACGGTTACGCTCCCGTCCGGTTTGCTATCGTCGCTCGTCGGCGTTCCATACTTCTCAATCAGAAGCAACTTGAGATCCTCATAATTCTGAAGGGGATAATCCGGAACGACACACGACAGTTCAACCTCCGCGATTGATTTGTCCATATCATTGTAGCGGTCCGACTGTGGTACCTCGGCACCAGCGGAAAGCGTAATACCCAAATCCAGTTTTCCAATTTTTATCTTGTCGATTCCCCCAATGGCCTTCTTCGCGTCACCCAGCGTCATACCCCATTTGATTTTGTTCCAGCCGTCGAAGTCGGGCTTAGACTGTTTCGCGGAGTCTTGCGTTGGTTTGGAAGGTGGTTTCTTTGTTTGCCAGAAGCCGACGGGAACGACGGCGACCAGCACGGCGATGCAACCGGCAACGATCCTCATGTGCGGTATCGTACCAGATCGCAAACGCGGGCGCTAGGCACCCCCCGCCTCACCGCGTCAACCCCCCTCCGAAAATCTCCAACGCAACTTTCAGGCACTACCGTGAGATGCTAAGGGAATGGCACGGGCGGCCGCGAAATACGTATTCGCCGCGCTGCTTGCGTTGCTCTCGACGCAGGCAGGCGTGCCGTCGCTTCGTGTTGTCACAGCCATCGAAATTGTCTGCTCGACCGAGGCCGAACAACAGGCCCCGCGGGAAGCCCGGCGCATTCGGGCGGAAGTACAAGTCCGCCAACCCGCCGCTACGTACGTGTCACGGACCCGGCCTGAGCCGGACGCCGCCCTCCTGTTCCAACGGCCACCTCCAGCATCCTCTCTCTGCTCGTAATCACGCTGTTTGAAACGAAAACCGAAAAGGAGAGGACCGTGTCTTTCAGAAACTTACTACGTCATTTGGGGCTCGTAGATCGCGAGTCCGAGGATCAACTGCGGGCCATTGCCCGGCGGCGGCAAGAGTTGTCCGGGTTGCCTGACGATCGGCTCAAATCTGCCGCGAAAGATTTGCACCGGGACGCCGACGTGATTGAAACATTCGCGCTGGCGGCGGTGATAGCGGCTCGTGTGCTCGGGTTGCAGATGTTCGACGTGCAGATCCTGGGCGCGCTGGCAATGCACCGCGGCCAGATCGCGGAGATGCAGACTGGCGAGGGCAAGACACTGGCGGCCGTGCCCGCCGCGATCTGGTACGCGCGTCAGGGCCGCGGCGTCCATGTGTTAACCGCCAACGATTATCTTGCTCGCCGCGACGCCGCATGGATGCGCGGGATTTACGATTGGTTCGGGCTTTCCGTCGGGCATATCTCGCAGGACATGCCGGCCGCCGATCGCCGCGCCGCATACCGGTGCGATCTCACCTACGCGACGGCCAACGAAGTCGGCTTCGACTACCTGCGGGACGGCCTCGCGCGCCGCACGGACGAACTGGTCCAGCGGGAGTTTGCATTCGCGGTCATCGATGAGGCCGACTCCATCCTGCTCGACGAGGCGCGCATCCCGCTGGTCATCGCGGGCGGAGTGGCCGAGGACTCCGCGCTGGCATACCGCATCGATTCCGTAGTGGCGGGGATGCAGCCGCACCTGCACTACTCGCTCGATGAGTTCGCGCGGAACGTGCAGTTGACCGATGCCGGCATTGAGCGCGTGGAAGCGTCCCTCGGCTGCGGAAGCCTGTTCGACGAGCCAAACCTGCGCATTCTGACGGCGGCGCAGGACGCGCTGCATGCGCACGCGTTGCTGCGGCGCGACGTGGACTACGTGGTGAAGAAAGGCTCCATCGAATTGGTGGACGAGTTCAAGGGCCGCATCGCCCAGAACCGGCGGTGGCCGGCCGGGTTGCATTCCGCCGTGGAAGCCAAGGAAGGTGTGCGGCTGAAGACCCAGGGGCGCATCCTCGGTTCGATTACGGTGCAGGGCTTGGCCGGAATGTACGACCGAATCTGCGGCATGACGGGCACCGCGGCGACGCAAGCCGAAGAGTTCTGGAAGGTATACAAACTGCCGGTAAAGACGATCCCGACGAATCGGCCGGTAATTCGGCAAGATCTCCCCGACGTCGTGTATGCGGACAAGGAAGCGCGGAACGAAGCGCTCGCGGAGGAAATTCGACGGGTCCACGAGACAGGGCGCCCGATTCTCGTGGGAACGGCCAGCGTCGAGGAATCGGAGGCATTGAGCCGCCGCCTGCAAATGGCCGGCATCGCGCACGCGGTCCTGAACGCCAGGAACGATGAGACGGAAGCCGCGATTATCGCGCAGGCCGGCGCACTTGGAGCCGTCACCGTTTCCACCAACATGGCGGGACGCGGCACCGACATTCTGCTGGGTGGGAATCCGCCAAAAGACCGCGACAAGGTGGTGGACCTCGGCGGTTTGTACGTCATTGGCACAACGCGTCACGAGGCCAGGCGGATTGACAACCAACTGCGCGGCCGTGCCGGACGGCAGGGCGATCCGGGCACATCCCGCTTCTTCATCAGCCTGGACGACGATCTGCTGGTGCGTTTCGGGATTCGAGAGAACCCGGATATCGACAGCGTGCAGCGCACCGCGGAAGGCCAGAATCTTGAGATTCGGCAGACGCTCTGGAAATACGACTGCACCGTTGAAGATCACCGCCGCGAAGTGTACAACTTGCGCCGGGAGATTCTGCTGTCGCCCGGCTGGAGCCTCCGTTCGATGCTGCCCGAAGAGCAATACTGCGAACTGAT
The DNA here is from genome assembly GCA_003166475.1 of Bryobacterales bacterium. Classification (GTDB taxonomy): domain Bacteria; phylum Acidobacteriota; class Terriglobia; order Bryobacterales; family Bryobacteraceae; genus Bog-159. The sequence continues at coordinate 22,981 of PMVV01000072.1, read as the reverse complement.
CCAAGCTGCCGGTGAGCATGCGCTCGAAACGGCCGGGCGGCAACTGGCCCTGGCGATCGTCGACGATCTATGGGCCGATTACTTGGCGAATGTCGCCGAATTGAGGGGCGGCATCCATTGGGTTTCGTGGACGGGTGGCGACCCGCTCCATAGATTCCTGACTGGCGAACAGGCGATTTATGCGGATTTCCACGATTGTCTGAAAGAAGAGATTGCAGACGCGTTTCGGACGGCGGAGGTCGACAAAGGCGAGATCCATTTCCGCAATGCCGAGCGCATGGAACGCGGAGCGACCTGGACCTACGTCACCACCGACCAGCCGTTCGGAACACTGGCCGAACGGATCAAAAAAGGAATCCAGCGGAGGCTCTCGAAAACCTATTGAGTCTCGCGTAATACGGTGACAGCTTTCGCGACAAATGTGCCCTCTGCATTGGGGCTGATGTGGGGCCGGCTGAAAGTCGGCTGCGGGCAAAATTGCCCGCCACAAGGTCCAAAGTTGCCTGTCACTGTATGCGAGCGTCAATATGTGGAGGAAGGCATGCCGATCCATTTGCCGCATGTTCGCTTGAGCGTGCCGATGCTTCTCTCCCTTGCGGAGTGGTCGGTATTCTCGCTCTATTGGAATGCTGCCGCGAAGAATTCTTCGCCGGCGAAATCCGAGGAGTCGCGGCCATCGCGGCGCGTACATGAGCTATTGGTAAACCTCGCGCTCTTGCTGGTTGTTTTCCCGTTCCCGGGCCTGCCAGGCCGGCGATTCCTGCCAGGCGGGCCTTACACCGCTTGGGCCGGTCTTTGCATCCAGACGGCGTCCGGCACTGGGCGTATGGGCGCGGCGGCATCTCGGCCGCTATTGGAGCGGGGAGATCGCCATCAAGGTCGATCACCGCCTGATCCGGTCCGGCCCCTACCGCTTCGTGCGGCATCCTATCTACACCGCGATGCTGGGGATGTTTGCCGGCACGGCGGTTGTGTCGGGCCAACTGCACGCGGCTCTGGGATTGGCGATGGCGGGTTTCGCATACTGGCGCAAGATCCGATTGGAGGAGGCCAACCTGAGGAAGGCGTTCGGTCCGGAGTACGATGCTTATCGGCGCGCTACCGGGTCGCTGGTTCCGAAGCTGCTGTAAGGGCTGACGGCGCTATCTCTTCTTTGGGCTGCGGGCCACAAAGCCGATAGCGCGGGTGATTGGCGGATTCTTGAGTTTCTGGATGTCTTCGACTACCGAGACCAGGATAGATGTATGGTGCTGCAGGGTGCGGGTCTGTTGCTCCTGTGTCTGCGCGTGCCGATTTTGGCCGGCTTCGATCTGTTCGATTCTGCGGGCCAGGTCTTTGTTGCCTGCCAACAACTCGCGGAGCTTAACGAAAGCTCGCACGATCAGGATGCTCATGCGTATGGCGTGGTCGCTGTTGAGCACAGCGGAGAGCATGGCCACGCCGTGTTCGGTGAAGGCATAGGGCGGCCGGCGTATCCCCATCTTCGCCCCTGGATTGGAGGTCGCAATTTGCGACCTCCAATTCTCCAGCTCCTCGTTGTTGAGTTGAAACATGAAGTCTTCCGGAAAGCGGGCAAGGTTGCGCTTCACGGCCTCGTTGAGGCGTTTGGTAGGTACCTGGTAGATCTCCGCCAAGTCGCTGTCGAGCATCACTTTCTGGCCGCGAATGACATAGATTCGGTGCTCGATCAAGGGCATGGCGGCCGGGATCCGGCCGGCAGGCAAGGCTTTCGGCATTTGAGAAGATCGTGGCTTCAGGCCCGAAACTTCTCACCGGAATAGTTCAATTCCCCGCCAGCGCGGCGGCCAGCACGAACACCAGCGGCGCGTTCCAGTTGATGGCCACCTCGTTGCTGGCGTACGAAGCCAGCTCATCCAGGTACATCTTTGCGGGAGGCCCATTGGGCAGCTTGCGCATCGCAGCGTCCTGCCGGCCGCGGTTGGGACCGCCCGAAAGCAGTCCCGGCCACGGTTCCGGAAGGCCGGCGCTGGGACGGTGGTGCGGGTGATGGTACGGGTTGGCCCCTACCTGCGTCACCCAGGATAGCGAAAAGGTATTGCGGCCCAGCAGGTAATGCAGGTTATCCAGCGCCGTCTCCACGAAGCGCCGATCGGGCCGCAGCGCGTTGGCCACCAGGAGCTGCAGGCTGTAATTGGCGGCCACGCCGTTCGATCCCCAGATGTAATCCGCGGAAGTCAGGCTGATGCGGTAGGGGTGGCGGCTGGCGCGCTCCACGATCTGCTGGGCGGCGCTCGCCGAATCCTGCGCGATGGCGGCGACTGCCTCGGCGTTCTTCCCGTGCCCGAGCGCGTAGGTCCATAGCGCCAGCGGCGCTACATTGCCCCAATCCGGAGGCGCGTTTGGCTTCAGCGTCTTGCGGAAGGCCCCGAAATGATCGAGGAAATAGCGCTCGAAGGCCTGGTCGCCGGTCGAGCGCCACAACTCGGCGGCGGCCCACAAATGCTCGTCCGCGCAATCGCCGTCTCCATAATCTCCGGTCTGTATGCCGGGAGGGTTGTGGAACAACACGTCGGGATACTTCTCCAGCCAGGTCCACGCCTGGCGGGCGGCGCGCAGACACTTCTCCGCATAGGCTGCATCGAAGGGCCGGTAGGCGCGGGCTGCGATCGCCATCACGGCCGCGAAATCGCCGGTGGCGCAAGAGCTCTTATACGGCTCCTTCCCCGTACCGATGACGTAGCTGATCAGCGTATCTTTCTCCGGCGGGATGAAATCGCAGAAGCGCTCGCTCGATTGTTTGTGCCAGACGCCGCCATCGCCGTCCTGCATGGAGAGCATCCAGTCCAGGTTCCAGCGGATTTCGTTCAGGATGTCGGGCGTGCCGTTGCCGGATTCCGGAATGTTGAGCGTCACCTGCTTGAGGCGGCCGCCGAAGATCTCCCAGGTCCACAACAGCGTGCCGGTGGAGATGCCGGAGTTGACCACGTAACGGCCGTAGTCGCCGGCATCGTGCCACCCTTTGGCCGAGATGTGCGGGCCGGTCTTGCCTGAAGAAACATGATAGGCGCCCTCCAGGTGACAGGCGGCGTGCTTGTAGGCGGGGAACTCGGGCCCCAGGTCCACGGCGGTCCCGCAACGCTGCCCGTAGTACGACCGCATGGACAAATAAAACGCGCGCGCGAACACATCCGGGCCAATGCCAAACTCCCAGCTTCGGCCCACGCCCGGCACTTCCAGATAATACTTGCCGGGTTTGTCGAGTTTGGTGAAATCGGCTTCCTGGACGATATCGCCGGAATCCGGATCGCTGGCAGGCTCCGCCAACCTGCCGCGTAACACCACGGAGTCGTTGCCGGCGCGGCGCACGGAGAACTCCTTTGCCAGAGTGTGGGACACCACCATCGCCAGCTTGGGAGAGTGGGGCAGGTAGCCTGCCTGGTCCACCTTGATGTCGGTGGTGGGCGCAGCGGCAAAGGCGCACAGCGAGATTAAGAATATAGCGGCCAGTTTCATCGACACTGAGTATAACGCCCGGTGCGCGGTGTGCGATAATCGCCAGACGGGACGGGTACGGTAGGGGAGATGCTTCACCGCCCCTTGCATGCGAAGCACCGGGTCTGGTATAAGAGCTTACTGACTTCAGTCGCCGGCTTTTGGGCCCCGTTATGCCCGTGAAGAAAAAGACACCCATGCCGAAAAGTGCCGAAACGCGCAATGTCCCGGGAGCTTCTCCGCCCCCGGAAGGCAAGAACGGCCAGGGTGTGCCGCCGCGCGAAACGGGACCCACCCAGATGCAGTCGTTCCAGGAGGGCATGCGCCTGTTTCATGCGCGCCAATTCCAGCCGGCTAGGGAGTCTTTTCTGCGGGCTACCGGTGGGCCGGATCGCGCCGTGGCCCATCGCGCCGGCCTGCACGCGCGCATCTGCGAGCAGCGCCTGGAATCTCCCGGCCCGGCGTTGAACACGCCGGAAGAGCACTACAACTACGCCATCACGCTGATCAACTCCCGCGACCTTGCCACGGCTCAAATGCACCTGCGGGCCGCTTTGCAGGCGGACGCCACCGCCGACCATGTGCTCTACGCGCTGGCCGCCTGCCAAAGCCTGGGTGGAGATTTGCAGGCCGCTTGTGAGAACCTGAAATGTGCGATCGATTTGCAACCTCGTAACCGGCTGGCCGCCCGCCAGGATCCCGATTTCGCGGCCATCGCCGGCCAGCCGGCCTTTCACCGGCTGCTCTATCCGGACAAGAAGACGCAGTTCTAGCTTACCCACTTCAGCAGGGACGGCGGGGGCCGTCATCAGAGGCAGAAACCCAAGGTTCTGGGGGGCGGGATTTATCCCGCGCGGGGCTTCAGCCCCGCACTTCGCAGAATCGATAAGTTGGCGGGTGGGTTTCTGGAGAGTCCTGCGGCCGNNCCCACCGGTAACTTGCCTTGCGCGCGAGTGCGCGCGCCACCGAGCCCGCCATGTCTAACGCCGAACCTTTACGCGTGGTCGCCATTGGCGGAGGCACCGGCCTTTCCGCCCTCCTGCAAGGGTTGAAACACTACGCCAGCCCGCGCCGCGCTCCGCTGATCGATATCACGGCGGTGGTCACAGTCACCGACGATGGCGGCAGCTCCGGCCGCCTGCGGCGCGAGTTCGACGTGCTGCCGCCAGGGGACATCCGCAACTGCCTGGTGGCGCTTTCCGAAGACGAGGCCCTGCTTTCGCGCCTATTCCAACACCGCTTCCAAGCCGGCCTGGGACTCAAGGGACACAGCTTCGGCAACCTCTTCCTGACGGCCTTGACGCAGCTCATGGGCGACTTTCCCGAGGCCGTCAAAGCGTGTTCCGAAGTGCTCAAGATCACCGGCCGGATCTACCCCGCCACGGCAGCCAATGTGTCGCTCGAGGCCATTCTGGAGGACGGCACGCGCGTCACCGGAGAAACCAACATCAGCAAGAGCCGCCGGATCATCCGCACCGTACGGCTGCGCCCCCGCAAGGTGAAGCCCATGGCCGATACCCTGTCCGCTATCGCTCAGGCCGACCTGATCACGCTGGGCCCCGGTTCGCTATTCACCAGCGTGATTCCAAACCTGCTGGTGGAGGGAATCTCCGCGGCCATCCGGCGCTCGCCCGCCCTCAAGGCGTATTTTGTAAACCTGATGTGGCAGCCCGGAGAAACCATGAACTTCACCGCCTCCGACCATATCCGCGCCATTCACAAGCATGCCGGCGGCAAGATCGTCGATTGCGCGATTGTCAACGTCGCACCCATGCAGATGGCCGCACGGAAGCGCTACGAGAGGCAGCAGGCGTTACCCGTGGAAAACGACCTCGACCGAATCTTCAAAATGGGGATCAAGGTGGTGAGCGGCAAGCTGCTGCAGGAATCCAAGAAGGTGCGCCACGATCCGGCCGAGACCGCCGCAGTGGCCGTGCGGCTGGCGCACGAGGGCCGGCGGCAAAGGCTCAAAGCCGGCGGGAGGAAATAGTGGAAACACCGTTGACGGTAGTGGTTCTGGCAGCCGGGCTGGGCACCCGCATGAAGTCGCGCAAAGCCAAGGTGCTGCACCGCGCCGGCGGCAGATACCTGGTCGAGCACGTATTGCGCACCGCGCGCGCACTGGCGCCGCCCGAGCGGATTTTCGTGGTGGTGGGCCATCAGTCCGCCGAGGTGCGCGCGGCGCTCCAGACGCCCGGCATCGGCTTTGGCATCGGCTTCATCGAGCAGACCGAACAAAAAGGCACCGGCCATGCGTTGATGGTCGCCGCGGACACGCTCGCGGGCCTGGACGGCCGGCTCGTGATTCTTTACGGCGACTGCCCGCTGGTGCGTCCGCAAACGCTCGAAGGCCTGGTCGCGGCCCAGCAATCCTCCGATGCCGCAGGCGCTATCCTAACCGCCGTGATGGACGATCCCACCGGCTACGGACGCGTGCTGCGCGACGGCGACGGCCAGGTCACAGGCGTGGTGGAGCAACGCGCCGGCACGCCGGAACAGCTCGCCATCCGGGAGGCCAACATGGGCCTGTACTGCTATCAAGCGGCGCCGTTTTGGCGGCACATTCAAGAACTCCGGCCGGATAATCCCGCGCGCGAATACTACCTGACCGACATGGTCGAGATCCTGCACCGGGCCGGGCACGCCATCGCCGCTTATCGCATCAACGATTCGCGCGAGGTGCTGGGCATCAACGACCGCGAAGAACTGGCCGGTGTGGACCGTCTGTTGCGCCAGCGCAAGGTGCGCGAACTCATGCTGGCCGGCGTGACCGTCGAGAAACCGGAGACGGTCACTGTGGACCCGGATGTCACCATCGGCATGGACACCATTGTGGAGCCGTTTGCGCAGATCCTTGGCCACACCACCATTGGGGAGAACTGCCGCATCGGCGCGTGCTCCATCGTCCAGGATTCGGAACTGGCTGACGAAGTAGAAGTCGGGCAGTTCACCATCGTCGGGACCTCGCGGCTGGAGCGCGGGGCGCACGCCGGCCCGTACGCCCGCCTGCGCATGGAGAATCACGTCGCCGCCGGGGCGCATGTCGGCAATTTCGTGGAACTCAAGAAGACCCGCCTAGGCGCCGGATCGAAAGCCATGCACCTTGCCTACCTGGGCGATTCCGAAATCGGCGCGCGAGTGAACGTCGGGGCGGGCACCATCACCTGCAACTACGATGGAACCCGCAAGCACGCCACTAAGATAGGCGCGGGGGCTTTCATCGGCAGCAATTCCACGCTGGTCGCGCCGGTCGAAATCGGCGGCGGCGCTTATGTCGCGGCCGGGTCCGTNNNNTGTTGCAGGCGCCTAACACGGAGCTGTTGGCGGCCTGCGACGTGTACGATCCCAACGCGGAGCGCGCTTCGAAAGATCTGGCCGGCGGCCGCGCGAAAACGCTGCGCGACTTTCGCCGGGTGCTCGAGATCCAGGAAGTGGATGCCGTGATGGTGTCCACTCCCGATCACTGGCACTCCATTGCCACGGTGCTGGGCCTCGAAGCAGGCAAGCACGTTTACGTGGAGAAGCCTTTCGCGCTCACCATTCGGGAAGGGCGCGCCATGGTGGAGGCCGCCCGGCGCACGAAGCGGATTCTCTACCCGGGCACCCAACACAGGTCGGCGCCGCACATCGCCGAGGCGGCGCGCATGGTCCAGTCGGGCGAGATCGGCGATGTCTCCCTCGTGCGTGTGTGGAACAGCGGGAACATCGCTCCCAACGTCCAGCAAAAAGTTCCGGACTCCGATCCGCCTGCCGGGCTCGACTGGGATTTCTACCTCGGGCCATCGCCCCGGGCGCCCTTCAACCGGATGCGCTTCCTCACCAATTACCGGGTCTTCTCGGATTACGCGGGCGGCTACATTACGGATTTCGGCAATCACCGCGTCGACAGCGTCCACCAGATCATGGGCGTTTCCAGCCCGCACACCATCTCGGCGGTGGGCCGCCGCCTGTGTCCCCAGAATGCCGGCGACATCTACGATCTGCACGTGGCCACGTATCAGTATCCGGGCTTCATCATGGAGTATGTGGCTTCGTGGGTAAACAGCAACGGCATCGGCGGCCGTTCGCCGGGCATGCGGTACTACGGCATGCGCGGACTGTACAACCGTCCGCACGGATTCGCCTTCTATGGCACGAAGGCCGCGTTGTACGTGGACCGCATCGGCTACGAAGTCTTTCCCGAACCGGAGCCTGGAGCGCCTTACGCCGCCGCGCCGGCCGACGAAAGCGGGATCAAGTATCGCGCGGAACGGAAGACCTTTCAGGGTGCGGACGCCACTGCCGAGCACGCGCAGAACTTCGTAAAGCAGTTGCGCACCGGTACGAAGGGCGCCGTCGACGAGATGGTGGGCCACACTGCAACGGCCGCCTGCCACCTGGGCACCATCGCCGCCAAAGTGGGCAGAACGCTGCACTGGAACGCGGAGAAGGAAGATTTCGAAAACGACGCGGAAGCTTCCAGGCTGCTGACGCGGGATCTGCGGAAGCCTTACGATCTGATCCGGATTTAGCCGCTACTGTTCTCGAACCCGGCAGGCCACGAAAAACGATGGCCTGCCCCACGGCCATAGCTACCGAATCCTTCGAAAAATCCGGAAGCCCCAGGCATCCAGCGCCAGTGACGGCAGCGCCGATGGCCGCGGCGTCTCCACGCCGGGCGTGACTTCCGCGAGACCGGCTGCGGCGGTGTCCACCAAGCCCAGGAACGGCTGGTTCGAGAAGTTGACGGCCACCAGGAATTCCTCGCCTCCGCCCTTGCGCAGGTAGGTGACGATGCGCGCATCGTCGGAATTGCGCAGCCACTCCGTCCCTCCCTGCTGGAGAGCGGGATGCGCGGCGCGCAACGCGATCATGCCGGCATAGAAGCGCGGAAACTCGGGGCGGCGTTCGGCGATCTTCCAGAACACCGGCAGCTTCTCGAATAGCGGGGGCCCGCCGGATTCGGTCGTATCGCCCGCTTCCATGCCCTCATAGAGCAGTGGCACGCCATCCAGCGTGAACATGAATGCGGAAGCCGCCAGCGCGCCGCCCTTGCCGAAGCGCACGATGGCGCGTTCTTCGTCGTGATCGTCGGAGATGCGCATGTGCAGCGCGCCTTTGGGATATTGCGCGCGCTCCTGCTCCCAGACCGCGCGCAGATCGCGGGCCGGTTCGCCCTTGCTGAAGATCGCAGCCAGCGTGCTATGCAGCGGCCAGGCATAATCCAGGTCGAAAGCCTTGGCCATCAGCGGCGGCTCGTGCGCTTCCGCCAGCCAGAGGACGCCGGGCTTGAGCTTGTCCACCTCGGCGCGAGCGCTCTCCCAGAAACTCACCGGCACCATGCCGGCAGCATCGCAACGGAAGCCGTCGAGATCGAAGTCGCGGATCCAGTAGCGCAGCATGTCGATCATGTATGCGCGCAGCTTTGGATTGGAGTAGTCGAGCCCGGCCACGTCGTCCCAGTCGGGAACGGGCGAAATGATCTGGCCCGCGGCGTTGTGCTTGTAGAATTCGGGCGTCTGCATCATGACGCTATCCCAGGCGGTGTGGTTGGCCACGATGTCGATGATCACCCGCATCCGGCGGCGGTGCGCTTCGGCGACCAGCCGCTTCAAATCGTCCTTGGTGCCGTAGTCCGGATTGATGGCGTAGTAGTCGCGCACGGAGTACGGGCTGCCGAGCGGGCCTTTGCGCTTCACCTGTCCGATGGGATGGATGGGCATGAGCCAGACCACGTCTACCCCAAGTCGATGCAGGCGATCCAGGCCTGCGGTCACTCCGTTGAGGTCGCCGGCCGGCGAGAAGTCGCGCGGGAAGACTTCGTAGATCACTGCGCCCGGCAGCCACCCGGGAGGAGCCGGGGGCGCCGCGAAGGCAGGGAGAGATAGGGCGGCGAGCAGCGCCCAGGATGCTTTGGTCATCGCCACTATAGTAGCGCCGGGCGCAGCCGAAGCCCTGCCCGCAGCCGCGCTCAAGGCACCGGATCCGGCGTGCCAGGCGGAACCGCGGACGTGCAGGACAGGAGCCTCCTGGTGGTCAACACCAAACCGCGGCGAATGCCCCATTTCCGCACGGCTTCGATCGAGTACTCCGAGCAGGTTGGCCGGTAGCGGCAGCGGATGTATGGCTGCACTAGCAGCCGCCCGTAGTGCCGATAGCCGTGGACCGCCGCGAGGTAGGTTTCGGGCCGCTTTCTAAGTGGCGTCCTTAGTATTTGGAAAGCGGATTCGGCAATGCGCGGCGGCTCTCACAACACGGATACGCGATTCAACTTCATTGTGCCCCAGGAAGTAATACGTGCCAAGACTGAGGAGTTTGGACACAACACTGACCAAAGGTAGTATTTACCACGGCCAAACGATATGCGACATTAAGGTCGCCTAAGGTCGCCAGCCACAGTTGCCAATTATTTGAGGAGTCCGACGTCGAGCGGAGGTCCTGCAAACGACTTTAGATCCGCGTGGGCATGTCCGCAGTCAACGAAAGGATAACTCTAATGAATTCACAACGTCTTGCACCTACGTCCCGGCTCCGGCTGGCTTTGATGGTCCTCGCAGGCGCCGCGGGTCTGCTCGGCCAAACGCCGCCCCCCCCGACCGCCTACGTCTCAAGCAAGGCCGGCGACGTGTTCCTTGTAAACGTGGCGAACGGGTCTATCGCGGCTACGATACCGGTGACTGGAAGCCCGAGCGGGATGGCGCTGGCCCCTGGAGGCGAGCTACTCTACGTCGCGCAGTCCAGCGGCAACAGTGTAGCGGTCATCAATACTGGGTCCAACACCGTGGTCGCCACCATTCCCGTCGGTACGATGCCGCTGGCGTTGGCCATCACCCCGAACGGACAGACCGCATACGTTGTGAACGCGGGATCCAGCAGCGTATCCGCCATCAGCACCGCAACGGATGCCGTGCTAGCCACAGTGCAGATTGCCGGGTATCCGACAGCCATAGCAGTTACACCCGATAGCAGCCGCGCGTTCGTCATGAGCCCCACCTCGGGCAACATCTCAGTCATCGGCACCGCGTCCAACACGGTAATCGCCACTTGGTTAACAACCCCCGGCGCGCATGCTCTTGCGCTTAGTCCCGATGGCGCCACACTATATGTCGCGAGCCCCGTGACCAACCAGATAACCGCATACGACACCACAACCGGGAATCTTCTGAATACGATCGGGGGGCTTAGCTACCCGGACTCGATTGCGGTCGCTCCCAGTGGGGGCGCCCTTTACGTATCGAACTTAACCGGCTCGGCTGTCTCGGTGATTAGCACGACGTCGTTTGAAGCCGTAGCGACGGTGAAAGTAACAGCTTACCCGACGTCCGTCGCGATCTCTGAGGATGGCTCGGAGGTTTACGTGGTCAACGAGTATTCGAATTCATTGTCCGTAATCGGCACTGCGCAGAACTCTGTCGTGACCACCGTGACACACCTGGCCAGCCCATTTTCAGTGGCCGCGCCGCCTGCTGCTAATCCGGCGCCGGACCTATGTACCGCGGCGCCCACGGGCCTGCCCCCGCTTGCCGGCGTTCCGGGAAGCTCGCTGCCGCTATTGCCGCAGACTTGTTACCAGCCCCCATTCCCTACGACCACGAGCACTGTGACCGTGGCGGCCAACAGCGGGCCCGACCTGCAATCCAAGCTTTCCGCGGCGGTCTGTGGAGAACAAATCGTCGTTCCGGCCAATGCTACATACGTAGGGAATTTCGTCTACGGGCCGACTAACGCTCTCCCGTGGGGGTGGCAAGCAAGCACTGCCTGCAGTGCTGGACAACAGTTTGTAGACCCGGCGTACCATCTCCAGTTAATTACGATCGCCGGCACGTCCGGATCTGCCGAGCCGGTATGGAATGACTCTCAGGGAACCACCATGGACGGGGGAATTGTTTGGGCAGACCAGGGGGTGTTGCCGCAATACTGCCCCGCGAATCCGGTGCTGGTCGTAAGCTCCAACATCGCCAATCTGCCGCAGTATCAGACCATTTCACAAAGTGCCACGCCCACAAACGTCCCTACGTTGGAATGCAACACAAATGGTTGTAGCACGCTTTCTCTCTCCGATGGTGTGGCAGGGTTATATGTTGCGGGTGTGGAGCTCACTCTCGGCACAAGCGCGGCTAACACCTACCCGATCATTGGGATGGCAGGATACACACCAGAGGCGTATGCAGTTCCTTCCTACATCACATTCGATAGGGTGTTGGTGCATCCCGCTCCCTGTTCTGCCGCTCTGGGCGGATGTGCCTTCGTCCAGGCGGGCCTAGACCTCAACGCTAACTACGGTACATTGATGTACTCCCAAATCTGGGGTATCATCAATACCGGAAATGATACTAATGCGGTCAGTACGGACAACAACGCTGGTCCGGTGTTGATCGCCGCCAACTACCTTGAAGCCAGTGGAGAGAACGTCTTTCTTCCCGCACAATGCCAAACCCCTGTCACCGTAAGCGGCACGGTCACCACAAGCGGCCCGACTGTCACGTTGGTGTCTGGGCAGCAATTCAACACTTCCTCGGTTAACCCGTGGCCCGGCATCCCCTTCACTATCGACAATGCTAACTACTTCGTGCAAAGTGTGCAAAGCGCGACCTCTCTCACACTCACTACCAGCGCGGGAACACAGTCTAGTGCGGTTCCCTACTCCACTGTGTTCTACGGTTACGAGTGGCCTTACGGGCAACCGAGTTGTCCTGCCGAAGCAGACGTCACTGTCAGGTTGAATCACATTAAGAAGCAAGCCAATTGGCGCAACAACCCGGTCGGTTATACGGGTGTAGTGTCTACGAATGGCACGGTTGCTAGCCTGGTGTCGGGCACTCCGTTTAATTCCGCCTGGGGCAACGGCGGCATCTACGTGGTCATCAACGGCCAGAACTACATTGCAGCATCTCCTACCACGGGAACCAGCATGACGTTGACTACCAGTGCTGGCATACAAACCAACGTCCCATACTACGAGGGTTGCATCCCTTCTATTCCTTGGGGATGCTGGGATGTGAAGAACGAGTTTGAGATCAAAAGCGGACAGCGCGTTCTGGTGGACTCCAATTTGTTCGATACCACGTTTTCGGAAGGTCAGGCGGGGTTCTTTATCTGGAACTGTGGGATTGTGAATGACCCTAATATCATGTGCAACGATATCACCATCCAAAACAATTTGTTCATGCACGGACCATCTGTAGGCACCCCGTTCGGGTATGGCGGGTTTGGACCGCAGAACACCAACACTTCCCGTGGATCGATCCGTAACAATCTTGCCATTGACATCTCCGGCCCTACGTGGGGCGCGAATGGGTATGTGGGATCTGTCCAGAACACCAAGTTCCAAACGATTGACCACAACACGTGGATCAACACTCCTACATTCAATACCAACCCATTCTCTGTGATGTTTGCCGGTGCGCCTCCCCACACCAACACCGGATTCGTATGGACGAACAACTTCATGTACGGGCAACCCTTCGCGGACAGTGAGAACGCGGGAATGACGATGGCCGATTGGGCGAACAACGGCGTGCCAGTAACAGTGGCAGGGATGGTCAACGTGGGCGACTACTTTGGCTACGGCTCAGGACTTCCAGTCTACCCTCCGGGAATGACATCTCTCAGCAGTTCGACAAACAGTTGTCAGACGAGTGGAAAGAACTACACCACATGCTGGCCGCTCGATTGGGCTTTGGTGGGTATGCTTGACTTTACTGGATGCAACGCCGGGACGAACCTAGCAGGCTGCGCGCTGAGTTCCGGGTCTCCGTACAAAGACGCTGGGACCGACGGCATGGACATCGGCGCGAATGTAGCCGCTGTAGTCGCGGCGCTTGCGCCGATTGTATGGTGACGGCAGGAGGGAGGAAAGGACAGGTCGATACGCGGTGCGAATGCGAGCTTTTTGGGACGGGGGAACAGCCAAAGAGCCAAAAGTTACTCTCGGCTATTGTGAAACGAAGAAGAGGTGAAAATCCTCCTGCTCGCCTGCTGCTGCCAGGCCAGATCCATGAGTGCCGGTAACTCCACCATTGCCGCTCACGGATTTGAGCGGGCCGCGTAAGGCCCATACGGTCCCGGAATGGCACTTCCGAAGATAACTACGCCAGTTTGGGCGAGCACATAGGCGTTAGCAGCGGCCTGGCCGTTCCTAGAGGCGTTGCCGCAATGCGGACATTTCGCGCTGGCCTGGAGCCGCTGGTTGCCGCAGCTCGGGCACCGGATCAGATTGCACTGGGGCCGCGAGAAGATGTAGATCACCAGCCCGAGCACGCTGGTAAACATGACCAGGATCATCCAGACCACGGCACTGTCCATCCCCCGGGCTTTGGCGTCACGCGCCACCCAAACCAGCAGAGCGACGTTGAGGACGATGAAGGCGATGGGGATGAACACTGAGCCCATAGAGCGGGGGTGGCGAAGAGGAGGCTCGACAACATCCACGTGAACCTTGGACTTCTCTACATCCGGCGTATTCTCCTTTGATCGGGCGTCCCGAGATACAGCGGACAGCCCCGCGTACCGCTTTGGCCCCGAAGCTGTACCGTAGAGACTGTGTCGTAACTCACAACGGCTGGCAAGCGGCGATGCGATCCGATCTACCATACTCTGGGAGGCACACAAGTGATCCGCACTGCATTTTCGCGGCGGCGCGGGTGGCGTTGACGCAACTGCGGCGCATTCCGAAGGGGGACACCATCGAAGAGGACCATCAGCGCGACCGCCAGTTGATCGTACGCTACATCATGGACAAGACCGGCGCCACTTACAGGATGGTGCGCAGTTACGAGAAAATGCGCGCGGGCGTGGGCATGCTGCTGGCCGAGTTGATGCGCATCAAGGGCCGACGATCGTTTTATGTCGGCTGCCAAGCGCTCCCCGAAGACGGCAGACCACAAAGTGCGATGGTCTNNCCCACCAAAGTGAACAGCATTGGTGCTAGCTTGGGCATGTCGCGCCCCCCCGGCGCCTGCTATACTTGCCTCTCTTGACCTCTGCCATGCCAGCCTTCGAACATGCGGGCGCTCCGCGAGCGGACATGGACCCGCTAACCTTCCTCTGTCTGGCCAGCTACGAAAAGGGCCACGACTTCATGCGCGAAGCCAAGCGGCAGGGGGCGCGCGTCTTCCTCATCACCTCGCTCAGCCTGCGCGACAAAGCCCAGTGGCCGCGCGAAAGCATCGACGATATCTTTTACATGCCGGACCAGGACAAAACCTGGAACCGCAACGATACGCTGCTGGCCATCAGCCACCTGGCCCGCACCCAGGCTATCGACCGCGTAGTGGCGCTCGACGATTTCGATCTGGAAATGGCCGCCTCCCTGCGCGAGCATCTGAGGATTCCGGGCATGGGCGAAACCACCACGCGTTACTTTCGCGACAAGTTGGCCATGCGCATGAAAGCCATGGAGGCGGGCCTGCACGTGCCCGAGTTCGTACACCTGCTCAACGACGCGAAGGTCGCAGAGTTTACCCGGCGCGTGCCCCCGCCCTGGGTGCTGAAGCCGCGTGGAATGGCGGGCGCCATTGGCATCCAGGTGGTACACTCGCTAGACGATCTGCGGGCGGCCGACCGGGCGCTCGGCGATCGCCGGTCGTTCTTCCTGGTGGAGCGCTTCGTTCCAGGCGACGTCTGCCACGTGGACTCCATCGTTTACGGAAATCGGATTCTCTTCGCCGTGGCCAGCCAGTATGGCTATCCGCCGCTGGATGTTTCGCAGCGCGGCGGCATCTTCACCACACGGCTGCTGGAGCGCGGCTCCGCCCCTTCGGAGGCGCTACTGGCCGCCAACCAAGGCGTGCTGGCGGCCATGGGCCTGGTGCGCGGCGTTTCGCACACCGAGTTCATCAAGGGCGACGACGGCGAGTTGTATTTCCTGGAAACCTCGGCGCGCGTGGGCGGAGCGCACATCGCCGAACTGGTGGAGGCGGCCACCGGCCTGAATTTGTGGGGCGAGTGGGCCAAGGTGGAGATCGCCGGCGGCAACCTGCCCTATGCGCCTCCGCCGCCCGCCAACGATTACGCCGCGCTGCTCGTGTCGCTCGCCAGACAGGAGCATCCGGACACCTCGGCCTACAACGATCCGGAGATCGTGTGGCGCATGCAAATGCCGCACCACGTCGGGATGATCGTGAAGTCGCCGCACCGGGAGCGCGTCGCCGGGTTGCTCGACCAGTATGTCGAGCGGGTAAAGAAAGACTTCGCCACGGTTGCGCCGCCGCGCGACAAACCCACCAACTAACCCTATGTCCACCCTCCCCGCCGTCCGCACTAAGTTGTCACGGGCGCAAACGACTGTGCTCGCACTGCTGGTCGTCTCCATCTTCATCAACTATATCGATCGCAGCAATCTCTCGATTGCGGGACCGCTGCTAATCGCCTCGCCCGAGAAAGGCGGCTTGGGTCTGGACCCTGCCCGGCTGGGGCAACTGCTGTCCGCCTTCTTCTGGGCCTATGCGCTGTGCCAGTTGCTCGGGCTCGTGGGATTTGTGCTGGACCGCTTCGATGTGGCTTGGGTCTATGCCGCCGCTTACCTGATGTGGTCCGCGGCCACCGCGGTTACCGGTCTGGCCGGGACTTTCGGCGTGCTATTCGGATTGCGCCTGCTGCTGGGGATGGCGGAGTCGGCGGCCTATCCTTCGTATTCCAGGATTTTCGCGACGCATTTTCCGGAGCACCACCGCGGCCTCGCCAACGGGCTGATTGACGCCGGATCGAAATTCGGGCCGGCTCTGGGAACGCTCGTCGGCGGCATGCTCATGGCGCGTTTCGGGTGGCGGCCCTTCTTCTTCGTGCTGGGCGCCGTCAGCCTCGCCTGGCTGGTTCCGTGGATGAAATGGATGCCGCGCGGCAAGGGCATCGTCACCGAACCCGCCGCGTACCCTCCGCCCGGCGTTTTGCACATCCTCCGGCAACGCTCCGCCTGGGGCTCCTTCGGCGGCTTGTTCTGCGGCAACTACTTCTGGTATTTCCTGCTCACCTGGCTGCCTTCCTACATGGTGATGGAGCGGCATTTCTCCATGGATCGCATGGCAACCATGGGCGCGCTGGCGTTTCTTGCAATCGGGCTTTCCTCGACGCTGTGCGGCTGGCTCTCCGACCATTGGATCGCCGCGGGCGCCACCCCCACGCGTGTACGCAAGACTTTCACGGTCGGCGGCCTGACGTTGTCCACCATCATCCTGCCGGTGGCGATGGTCGAGAGCAAGAGCCTCTCCATGGCCCTGCTGTTTATCGCCTGCATCTTCTTCGGGATGTGGAGTTCCAATCACTGGGCCCTCATCCAGACGCTGGCCGGGCCGCCCGCCGCGGGCAAATGGACCGCGGTGCAGAACGGAGTCGGCAATCTGGCAGGAGTGGCTGCGCCGGCCCTCACAGGCTTAGTGGTTCAACGCACCGGCCAGTTCTTCTGGGCCTTCGCGGTGGCTACTGGCATAGTGCTGGCGGGAGCCTTTTTCTATATGTTCGTAATCGGGCCCATCGAGCAGGTGGATTGGAGCAGGCCGACCAACGGCAGTGCTGCGAATGTCGGGATTTAGCGTCATGGGAGCCGTCCGCGCGGCGGCCTTGCAGGGTTCTGCTTCGCCCTTCGGCGATGCTGGTTGGCGCGCTTCCATTCGAGACTGTGCCTTTTCGAGGATCGAACCTCCGGGGCGTCGAAAGGCTCTTGGTGCCCGTGGCCCAAAGGTCATTCAACCTGATGGTTGCCGGCGCCATCATTGGCGCGCTCGTGGCATCAGCGACTCATTACTTGGCGTCCCGGCGGAATCTCCCTTAATTAAAGCCGGCCAATCCGGGTGCCGTCAGCCTGGGCTCATGAGCGGTGGGAACTCAACCCCGAGGCCGAAGTCGTGCGGGTCGCTGCCGACACGAGAGGTTGACGGCCGCTTCGGTCGATTTGAAACTCCACTCGGCGACTGGTCCAAAGCCGCAAACCAATCGCAAATCACCCTTGGGCTGGTGAACCACAGCCTACTCCATGAATCACGCGGCGTCCTCGAACGTCACCACGATGCGTTTGCCCAGCGCAGCCAACGCGGCCTGAATCTTTTCCGGCTTAGTATTGTGCTTCGGGCTCAACATACGGCGGACCACTGTTTCGCTGACACCCAGGCGCTTGGCAAGCTCGGTGTTTGGCATGCGGCGTTCACGCATAGCAAGGTATAACGCGAGTTTCGGCGCGAGGTAGAGCGGAACGCCGATGAGATGCTGGACTCGTTTAGCCCTGGACGGTGGGGGAATCTCGTCTCCGCGGGCGATGCGGCCGGCAATGGCCTCAGCCAGGCAGTCCGCCGCCTGCAACAGCGTGTCCTCAAGGTCGTCGCCACTGGTGAGCGCTTCGGGCAGATCGGGGAAGCGCACGTGGAATCCCCTGCCGTTGCCCTCGGGTAAGAAACTTGCGGGATAACTTGCGTTGAACATCAGAGGTCCGCCTTTCGAATCCCTAGCTGCTGGCACATGTCTGCCAGCAGGCCGGGGCCGAGTTCTTTTTTGAGATCCTTTACAATCGTGTGTCGCTCACCGAGATAGAGGGTCCCGTGGCTCCCGACGCCCCGCTCGGGAGCCCAGCGGTAAGTGAGCTTCTTCCGGGCTGCGATGGCCTTCACCTTGCGGAGGAACTCGCTACCCTTCACTTCTCGATTGTCGAACAGTTCTGTTCGATTCTCAAGTGGGATGCTGCGAGACGCTGGCCGGGCCGCCCGCCGCGGGCAAATGGACCGCGGTGCAGAACGGAGTCGGCAATCTGGCAGGGGTGGCTGCACCGGCCCTCACTGGCTTAGTGGTTCAACGCACCGGCCAGTTCTTCTGGGCCTTCGCGGTGGCTACTGGCATAGTGCTGGCGGGAGCCTTTTTCTATATGTTCGTAATCGGGCCCATCGAGCAGGTGGATTGGACTCCCCGCCGCTGAACGCCGCAGGACTCTCCAACCCAGCCGATCGATTTGCGAAGTGCGGGGCTGAAGCCCCGCGCGGGATAAATCCCGCCCCCCAGAACCGCCGCTATTGGGGCAGCCCCTCCTCGGTCTTCTTGCGCCGGGGCGCGCGCTTTTTCGGCGGTCCGGCAGATCTGGGACCCGTGGATCTCGGTCCGGAGCTTTTCCGGGTAGTCCGGCCGCGCGTGGGCGGGGGTTCCACATCCGGGATGATCCCGGCCGCGGTGGGCTGTCCGGCCACGATAGGCTGCGGCTCCTCCACTTCTTCCTCGATGGCCGGCTCCGGCGGAGGCTCGGGCGGCGCGGGCGGATGGAACTCCGGACCCAGGTATACCGTGAGTCCCTTCTCCTCATCCGCCGTGATGCGGACCACCAGTTTGTCCTGCGCGTAGTTCAGC
Source organism: Bryobacterales bacterium (assembly GCA_003166475.1). Classification (GTDB taxonomy): domain Bacteria; phylum Acidobacteriota; class Terriglobia; order Bryobacterales; family Bryobacteraceae; genus Bog-159. The sequence continues at coordinate 4,228 of PMVV01000072.1, read as the reverse complement.
AGCTCGCTGAATTCCTGGAAGCCGTACTGCTTCCAGTCGTAGTCGGGGTGCTCCTGCTTCACCCACTCGGCGAGCGCCTCGGATGCCACGCCCTCGTCCACCTCCATGCGGTGCGTCTCCAGCACATCGCGCAGAACGGGCAAAGCCGCCTCTGGCCGCACGGTGGCCTTCTCCGGACCCGGCGCGCCAATGCGCTTGATCATGTAACGGCCTTCACCGCCGGTGACGTGGACGTAGTTGGCTTTTTGCAGCTTCTCCACGAAATCCGTAAAAGAGCCCGACCCGTACGCTTTCTCACTGAAGGCGGAATCGAGCTGCAGCATGGTGGATTTCAGCAGCCCAAGCTGTGGGCGTACACTGCGGCGTTCCAGGGCTTGCAGGGCGCGCTCCACGAGCGGCATGGCCTGGGCCAGATCCAGCGGCGCCGGACGCCGGTGCGCCTGCGGCCCCCGCTGCTGCTGTTGTTGTTGTTGCGGCGGCTGCCCGCCGGATTGATGGGCGGCCCGCGGCTGCTGCGGCGGTGGGGCCGATTTCAGTTCATCCAGCAGCGATTCGTAGCTGATGAACTCGTGACAGTTCTTTTGCAGAATCGTGCTGGTGAAGGCTTTCCCGCCCAGCACGAAGACGCGCTTATCGTACTGTTTCAATTTGTTGAGCAGGGCCATGAAATCGCTGTCCCCGCTGACGATGGCGAACGCGTTGATGTGATCGTGGGTGAAGGCCATCTCCAGCGCATCCAGCGCCAGGTTGATATCCGCGCCGTTCTTGTCGCCGCGCGGCGACGGGTCGCGCTGCACCATTTGCACGGCGTGTTCCGTCATGGCGCGGGTGGCGGCTTCCTGCCGTCCCCAGTTGGCGTAGGCCACGCAGGTGACGATTTCACCGCGTTCCTTCAGCGCATCCAGCACGGCGGCCACGTCAAATTCCCGGTGTAACGTGGATTTGACGCCGATCTCGATGTTATCGAAGTCGATGAACACGGCCAGTTTGAGTTTGTCTTCCATTTAACTTCCTTCTGAGGCGCTCGACTCCGGAGTTGCCGGGTGGCAATCGCGTCAGCCGCCGCGCAACTCGCGCGGCAGCTCGAATGTCGGTTTGCGGCTCGCGACCGCGCCGCCGGAAAACCAAGGGGTTCTCGAGGGCGTGCAGCCTAACCACAGTTTATCCTAAAAAGAGATGCCCAAGATGACCACCCTTTGCGCCGCGTGGCTCGCGGTGGCGCCAGCCCTCTCCATTGCCGCACAGGGGCAGCATATCCAATACGATCCCGCAGCCCAAATCTGGACCCTGCGCAGTGGTCGCGTGGAATACCGGCTACGGCGTTCCGGCGATGGTGTCGCCTTCGATTATTTCGGTCCGGAGGGCAAGCCTCGATGGCCCGCGCCGGGCCGCGAAATTTCCGGCTTGGTCGAAGGCCAGGATATTGGCCCGGACGATCTGCGCCTGGTGACAGTCGAGCCAACGGTTACGGAACGGGAACTGGCGTTGCTGTATCGGCACCGGCGGCTGCCTCTTGAAATCCAAGCGGTCTACCGCGCGCAGGGTGACACGGGCGTGATCACACGCCGGCTGACGCTGACCAATCGAGGAGAGCGGGTGTTGCATGTCGCATCGCTGCCGTCGCTGGCGTGGAGCCTGCCCGCCGCCGATTACGATCTGACCTATTTATGGGGAGGTTGGGGGCAAGAGCGGCAGCTCTCGACCGAACCGTTGTCTATTGGACGCCGCGGCTTTACCGCCGATCGCGGGCGATCCACGAACGGCTATACGCCGTGGTTCGCATTGCGCGATCGCGATCGCGGCGTATTGTACATGGCGCAGCTTGCCTGGTCCGGCAACTGGCAGATGAGCTTTGGCCGCGATCCCGGCGGAGACCGCACCCGCCCCAACCAATTCGCCCTCTCGACCGAACTGGGCATGCGCTTCGATTTCGGCGGCGCGCTGGCGCTGCCACCCGGCGGGTCGTTCGCACTGCCGGAAGTGGCCTTCACCGCCACGGCCGGCGACCTTGACGACGCTGCCAATCAATTGCACCGCTATCAGCGATCCGCGATCCCGCGCCGGCCGGCGGGCGATCCACTGCTGGTGCAATTCAACTCGTGGTATCCCTTCTCGGAAAACGTGTCCGCCGGGGAGTTGGAGCGCGCCGCCGATCTCGCCGCACAACTCGGCATCGAAGCGTTCGTCCTCGATTCCGGCTGGTACAACAAAAAGGATTGGTCCCTCGAACTCGGCGATTATCAGACCAATCCGGCCAAGTTTCCGAACGGCCTGCACGAACTGGCGCGCTACGTTCGCGGCAAGGGAATGAAATTCGGCCTGTGGGTGGAAATCGAGAACGCGGGCATCGGCTCCCAACTTGCGCGCGCGCATCCCGACTGGTTTCTGGCTTACAACGGCGCGCCGATTCTGAAGGACCAGCGGCAGCAGCTCAATTTCGCGCGGCCCGAAGTGCGCCAATGGGCCCGCGCCACAGTCGATCGCCTGATCCACGAGTACGACCTGGGCTGGATCAAGATCGATTACAACATCGATATTGGCGAGCGCTTCGATCCGCCGGGCGATGGGGGCGCCGGCGATGTCCTCTATCGCCACGTGAAGGCTTATTACGGCTGGCTGGACGATCTGCGCGCGGCGCATCCGGATCTATTGGTGGAGAACTGTTCGAGCGGCGGCCTGCGCTTCGACCTCGGCATTCTGGCGCACGCTCACACCACTTGGCTTTCGGACGTGGTGTCGCCGCTCGCGTCCGCGCAACTGGCGTATGGCTGCACGGTGGAGTTTGCGCCGGAGGTGTGCAATCACTGGATGGTGGGCGACGACGATCGCGGCCGCGTGGATCCGGCCAAGCCGGCCGGGTGGTGGGACTTCCTCTTCCGCGTTCCCATGAATGGCCAGTTCGGCGTCTCCAGCCGCATCCTGGACTGGAGCCCGGAACTGCGCCAGCGCGCCGCCGCGAACATTGCCATGTACAAGCGTTTGCGGCAGATCATCGACGGCGCGGACGTCTACCATCCGACCGCGCAGCCGGCGCACGACGATCCCCAGGGATGGATGGCGATCGAGTACGTCGCGCAGGATGCCGGACGCAGCGTGGTGCTGGCGTACCGATTGGGCCACAGCGACGCGCAGCGGAGCTTCAGGCTGCGCGGGCTGACGGCAGCGCGCTATCGAGCGAGCCAAGACGGGAGGCCGGTGGGCAGCTATACCGCGCAGGAGTTGTCGGACCGGGGGCTGCCGGTCCGGCTCGACGCGGAGTGGCGCGCGGCGGTCGTCGAATTGACTGCGGAGCGCTGAGCGATAGCGATTTGACTTCTGGCGGCGCGCCTGAAAAAATGGAATAAGCCCAGCCAAATTGTGCGGATGTGGCGGAATTGGCAGACGCGCTAGATTCAGGTTCTAGTTCTCGCAAGGGAGTGAAGGTTCAAGTCCTTTCATCCGCACCAGAAACAAACAAAAGAATTTCCACCGCTTTTGACAGCCGCTTTTTCATGCCCAACATTTCTCTTGGTACACCGTTTGGTACACCGTGGAGTGTACCGGCGTGCCTCTTTCGCTCAAGGGCGCACGCATGAACACGACGCACAGAGCACCAGCAGCCAACACACCAGCCGCCCCAAAGCGGAAGCCCCCGCCAAGCCCACAAAACAGCGCCTCTCAGTTCCACCCGCCACCGCCACGCCAGACCGCCAGCATCCCCGGCAACGGCGAAGCGTGTACCGCCCCGTAGCGAGGAACACTTGTTGGCGTGCTCCGATTGCGCCGAACGAGCCGAAGAAACGGCTGATTAACGTGGATGCGATGCGGGCAGGAATCTTGGCACCCAAGATGCACGTTGGATCTGTCGTTCGAGGATGGTCGTGTTGACTTTCGCACCACTTCGGGTGCTTAATTGTTGTAAAATCGAATTGCTATGCAAAAATGGGAATATAGATCGCTACCAATGAAGATTGGCACAGAAAGCGAAGTAATGTTAGCACAGTTCGGTGATGACGGTTGGGAACTGGCTGCCATCGTACCAACTAGGGCGTCAGAGTACTATAAGTCTGTAACTGGAGATACTGAGACAATCCGGTACACGTTTTTCTTCAAACGCCCTAAAGACTAACCTGTCCCGGCAGCACTCGAACGATTCTTTTACTAAGAACTATGCGGCCAACCCACATCACGCCCACACCCAGGAAATCCGAGTCATTGAATAGCGACGCGCAACAGTCGGCACTTCTTG
>PMVV01000186.1:17993-18368 GCA_003166475.1 Bryobacterales bacterium | reverse complement strand
TCGGATTGGCCGGATATGTGACCACCTCTACGGCTTGCCCGTTTAGCAAAGTCGGCGCATAGACCCATTGCTTCACCGCTTGCAAGGCGGCGGGCACGAGCAGGGGATGCCCGCTCGCGACGGTGAGGTTCTCGACCGTTCCGTCCTTACCGATAATGGCGTTCAGATGCACGACGCCGGAGATGCGCGCCTGCTGGGCCAGCGGAGGATAAACCGGCTCCAAGTGCTGAAGCAGCTTGGTCTGTTGCACGTTACCGCCCACGCGAATGCGCTGCGGAGTTGGCGCGGGCGGTTGCGTGGAGCGCATCTTCGGTTGCGGAGCGTTGGCAGTGTGAGTTTCGTTGGCATGGGCCGTCTTGATCATCTCCTCGATCA
>PMVV01000186.1:0-17972 GCA_003166475.1 Bryobacterales bacterium | reverse complement strand
CTGGCCTGTTGCACCTTGCTAAGGATCGCGAATGGATTCGCGCCCGCTCCGGCCGTTTGCGCCTGAGGATACAATTGGGAAACCGGCGCCATCGATACGAACCAGGCATCTTCGGTAGTGCTCAACTGGTTCACCTGGACCGCCAGCGCCGAACTGATGGCCGTGGGAGCCGACAGGCGGTCGATGGCAGCGCGCACGTCGGCTGCTTCTCCGATAATCGCCACGGTGGAATCCGGAAATGCCATGGATCCTCGCGCCGCCCTCAATATCATCGGGACGCCTTTGTACGTATCGGTAGTGGCGCCATCGGCACGGGCGGTCTCCAGAATCTTGGGAACGTCGAACGCGCCGCGCGCCATGGCAATCGTCGAGCCACTAGCCGGCTGGCCGTTGGAAGACACCAGGATCTCCCGCAGATCCCGGCGCGGATCGAAACCAGTCGTTTGTATCAGCTTTTCGAGGCCGCCCGCGAACAGATCCCCGGTTTGCGCCAGAAGAACCTGGCCGAGCGGCGAAAGCCTTACCTGCTCGACGTTGACTCCGGTCATCACCTGGGTATCCGGCATGGCCAGACTGACGAGTCCGGGATCGGCGGCGAACAACGAGCCGACGAAAAGAGTTGCGGCAGCGAACAGGTGTAAACGCATGGGGCAGCCTTCCTTACCACCTATGTTAACGCAGCCGCTCGCGGACAAAGTTCAAACCGGCGAAATTCGCCTGTATGATAGGTATATGACAACGGCCGAACCTGCAACTACCGCCAGCATTCTCGAAGAGAAAATCGCCTCGCACCGCGCGCGCGTTGGAATCGTGGGACTCGGTTATGTGGGACTGCCACTGGCGGTGGAGTTCGCCAAGGCCGGCTTCTCCGTGACGGGCATCGATTTGCACGCCGGAAAGACCGAGCGCGTCAATGCAGGCGATTCCTACGTGGGCGACATCCCCAGCGCCATGTTAGCCGAAGTCGTGCAGGCAGGCAAACTGCGCGCCACTACCGATTTCAGCGCGGTGCGGGATCTGGACACCATCAACATCTGCGTGCCCACGCCCCTGCGCAAAACCAAAGACCCGGACATGAGCTACATCGTTTCGGCCTGCGAGGAAATCGCCAAGCACATCCATGCGGGCATGCTCATCATCCTGGAATCGACCACGTATCCCGGCACCACCGACGAATTGCTGCTTCCCATGTTCGAAAAATCCGGCCTGCGCGCGGGGCAGGATTTCTTCCTGTGCTTTTCGCCCGAACGCGTCGATCCCGGCAATCCCAAGTACCAGACGGCCAACATCCCCAAGGTAGTAGGCGGCACCACCGCCGCCTGCACCAAAATGGGCCAACTGTTCTATGCGCAAGCGCTCGGCACCGTGGTGCCGGTCAGTTCCACCCAAGTGGCGGAGATGGTCAAGCTGCTCGAGAACACCTTCCGCATGATCAACATCGGACTGGTGAACGAGATGGCGCTGATGTGCGACCGCATGGACATTAACGTCTGGGAGGTGATCGAGGCGGCCGCGACCAAACCCTTCGGGTTCATGCCGTTTTATCCCGGCCCCGGCCTGGGCGGCCATTGCATTCCGATCGATCCGTTCTATCTCTCCTGGAAGACCAAGCAGGCCGGCATCGAAGCCCGCTTCATCGAACTGGCGGGCTATATCAACGGGCAGATGCCGCACTTCGTGGTGGACAAGATCCAGAACGCGCTCAACGACGCCGGCAAGCCGGTGAAGGGATCGCACATCCACATTCTGGGCGTCGCCTATAAGAAGGATATCGAAGACCTGCGGGAGTCTCCCGCCCTGGACATTATGCTGCTGCTGAAGCGGCGGGGGGCCCGGCTCACCTACAGCGATCCGTATGTGCCACATCTTCAATTAGATGGCGACGAATTGCAGGCCCAGCCGGAGGCCCTGGCCGGGGAAGCGGATTGCGCCGTGATTATCACCGACCACTCGTCTTTCGATTACCCGCGGATCGCCGCCCAGGCGCGCTTGATCGTGGACACGCGCAACGCACTGAAAGATGTGAATTCCGCTCACATTGTGCGCTTATAGTAACGCGGAAGCATTGACAAACGTCCTCATTGCGCAGATCCTTTTATTAAGGAGTTGTTAACAATGCAACCGGCAGGGAGACTAGCTCTTGGCGTTTTGGCCGTCGCGGCTGGCAGTGTGGCCGCCCTGGCCCAATCGGCGGTGATCTCGGCCCGTTCCGGGCTCATCCACTACGTGGAAGGCCAGGTTTACGTGGACGACCAACTGGTGGAAACCAAATTTGGCATTTTTCCGGAAGTGAAGGAAAACCAACAACTCAGAACCGAGGAAGGGCGTGCGGAGGTGCTGCTGACTCCCGGCGTTTTCCTGCGCCTCGGCGAGAACAGCTCGTTCCGCATGATTACCAACCGCCTGATCGACACGCGCCTGGAGTTCCTGGCGGGCGCCGCGGTTGTCGAGGCGGAGGACATCGCCAAGGACAACTCCGTTACGGTGGCTTATGGGGACGCCACCGTTCACCCCACCAAGAAGGGCGTCTACCGGTTCGACTCCGGCCCCGGCGAGTTGCGCGTTTATGACGGACTGGCCGAGGTGACCGCCGGCGGCCAGACGGTGGAAGTGAAAGAAGGCCACCTGATCGCGCTGGATACGCTGGCGGTGCGCAAGTTCGACAAGACGGTCACCGATGCGCTGAACCGCTGGAGCGAGCGCCGCGACGCGTATGTCTCCATGGCCAACGTGGGGGCGGCCAACACGCTGCGCACTTCCATGTACAGCGGCGGCAACCTCTTCTCGAGCGGGTGGTATTGGAATCCATTCTTCGGGATGTATAGTTACGTTCCTGGCATGGGTGGGATGTTCTACAGTCCTTTTGGAAATCCCTTCTTTAGCCCGTACGACGTGTATATGGCGTACATGCCGGGCATGTATTACTATCCCGGTAACTACGGAAATTACGGATACGCGGGTGGTTACGGCGGCGCATATAACTCGGTTGGCTACAAGAGTGTGCCGGTGCCGTCGCGCTCGGGTGGTTCGAGCAGCGCCGGCGGGCACGTCGGGTCGGTCGCTTCAGGTCACGGACCGTCAGTGGGCTCTTCGGGGAGCGTCTCTACGGGGACTGTAAGCTCCGGAAGCTCCGGGGGGATCTCGCACGGTGGCGGTGGCGGTGGTGTCGGCGCGGGCGGCGGCGGCGGTTCGCACCACTAGCGGGAGTTTGTAGGGCGGCCAATTTTGCCCGCCCTCCAACCCAGCTCAACGCGCGGCCAGAACCGGCTCCGGGGCGCCCTTTTTCTTGCCGGTGTCGCCGGTGAAAGCCGCGAGATACGTATACACCACCGGCGTCAGGTACAGCGTGATCAATTGCGAAAACAGCAGACCGCCGACCACGGCCATGCCCAGCGGTTGGCGCGCTTCGCCGCCGGCGCCGTAACCGAGGGCAATCGGCACGGCTCCCAACAGCGCCGCCATGGTGGTCATCATGATCGGGCGAAAACGGATCAGGCAGCCTTCGTAAATGGCATCCCGCGGCGACTTGCCCTCGCGCCTTTCGGCCGCCAGCGCGAAGTCGATCTGCATGATGGCGTTCTTCTTCACGATGCCGATCAGCATGATCAGGCCCACAAACGCGTAAATGCTCAGCTCGATGTGAAACAAGTAGAGCGTCAGCAATGCGCCAAAGCCGGCCGACGGCAGACCCGATAGAATCGTCAGCGGGTGGATGTAACTTTCGTACAGGATGCCGAGCACGATGTACACCACCAATATGGCAATGACCAGCAGCAGCCAGAGGTTGCCCAGCGAACTCTGGAACGCCTTCGCGGTCCCCTGGAACGTGGCGGTGATCGACGCCGGCAGGCGGCCGATCAATCCTTGAATTCCGGAAACCGCGTCACCCAGCGAAGCGCCCGGCCTCAGGTTGAAAGAAAGGGTCACCGCGGGCGACTGGCCGAAGTGATTGATGGTCTGCGGCCCGGTGTCGCGGGTCATACGCGTCACGGTGTCGATGGGCACCAGCTTGCCGTCGCTGGAGCGCACGTAGAGCAGCGAGATGGCATCCGCGGTGGACTGATACTGGGGCATCAGCTCGATCAGCACCTTGTACTGGTTGATGGGTGCGTAGATGGTGGAAATCCAACGGGGACCGTAGGAATCGTACAAAGCGTTTTCAATCTGCACCGCGCTGACGTTCAGCGCCGCCGCTTTATCGCGGTCGATTTCGATGTAGACCTGGGGGTTCTTGATCTGCAGATCGCTGTTGACGTCCTGCAACCCCGGCAGGCGCGCCATATCGCGTTCCAGGCCCTGCGCTTCCCGGTACAGTTCCGCCGTGTCCGGCCCTTGCATGGTCACCTGGTAGAGACTCTTGGTAAGCTGGCCGCCGATCCGTATGGTCGGCGGATTCTGCATGAAGACGCGGATTCCCGGAAAGCCCGCCAGTTTGGGACGCAATTCGCGCATGATCTGGGTGACGTCCAGCGGCCGGCTGGCGCGCGGCGTGAGGTGGAAGAACATGCGGCCGAAATTCTGGCCGCCCAAAGTGGCGGCGGACGTCCCGCCCACGCTGGACATGAATTCCTGCACATAGGGATCGTGAATGCCCACGTCCGCCACCAGCTTCTGGTACTGTTTCATCTGATCGAAGGAGGTGCCCTGGGCGGCTTCGGTCACCACGAAAATCTGGTCGTTGTCCTGGTCCGGGATGAAGCCCTTGGGGATCTTGACGAACAGCCATCCGGTGGCCGCCAGGATGGCGAAGAAGACCACCATGGTGACGGGGCGATGGCGCAGCACACCCTGTAAGGTGCGGTCGTAGAACTTCAGCATGCCGTCGAAGAAGCGCTCCGTCAGGCGATACAACGCGCCATGCTGGCTGGCGTGACGCACGCGCAGGAAGCGCGAGCACAGCATGGGCGTGAGCGTCACGGAGACGAATCCGGAAATCAGGATCGCCGCGCAGATGCTGACCGCAAACTCCTTAAATAGCCGGCCCAGAATGCCGCCCATAAACAGCACCGGGATGAAGACGGCCGCCAGCGACAGGGTCATGGAGATGATGGTGAAACCGATTTCCTTGGAGCCCTCGAATGCCGCTTGCATTGGCGGAGATCCCATTTCCATATGGCGCACGATGTTTTCGAGCATGACGATGGCGTCATCCACCACGAACCCGACGCACAGAATGAGGGCCATCATGGACAGGTTGTCGAGGCTGAAGTCCAGAACATACATCACGGCGAATGTTCCAATGATGGAGAAGGGCAGCGCCAGGCTGGGAATCGCCGTAGCGGAAAGGTTCCGCAGGAACAGGAAGATCACCATGACGACCAGGCCGAGGGTGAGCAGTAAAGTGAACTGCACATCCTGGAAGGATTCGCGAATGCTTATCGACCGGTCGTACAGGATGTGCATCTCCACGGAGGGTGGAATCTGGACCTTGAACATCGGCAGCAGTTGCTTGATGGAGTCGGTGACCTCGACGGTATTGGTGCCGGGTTGGCGCTGGATCGCCAGGATCATGGAGCGGCGGCCGGCGACGTCCTTGCTGTAGAACCACGAAGCGGTCTTGTCGTCCTCCACGCTGTCGATCACACGGCCCAATTCTCCCAGGCGCACAGGCGCGCCGTTGCGGTAAGCCACCACCAGGGGCCGGTATTGGTCCGCGCTCATGAGCTGTCCGGTGGCCAGCACGGTGTAGGAGTTGTGCGCGCCGAACAGCGTCCCGGTGGGGAGGTTCACGTTCCACTTCTCGATGGCGTTCTCGACTTCGTCTATGCCGATCTGTTTGGCCGCCAGCAGGTGGGGATCCAACTGTGCGTGTACCGCGTATTTCTGGGCGCCGAAGACGGAGACCTGGGCCACGCCGTTGATCATCGAGATGCGCTGGGCGATGGTGGTCTCGGCATACTCGTCCAAGGTGTAAAGGGGCAGCGTGGGCGAGGTCAGCGCGATGTAGAGGATAGGCTGGTCGGCCGGGTTGACCTTGCGAAACGTCGGCGGGGTCGGCATGCCCTGCGGCAGATAGGGCGACGCCTGTGTAATGCCGGTCTGCACGTCCACCGCCGCGCCATCCAGGTTCCGGCTGAGGTCGAACTGCAGCGTGATCAGGGTGACCCCGAGCGAACTGGTGGAGCTCATGGTGTCCAGACCCGCGATGATCGAGAACTGGCGCTCCAGGGGTGTGGCTACCGCCGAGGCCATGGTATCGGGATTGGCGCCCGGCAGAGTGGCCGTCACCACCAGCGTAGGAAAGTCCACGTTGGGCAGGTCGCTGACCGGCAGGGCACGGTAGGCCACCAGTCCGAACAGAGCGATCGCCAGCATCAGCAGGCTGGTGGCGATGGGGCGGCGGATGAAGATATCGGAGAAATTCATGGCTCGGTGCCCCGCATGCTATCCCGGCGTGCGCCGGCTGTTCTGCGCCTTCACGCGGACGCCGGGCACCAGCCGAAGCTGCCCTTCGGTGACCACGGTCTCGCCCAAATGCAAGCCCTGCTCGATCACCTGCTCCTTCTCGATCCGGGCGCCCAGCACCACCGGACGGGCGTCCACCGTGAAGTCGGGCTTGACTACGAAAACGAACTGGCCTTCCTGCCCGCTCACGATGGCCTCTGTGGGAACCAGCAGGGCGTCGCGTGCGGAACCCAGACGCAGGGTGACTTGCACGTACTGCCCGGGCCACAGTTTGCGATCGGCATTGGCGAACGTGCCCTTGAGCTTGATGGTGCCGGTAGTGGCGTCCACCGCGTTGTCGATGAAGCTGAGGTCGCCGGTCTGGGCTTGAGTCAATTCCGGCGGGGTTGCCAGCACCTTGACTTTCCCCTGCGCCATGTAGCGCTTGATGTCCGTCAGGCGCGCCTCCGGCACCGTAAACGTAACGTAGATCGGCTGCAGTTGATTGATGGTCACCAGATCCACATCGTTGGCCTTGACCACGTTGCCCTGCTTGATCATGAGATTGCCGGTGCGCCCGTCGATGGGGCTGCGGATTTCCGTGTAGGAGAGCTGGACCTCGATGTTGCGCAGCGCCGCATCGTCGGCAGCCAATGCCGCGTGCGAACTTTCCACGGCCGCTTTGTCGGCATGCACGGCTTCGGTCTGGACGTCGGAGCCGGTCTGGTATTGGTCATACTGCTCGCGCGAGATCACGCCCTTCTGAAAGAGCTTCCGGTATCGGTCGGCCTGGTCGCGCGCGTACTTCTCCTGCGCGATGTCGCGCGCCAGATTGGCTTCCGCCAGGCTGAGCTGCGCCTTGTCCCGCGCGAGGGTGGCCTCGGCCTGCTTCACCTGCGCATCCAGCATGCGGGGATCGATGGTGAACAGCACGTCGCCCTTCTTGACGAAGTCGCCTTCGCGAAAATGGGCCACAGTCAGTTCTCCGCCCACCTGGGATTTCACGGCAATCGTGGCGTATGCCTCGACGTTGCCGATCACCTGTATGTCAACAGGAACAGTCCTCTGGCTGACCGTGGCGACCACCACGGGTACGCCTTCCGCCTGGCGCGGAGGCGGCGCGCTTTTGCTGGTGCATCCCGTAGCCAGGCATGACCAGGCGAGCAACGCGGCGGAGAAGAGGGCGGCGCGGCCTTCCCAATTGGCAATCATGTTACCTTCAATACAGATTAAAGCAGACTTTGAGATCTTTATCATCCTGAGCCCTTAAATGACCCATGGGCATCTAAACACCGTCCGCGTGGCGCGCGCACAAATGCGCCAAGGAGAATCTGAATGCCATACGTTACTGCCGGGAAGGAAAACTCCGGCAACATCGATCTTTACTATGAGGACCACGGCTCGGGCAAGCCGGTTGTCCTGATCCACGGATATCCGCTAAGCGGCGCTTCCTGGGAGAAGCAGACCGCGGTGCTTTTGGCCGCGGGTCGTCGCGTCATCACCTACGATCGCAGAGGATTCGGCAAGTCCAGCCAGCCAACCACGGGCTACAACTACGACACCTTTGCCGAAGACCTGCACCATCTCGTCACGCACCTCGAATTACGGGACTTCGCGCTGGCCGGTTTCTCCATGGGAGGCGGCGAAGTGGCGCGCTACATAGGAAAATACGGATCGAAGGGCGTCAGCAAGGCGGTATTCATCTCGTCGGTCCCGCCCTTCCTTCTGAAGACGCCGGAGAACCCGGAGGGCGTGGACGGCAGTGTCTTCGAGGGAATCGCCAAGGCTGTCGCGGCCGACCGTTACGCCTTCTTCACCGAGTTCTTTAAGAATTTCTACAACGCGGATCTGCTGTTGGGCAAGCGCGTCAGCGAACAGGCCGTCCAGGCGAGCTGGAACGTTGCAGCCGGCGCCTCTGCTACGGCCAGTCTGGCTTGCGTACCGACATGGTACGAGGACTTCCGCAAGGACCTGACTCGTGTCGACGTGCCCACGCTGGTCCTGCACGGCGATGCGGACCGGATTCTGCCGATCGGCGCGTCGGGACTGCGGACCGCCAAACTAATCGCGGGGGCGCGCCTGGTTGTGGTGAAGGGAGGTCCGCACTGCATAACCTGGACGCACGCGGACGAAGTGAACCGCGAGCTGGTCAGCTTCCTTGGGGAATGAATCGGGTAGCGGGCAACCTCGGCGGCCCAGTAGTTGTAGTGGACAGTTGCCTGGAGAACTGTTCTTTTGAGTAAACTTAATGATCTAGAATGCAAAGAGGAGTTCGAATCGAATGCCGGAAGCCGAACCGAGTACTGTCCGCCACGAACTGCATATCCTCCTGGATCACATTCCGGACAACGACGTCCCGACAGCCCGAAGGTTCCTGCGCTCCCTGGTCGATCCGGTTGAGCTATCGTTGCTCACGGCGCCGCTAGACGACGAGCCGGAATCCGAGGAGGAGAGATCTGCCGTCGAGGAGGCGCGAAGCGAACCGGGTTCCGGAACACCGCATGATGAGGTCCTTCGGGAATTCGGGCTGTGAGGCGGTTCGTTTGGACGGATCACGCGAAGGCCGATTTGCGCCAGGTTGATCGCGAACAGGCACTACAGATCCTACATTCCCTGACTCGATACGGCCATGGCGGTGAAGGCGATGTGAAGCGTCTGAAGGGGTCTTCCGATTTTCGGCTCCGCGCCGGCGACTACCGTGTCCGCTTCGAGATCCAGGCGGACGGGTCGCTCCGCATCTTGCAGGTCAAGCATCGACGGGAGGCCTACCGCTGATTTTGCCGCAGCGATTCGGGACCGGACCGCCGGACTGCTTCTCAACAGAATCAGTTGGGCTATACTTGGAGCATGGCTCAAGTGCGGCGCAAGCCCCGTGCGTGGACGCCGGTCGCCAAGACCGTCGTCCTTAGGCCGTCCGCCGCAACGCTAGCCGATGTGTCGCCTCTTCTGGCGCTGGTTGTGAAGGCGCTGGGGACCAACACCGCCGCCCGACTGCTCGACACGGACCGCGCCCAAGTCTCGCGTTGGACCGCGGGAAAGGAAGCTATCGGTACTGAAATGGGCCGCCGCATTGTCGACCTGCACGACGTGTTGACTCGCATTTTGCGCGTTTACAATCGAGAAGCAGCGGCCATGTGGCTGGTTGGCTCGGAGCCGCTACTTGGCCACGCCCGACCCATCGACGTATTGGCGATGGAGGGCGCTGGGGCAGTGGTGCGGGCCATCGACGGAATCGCTGAAGGGGCCTACGCCTAAGCGGAATGGAGGCGCCAAGAGATGTCCACTGCAGTCGATATTGGAACTTTGATCGAGAGATCGCCAGAGATCCGCAAAGGCCGGCCTTGCATCGCTGGCACCGGCGTATCGGTTCGGCGGATTGCCGGGTGGCACAACCTTGGCCTGACTCCCGAGGAGATCGCCGCCAAGATCGAACACCTCACACTGGCGCAAATTCACGCGGCTCTCACCTACTACCACGCCAACCGGGATGAGATTGACAGCGACATCGCGGCCGAAGAAGCTGCGATCGAGCAGATCTTTCCCACGCTCGCGAAACCGATGTGAGCCGCCTCCGTCTGTACCTTGACGAGGACGCCATGGACGGGGACCTTGTGCGCGGTCTTCGGTCCCGCGGCATTGATGTGGTGACCGCGGCCGACGCCGGCATGATTCGTCGGAAGGACAAAGAACATCTTTCCTGGGCCGCCGTTCAGGGCCGCGCCTTGTACTCGTTCAACGTCGGAGATTATCACGAGATACACGCTGAATGGGCCGCGGCTGGCCGCGGCCACGCCGGTATCATACTGGCCCAGCAGAAGCGCTACTCAACCGGGGAACAGATTCGGCGATTGCTACGCCTGATCGGCTCGATGACTGGCGAGGCTATGTGCAACCGCGAAGAGTTCCTGGGCCGGTGGTGATCGATGCCGAAACATTTAACAACGCTCGCCGGTGAATCGGTCGCGTTTACAGGTAGAGCCTGGAGACCGCGGTTTGAGCTTCAGCGGATCGTTCGACGCACGGGTGGTACCACCACACCTCGCGGCGATGTCACCGCAGACACCACCGTGCTGGTACGGGGCGCTTGCGCCACCTGGAAGTACGGCGACTATGGAAGGAAGGAACGACGAGCTGCGAGTCTCGTGCGGAGAGGCCATTCCGTTGCGGTCGTTCACGATTTCGAGTTTCGGAGGTTATTGGAGGAACGGCGCCCAGCGCGCGTCTGCGACCGCATCGCTGGTCAACCGGTGCAGTGGTTGGTTGGCGCGACGACGCGTCAGTTCCAAAAAGTGGCCGCCATAGGCGGTCCTCTCGATCGCGAGCACAGCGCCATCGGTCGAGTCGAGCAGGGCTTTCTTCGGCACCGGCTTTTTGGCGAAGTCGAGGAGGCAAGCTGTTCACTGTGTGGCCGGCGATTGCCGATCAGCTTGCTGGTTGCCGCTCACATCAAACCAAGGAGTGAGTGTTCGCGCCGTGAGCGGCTCGATGCAGAACACGTTGTGTTCAGCCTTTGCCTGCTCGGGTGCGACGCATTGTACGAGCGCGGCCTGGTCGGCGTTCGACCTGGTGGAGAGATCTGCCTAAGCGAAGCCCACGACTCCTCGATCCTCAGGCGCCTTCTGCGGTCCTACCAGAGGAGAAAGTGCTCTGCCTGGAAAGACGCGACCGCTGAGTATTTCGGCTGGCACTTAATGCGCCGGTTTCAAGGATAATGAGCGGGTTCTGGTGATCGCCGCCTTGCTGGACCGCCCCGACTCTTCGTCTCCGATTAGTACGGGCTTTCCTGGTAGAGGCCGATCAGGTTGCCGGCCGGGTCGCGGAAAGTTGCGATCCAGGATGTGCTACCGGGCGTGTCGTGACGCCGCGGCTCGACGATTTCGCCGCCGTGGGCCGCCACCAGAGCCAGCGTCGCATCGATATCGTCGACCCAGATATACGGCAGCACCGGGCTCGCGGGGGCAAGAATATCCTTCAGTTTCTGGGCACCAGGCCGCGGAGCGCCGAACGTCACCGCTTGCGGCAACACTCCGGAAATGCACATGAGCGCCGCGAAAATCAGGGCGCGCGCCGCCAAGCGAATGGCCGGTTACCACCGGCGGTATTTCAGCGCGGGCCGGAGGGCCTCGAACACGCCGCGCATGCCGGGCCATAAAGCCTTCCTCGACGCCGCCGAAGGGGCAGGCCAATCATCGACTCACAAATATAAGCTATCCATTTCCTTTTTTAGCAACACCCGTGCGGCATTGTCAGGTCCCGATGGCACGAAATGCATTCTTGCCGCATGAACAAGCCGTTCTCCGTTTACGTCCCATGGCACCGCAAGATGGAACATGAGCGCTACAACTCGATCACTGACTTGGAGGAACATTTTAATACTCCAATCCGCCTGATGTCTCGCAATCATCGATTGAAACTCTCCAGTGATAAACCGCTTGCCTTCCTCTTCGTCCGCATAGCAAATGAGATCGTTATTTGTAAATACCCGGCTCAGAGAAATTGCGACAATGCCGCGAGCGTCGCTGTTTGCCGGTTTGTCAAGTTCTTTGCTTAACTGGCGCGCTGCATCCTCAATATTGGGCCACACACTGTTTTCATTGAACGGGCGCTTGCATTCAACCAGGAACGGCACGCCCGAGATATTAAGAGTGATGTCGGGATCCCCGAGTGTCACCGGAAGTCCGTGGTTCTTCCAGTCTGCCGCGAGTGACAATTCGAACATCGTGTTCCGACCCGCGCTGTTCTTCGACTGCTCATCTGGAGGCGCAACGGGGCCCGATAAAGCACGCTGCACCTTTTCTCTTAAGGGCTCGGATATTTCCCCTGAAAAAGCACGATAGATCTCATGCGCTTCCATGGCCTCGAATAGGCCGTGCACATAGTTATCGATCGTTGAACGTGCCTCACCGCGCTCCACTCTTTCCCTCTGTTCCTTAGCCGCTCGCAATGTTTTCGCGGCCTGATGCCACCGGTCGGGTTTGGGCGCGATCCCAAGGGAGATGAGCCACGAGTCGAGTTTGTCTAATGAGTCCAAGGTTTCGTCGAACTGAACTATCTCCATAATTCAAGTATCCTTTTTGTGGAATGCCCAGAACCGCGAAAGGCCTTCACATCCATGAATCCCGAGGAATCCACGGTGTGAAGGCCCTTTGCGGAGAGAACGGGATTCGAACCCGTGGCACCGTTGCCGGTGCGGCAGCTTATCAGGCTGCTGCTTTCGGCCGCTCAGCCATCTCTGGAAAAGCGCCTCTCGAAGCGGTTTTCCGCAGATACCTGAACTACAACTATTCTAGCACTCTAATTTGATTCTGGCATCGGCTTCTGCCTAACCCACAGCCCAAACAGACCGGCTTTGAACTCGTCATACATGAGAATCGACATTTCCTGGGCCATCAGGTCCGCGACAGCCGTGAGTGCTTTCCATTGCCCCGGATCGTTCGTCACAAACACCATGCAATAGGGAAGGTAGACGGCGGAAAACATGTCATGCCTCCCGGCCTTGCCAAGCGACAGCTTGCGCGGATCGCGAATGCACATATCGTACTGGCTGAAACAGAGCGAGAGCAGCAGTGCCTTGAATGGCGGGCACCGCTCGATAAAGTCCCTGACCTCAGCTTCCAGCGGCAAGACCGTCGTCGCGCGCTCCATCATCCCGGCTCCGATGCTGAGGTAGGCGCCTCCGCCAGACATCAGGTGTTCGGTCACGACCTTAAGCGAGGGTCGCCCTTCTGTTTCGAATAGCTTCTGGAAGGCAGGCCTTGCCGCGCGGAACATCTCCCTGAAGTCTCGGTCCCACTTTTTGTTGCTTGTTCTGGTCTCCTCACTCAATTCATGGATGATTTTCTGCCGGAAGATTTCCTCCTCTCCTTCAAAAAACCGCACATTGAGCTTGCGCCATTCGTAGCCGCTAGCGTCTTTCTGGTATGCCTTTGCCTGGTGCTCGATGATCCACTGAAACGGCATGATGCAATGGCCCGGATGCAGAAGCCGGTCTAGAATGTTCAGCAGCCTCCTGCGCTCTGCCTCGTCAGGGTGCGCTATGACCTCTGCCAGCACCGTTTCGGTTATGCCGACGTGGTATGAGATCCCCAAGCTTCGTACTATGGCATCAAGGTCTGAATCCACGCCGAGCTTGTTAATAGCGCTGGTGTCAAAAATCAGCTTCTTCCTGGCGTTACTCACGGTAATGCTCCATCGGGCGGCCCACTGGAATTGAGGATACCATGCGTGGAGAATAAAAGGCGAATACGGCGGTATAACTGAGTTCCTATGCTCCTCAAATACCTTGCAAGGAGCGCTTACGGATCTCAGCGTCTCCGATTAGTACGGGCTTTCCTGATAGAGGCCGATCAGGTTGCCGGCCGGGTCGCGGAAAGTTGCGATCCAGGATGTGCTATCGGGCGCGTCGTGACGCCGCGGCTCGACGATTTCGCCGCCGTGGGCCGCCGCCAGAGCCAGCGTCGCATCGATATGGTCGACCCAGATATACGGCAGCAGGCCGGGCTCGCGGGAGGGGGTGCGGCCGGTGACCCAAGCGCCGCTCACGTTGCCTGTGGCATCGTCGAAGCTCGGGTGGCCGGTGTCGCGGTGGCGAATGTTCCAGCCGAATACGTGCTCGTAGAAGGCGGCGGACTGGTGGGGGTCGGCCGCGGGAATCTGCAGGTAACACAGGCGCGGGCGAGGCAACTGCGTAAGCCGGTGCTGGATCTGGGCCACGGCGGCGCCCCACGCCGCGGGCTCGACATCGGCTACGGATTCGGTGAACGCCCAGCGGTTGCCTTCCAGGTCTTCGGCGGAGTATTGCCTTTCGCCGAACGGCTTGCTGTCCGGCGGACTCAGGATGCGCGCTCCGAATTCTTTGGCGCGCTCGAAGTGCTGGTCGATGTTCTCGACACGCACCATCACCGCCTCGACGAACTCACGCGGGTGTGCGAGAGGCTGGCCGGTCAGGATAACTGAACCTTCGCCAACGGCTAGCTGCGCGTGGTGGATGGCGCCATCGGGTTCGGGGGGCGTGCGCAGGCGTTCGGTGAAGCCGAAGGCTCCGCGAAGCCAGTCGATGGCTTTGGCGACATCTGCGTATACAAGGCTGGGGACAACTGGGCCGGGTGGTGCGGAACGGTTTTGGATCATGGGGCACCTCAGGATGCATTGTACTGGAAATGCGGCGGGGCTAAAGCCCCGCGCGGGCTCAAGCCCGCCCTCCAGAGCGCTGCGTGTAACATTTGGCGGGCTTGGAAACATCATATACTTAACAACATATGAACCAGAACCATCCGTCCGCCCTGGACCCGGCGGCGCCCCCCGATAGTGTGACCCAGCATGCACCTCCTCCGCCCAAGCGGCATTCCGGGCGGGGCTGGCTTTGGGTCTTGTTGCTGGCCCTCCTGGCGGTGGGCGGATATTATTTCTGGTCGAAGAAGAATCCCGCTCCGGCCGGCGGCGGCGCCTCGGGAGCAGGCGGGGCCGCACAGAAGAAGGGCTTCGGCGCCATACCGGTAGTCGCGGCAAAGGCGCGGCGCGGAAACATTCCGGTTTACTTCACCGGGCTCGGCGCGGTGACCCCCATCTACACGGTGGAAGTGAGAAGCCGCGTGGACGGCGAATTGATGCAGATCAACTTCAAGGAGGGGGAGATCGTGCATAAGGGCGACGCGCTGCTGGAAATCGACCCCCGCCCTTACCAGGTGATGTTGACGCAGGCCGAAGGACAACTGGCACGGGACCAGGCGATACTGGACAACGCGCGCGTCGATCTGACGCGCTACAAAACGCTGCTGGCGCAGAACGCGGTTCCCGAACAACAGTTGGTTACGCAGGCGTCCCTGGTGGAGCAGGAAATTGGAATCGTGAAAACCGACCAGGGGGTAATCGACAGCGCCAAGCTGAACATTACCTACAGCCATATCCTTTCGCCGATCACGGGCCGCATCGGGCTGCGCCTGGTGGATCCGGGAAACATTGTGCATGCCGCCGACACCAACGCCCTGCTGGTGATCACGCAAATCGACCCGATCAGCGTGATCTTCACCATCGCCGAGGATCAACTTCCGGTGGTAACCCAGAAGTTTTGGGCCGGACAGCACCTGATGGTGGACGCATTCGACCGGTCGTCGAACACGAAGCTGGCAACGGGCGTGTTAGCCACGCTGGACAACCAGATCGATCAGACCACCGGCACGTTGAAGCTGAGAGCCAACTTCGACAACAAAGACAACAAGCTGTTTCCCAACCAATTCGTGAACGTGCGATTGCTGGTGCAACTGAAGCAGAACGTGACGCTGATCCCTACCGCGACGGTGCAGCGCAATACGCAAATGACCTACGTGTTTCTGGTGCAGGCGAACAACAAGGTGACGGTGCGCGCCGTTAACTTAGGCACCACCGAAGGCGACGATTCCGAGGTTACGTCGGGGCTTGCGCCGGGCGACGTGGTAGTGATGACGGGCGTCGACAAGCTGCAGGAAGGTACCCAGGTGACCGCGCACTTTCCCGGCGAAACCGGGGCCACAGCGGGCCGGCCGGGGAGCGGTGCGCCGCCCGCCGGCACTCCCCCAGCCGCCGGCAAGTCTGCGAGCAAATCTGCGCACAAGGCAAGGTAGATGAGCCCATCCCGGACATTCATTCTCCGCCCCATCGCTACGTCCCTGCTCATGGTGGCGATCGTGCTTACCGGCATCGTGGCTTACAAGCAGTTGCCCATCTCGGCGCTGCCGGAAGTGGACTACCCGACCATCCAGGTGATCACGTTTTATCCGGGCGCAAATCCGGATGTCATGGCTTCCTCGGTCACCGCGCCGCTGGAGCGGCAATTCGGCCAGGTTCCCGGTCTGCAGCAGATGACCTCGACCAGCTCGGACGGATCTTCGGTGATCACGCTGCAATTCAGTCTGAGCCTGAACATCGACGTGGCGGAGCAGGAAGTGCAGCAGTCCATCAATGCCGCCGGAACGTACCTGCCGGCCGACCTTCCGAACCCGCCGATTTACAGCAAGAGCAATCCGGCGGATACTCCGATTCTGACGCTGGCGCTGACCTCCGCCGACCTACCTCTTTCGCAGGTCGAGGACTTGGCCGACACGCGCCTGGCGCCCAAGATTTCGCAACTGCCGGGCGTGGGCCTGGTGAGCATCAGCGGCGGCCAAAAGCCGGCGGTGCGGATTCGCGCCAATCCCACGTCGTTGGCATCCTACGGCCTGAACCTGGAAGATGTCCGGACCGCGCTGGTGGCGGCCAACGTGAATCAGGCCAAGGGCAACTTCGACGGTCCGCACCAGGCGTATCAGATCGGCGCCAACGACCAACTGATTTCCAGCGCCGACTATAAGCCGATGATCGTCGCCTATCGCAATGGGGCGCCGGTGAAGCTGACGGATGTCGCCAGCGTCACCGACGATACGGAAAACGTGCGGCAGGCGGCCTGGATGAACGACGTGCCGGCGGTGATCGTCAACATTCAGCGGCAGCCGGGCGCCAACATCATTTCGGTGGTGGATCGCGTCAAACTCCTGCTGCCGCAGTTGACCGCGACGCTGCCGAGATCGGTAAACGTCGGCATTCTGACGGACCGGACCAACACCATTCGGGCGTCGGTCGAAGACGTCCAGTTCGAACTGGGGTTGACCGTGGTGCTGGTGGTGCTGGTGATGTTCCTGTTCCTGCGCAACGTGGCCGCCACCATCATTCCCAGCATCGCGGTGCCCGTCTCGCTGATCGGCACTTTGGGCGTGATGTATTTGTTGGGCTACAGCCTAAACAACCTGACCTTGATGGCGTTGACCATCGCCACCGGATTTGTAGTGGACGACGCCATCGTGATGATCGAGAACATCGCGCGGTATATCGAGGAAGGCGAGGCTCCCCTGAAGGCGGCCCTGCGCGGCTCGGAGCAAATCGGGTTCACCATCATCTCGCTGACCATCTCGCTGATCGCGGTGCTGATCCCGCTGTTGTTCATGGGAGATATCGTGGGGCGGCTGTTCCGGGAGTTCGCGGTGACGTTGAGCGTCACCATCCTGGTTTCGGCGGTGGTCTCGCTGACGCTGACGCCCATGATGGCTTCCAAGCTGCTGAAGCACACACCGGAAGCCAGCCAGGGGCGCCTATTCCGGGCTTCCGAGCATGCCTTCAACTCGATCATCGCGTTCTACGGCCGGACCCTGCGGTTCGTGCTGCGTTTCCAGACCATCACGCTGCTGGTGGCGGTGGCGACCCTGGTCTTGACGATCGTTCTGTTCTGGCGGATTCCGAAGGGCTTCTTTCCCATCCAGGACACCGGCGTGATTCAGGGTGTCTCGGAAGCCGCGCAGACGGTGTCCTTCCCGGAGATGTCCAGCGAGCAGCAGGCGCTGGCGAAGATCATCATGAAGGATCCGGCGGTGGATAGTCTTTCTTCGTTCATCGGGATCGACGGCACCAACACCACGCTGAACAGCGGTCGTATTCAGATCAACCTGAAACCGCTGGACGTACGCAAAGTCGACGCGACCGCGGTGATTCTCCGCTTGCAGCCGCAATTGGCGTCGGTGGCGGGCATTACGCTGTTCATGCAACCGGTGCAGGATCTGTCGGTGGACGACCGGGTGAGCCGC
>PMVV01000252.1 GCA_003166475.1 Bryobacterales bacterium | reverse complement strand
TACGCCGGCCTGACTTACGGCGCCATCGGCTTGGCGCAGGTGCAAATCATACTGCCCAATCCTCTGCCGGCGGGCAATCCGCTCTCCCTGCAGATCGCGGCTGGGGGGGCGTCTAGCCAGGTCGTCACCTTGTGGGTCAGGGAGCCTTGAGCGTGCCGCAACCAAAAAGCGGCGGCCTGAGAGGCCGCCGCAGGCTGAGAGCCTGCCCCACGAAATTCCGACCATGACCTACGGCACTAGCGCGGAATGGATGGGGCCGACCCAATCGTCATTCGCTATGTTGTAGGCGATGAAGTCGGAGTCGAACTGCCAGTATGTCCAGGCCCAACCGAGCGACTCCGCCGTGCGGGCGATGTAGGAGATGTAGCGCACCCGCGAATCCATGTCGCCTTTATCGTAAGCGCCAAACTCACCGAGCAGGATCGGGCGGTTGTGGGCCACCGCCCACTGCTGGACACCCGCGAAATCGGCATCCACGCGGTGCTTATCTTCCTCTGTGCCCCAAGTCACGCCGGAGAGTTTCGCCGTCTCCTTCACCCATGGAGCGCCCTGGTGGGTGAAGGTCATGGGCAAATAGTAATGCACGGTCACGATGATGTGACGATCGTCCTCCGGCAGATCCAATTTGCCCAGCGCGTGGATGTTGTTCCAGGTTGCGGGTCCGATAATCACGTTGCGCACCGGGTTGGTCTTGCGGATCGTCGCCAGCGCCTCCCGCGCGTAATCGTTCCACACTTCGGGAGTCAGCTTGCCGTTGGGCTCGTTCAGGATCTCGAACACAACCTTGGCCGGCGCATCCCGATAGTGCTCGGATACCTGCTGCCAGAACGCCGCCAGCTTGGGCCTGCAGGCCGCCGCATCCGCGCCGCAGACGGTGAAATCGTGTTCGTCCAGAATCACGGTCAGGCCGTTGGCCAGTGCCGTATTCACAGCCCAGTCCAGCGTCTTGAACCAGGCTGCACTGAGCCGATTGTCCGCATCCATGTGCGCGAACGACTGCAGGTTGATCCGCACGGTCTGGAACCCGCCTTCGTGGATGCGCCGGAAGTGGCGCTCCTGGAAGCGCGCTTTGGAGAAGTCGTGCCACAGCGGATCGTACCCAATGATATTCAGGCCCCGGCCCATCTGTTTCACCTGCTCGAACGCGTCCAATCCCGCCGCAGGCACAAACTCGAGATAGTCGAGGTTGAAGTTTCCTTCTTTAAGTACCGACAATTTCATCACGTGCATTCCCTGCTCCAGCTTCACCTGCGCCAGGGTCGCGATCCGCCAGATGTGCCAATGGGTCGTGGTGGGCAACAGGATCGGACCGGTGGAGTCGACGCCGTCAAAAGCGATGGCGATCTGCGCGGCGTCCGTGCGCGACGACATGTGCGCGTTGATGGTGTAGGTTTCCGACGCCTTTACATCGACACTATAGTTGACCCATTCGCCCGGCGCGGTCCAGCCCAGGTATAGCTCTCCGACCTTCTCCTGAACGCCGTCGACGGTCTTGTCGATGCCTTGCTTCGTGTAGGAGATGTCCACGCCCTCGTCTTGCCGGAATCGATCGAGGAAAGTGTCGCCCTTGTTCAACTCGCCGCTGCCGTGGTTCACGGCATCCGTGTCGTGGTACGCGACGCCTTCACCGCCGCTATCGTAAAGCTCCATTTCGATTCGTCCGGGAATCGCCTGCGCCCGGCCCTGATACGGTTTGCCCCGATAGCCGCTCTGGGCCTGGGCCGCCGCCATGCCGCCAACCGCGGCCGCCAGCATAAGGAGTCGCACTGTGACTCCGGGAAGTGAGAGAGCCTTCATGGCCACAAGTAAATCACGTGGCGCTACCCCGCGCAATCGATTGCGGCGAACGGTATATATTGGACCTGAGATGAGACGCACTTGTTTCGCCGGGCTTCTGCTCCTTTGGTGTTCCACCGGCAACGCCTGGGAGCAGCCGGAAGCCGAAGCGCACCGCTGGATAGCGGCCAAATTCCTGGGGCAGGCAGAGGCTGCCCCCGCCACGGCGCACATGGTCGTGCGCGCCAAATCCGCAGTCATTTACAAAGACCGCATCCGCGGGCGCAAGTTCCGCATCGCCGGCCAGGATTTCGAGCGGGGAATCGGCATGCCGTCGCCGGGTGAAGTGGAAGTGTATCTGTCCGCGCCTGCCGTATCGTTCGAGGCCGTGCTCGGTGTGGACAGCAACGATCTCGGCTACTACTCGAATGCGGGCAGGGGCAACGTGGCCGCTTCCGTGGAGGCCGGCGGCCGCGAACTGTTCCGGTCCGCGGTCATGCACGAAGGCATGCCGGGCATACCGGTCAAGGTGGACCTGGCGGGCGCGGCCGGCTTTCGCTTGAAGCTGGCCGCCGCCGGCGAGAGAACGCGGACATATCAGGCCGAATGGGATCAGGCCGATTGGGCCGATGCGCACGTGAAGATGATGGACGGCAGCACGGTGTGGCTCGCCGCATTGCCCATGGGACCGCTGCCGGGAGCGTATTCGACCGATCCGCCGTTCTCGTTCCGGTATGCGGGCCGGGCTTCCGGCGAATTGCTGCGGACCTGGCCGGCGAAGCGCGCCACGCGGCGCGTCGACGAGCACCGCACGGAATTCGTAACAACGTATACGGACCCGGAGACGGGCCTGGAAGTGCACGCGGTGGCCATCGGCTACGACGATTTCCCGACCGTCGAGTGGACCGTCTATCTGCGCAACGGCGGCGCCGCTGCCATTCCCATCGTCGAAGATCTGCAGGCGATCGACACTCGGCTGGAGCGCACCCAGGAGCGCGAGTTCGTGCTGCACTACGCCAAGGGCAGCCCGAATTCCCCGACCGATTATGAGCCGCTCGAAAGCGTGCTTGGGCCGAAGGAGAGCAAACAGGTCGCCAGCACGGGCGGCCGGCCAACCGACGGCCACCTTTGCTACTTCAACGTGGACCGCGGCGGCCAGAGCGCCATCGTCGCGCTGGGCTGGCCGGGACAGTGGTCGGCCGAGTTCACGCGCGACGACGGCAACGGGTTGCGCGTGCGCGCCGGGCAGGAGCTGACGCATTTCCGTCTGTTGGCGGGCGAGGAAGTGCGCACGCCGCTGGTGGCTCTCCAGTTCGCGGCGGGGGACTGGATCGCCGCGCAAAATGTCTGGCGCCGTTGGATGGTGGCGCACAACCTGCCGCGGCCGGGCGGCAAGCTGCCGCCGCCGCAGGTGGCCAGCGGCAGCAATCGCTACACCATCGAGATGCAGGATGCCAACGAAGAAAACCAGTTGCGCTTTCTGAAACGCGATCTGGATTCCAGGCTGCCGATCGATTACTGGTGGATGGACGCGGGCTGGTATCCGTTCCAGACTGGATGGTGGAACACGGGAACCTGGGAGCCGGACCCGCGGCGTTTCCCGCGCGGGCTGGCGCCGGTCACCGCGGAAGCGCACGCGCACGGACTCAAGACCATTCTCTGGTTTGAGCCGGAGCGGGTCGCGCCCGGCTCCTGGCTTTATGAGAACCATCCCGAATGGCTGCTGGGGCGGGATGGCAAAGACAAGCTGTTGTACCTGGGGAATCCGGAAGCGCGCGGGTGGCTCGTCGATCGCGTCAGCCGGCTCATCCGCGAACAAGGGATCGACCTCTATCGCCAGGACTTCAACTTCGAGCCGCTGGCTATCTGGCGGGCGAATGACGCGAGCGACCGGCAGGGCATCACCGAGATGAAGCACGTTGCGGGTTACCTGGCCTACTGGGACGAGTTGCGTCGCCGCTTTCCCACGATGTTGATCGACACGTGCGCCTCCGGAGGAAGGCGCAACGACCTGGAGACGCTGCGGCGCGCGGTGCCTCTATGGCGCAGCGATTTCGCCTATGAGCCCGCCGCCATGCAGCAAATGACTTACGGAATGGCATTGTGGATTCCGTATTTCGGCACGGCGGTGAATGCCGTGGAGCCGTACATTTTCCGCAGCCAGATGACGCCGGCGGTGGCCATCGGTCTGGATCCGGCGCGCTCCGAAGACGGTTACCGAAAGCTCGGCGGCTTGCTGGCCCAGTGGCGCGGCATCGCCGATTTCTATTACGGCGACTACTATCCCCTGACCACCTACAGCACGGAAGGCACGGCGTGGATGGCCTGGCAGTTCCATCGCTCCGAGCGGGGTGACGGCATGGTGCAAGCCTTCCGGCGGCCCGATAGCCCGTTCGAATCGGCGCGCTTCCGGCTGCGGGGGCTGGACCCGGCCGTGCGCTATAAGGTTGTAGACATGGACACGAAGCACGAATCCGAATACCTGGGAAGTGAGCTGCTGGAGGCGGGTCTTCCCGTGTCGATCCCGGTTGCTCCCGGTGCGTTGATTCTGACATACGCTCCGGCGCGCTCCCGGTAGTTCGGCAGCGCTAACGGGAATCGAACCCGCCGAGCGCAGCTTTGGGCGGGAGGGGCGCGGGCGAGACCGCCGCGCCTGGCCGATGTGGCCGACGCGGCTGCCGGGCGCTGGGCGTGCCAAGAAGGTAGAATCAAGAGAAGAAATGCCTGAGATAACTCGATTTTTTGGGATTGTGGTTAGGATGTACTTTAGAGATCACAGCCCCGCGCATTTCCACGCCGAATATGGGGAATACGAGGCTCTTGTTGAGATAGAGACGCTCGCCATCCTCAGGGGAGAGCTCCCAAGGAGAGCCATGGCGTTGGTACTCGAATGGGCAGCCCTTCATCGCCAGGAACTGAGAGCGGACTGGGAACGGGCTCGGGGTGGAACGACTTTGGAATCCATCGCCCCACTGGACTAAGGAGGAGACATGAAATTGGTTCGCATCCGGGAAGCCAAGGCGCTGGGCAACTACCGCGTACAGCTCACTCTGACCGACGGTCGCGTAATCGAGAGAGATCTTGGACCAATGTTGGAGGGTCCGGTTTTCTCTGAGATTCGGAACGACAAGATGCGGTTTATGGAGTTTCGTGTGGAAGGCGGCACGCTGGTTTGGCCTGCCGGCGCCGACTTGTGCCCGGATGTCCTGATCTGGGGTGGCTTGCCGCCGGTCGATACCGCTGTGGACGCTGCGTGAGATTGCTAGCGACGGAACCGGCCGGAAACGCGACGCGGGGTTCAGTGAACCTGATCCGAAGTGACGGCCGGTTCGTTAGGAAAGTACGCAGCCATCATGCCTTGCACAACTGCGAGCCACGGAATCGCATTTGCACAGAGATCGTCGCAGAGGTCCGGTCTGTTCAAGATCTTCGAAGCCGCATGACCGAAACCAGTTTCTCCAAGTGGGACCATGTTCCAAGGAGCCGAGTCAGGCTTGGAGTGCAACAGACTATTCATTGTTGCCGTAAGGTCCCGCCCGGGGATCGCGGGGTTGTGCTGCTGCTTCGCCTGGATCGCGTCGAACATCTTCGCGAGGCCCGGAGCATCACCTTGGTGCCAGCCTCGTTTCCATCGTTCGATGTCGTTCGGATAGAGGTGGACGTAAAGCAAAATAGCCGCTCGTTCCACCAGAGCCCGGAGGAGCACGTGCGCGCCGAAAAGATAGCCTTGCCTAATCAACTCGCGGATTGAAAGCGCGATGCTGAGCGCCTGCGCGATGACTTGGCACGCCATTTCCTGGTGGTCCGAAAGGACGCGACCATGGGATGTCGGAGCAGCCATAGAGTTTTGCTCCATCGCGGAGCTTATGAGTTGATCGAAGTGGAAGAGGAGCTCACGTCCCAGGTATGGTTCGTTGCCAGGTGTGAATACAACTGGAATTGCTTTGGGCTGCACAGTTCATTCTAATCTAAGCAAAGCAGCCTCGCCCTGGCAGTGTTCGCGTCACGGCGCCAACGCCCGTAAGTCTGTGAGGAATTGGCAGCGCTAACGGGAATCGAAGTGGTTCTTCCCGGAGCTCAGGTGTCCGGGAAGAGGCAACGTTCCAGACTTCGTCGAGGTCAGATCGCCTTCCAATCGAGTGACGCCAGGCAGCCTCGCGCCTCGGACGAAACCCGCCTGGCCGCTTCGCCGGTTACCTCCACGTTGCGGTGAAGCGGGTTATGCGGTGGCAGCGCTCCAGCATGTGGTGGAGGTAAAGGCGGTCATCCTTCACAGTGGCGTCGCCTCACGGAGGATCCGATCGCGCACGTACCAATGGAGCGACTTCTCGGTCCCGACATGGACCTTCGTCCCAAGCAACTCCTGAAGATCTTGAACCAGCCCGGCATGATCCAGCAGACTCCTGCCCGGCTCCCACGCGACCAGCAGATCGAGATCGCTGTTCTCATTGGCTTCACCGCGGGCCACGGAACGGAATACACGCACGTTATAAGCGCCACGACGCTCGGCGAGGCGGAGGATCTCTTCCCGCCGTATCGCACGCAATGTGTCCAGGTTGACCACGTATTCATTGTACTGGACCGCCAGCCCATCCAAGCCCGGCTTGACGGAAAACCGCTCCCTGACGGTCGCGGCTCGGTATTGGTCGCGGCTCGGTAAACTTGCAGTTGCGGTAGGTTATACCATATGAAGATGCGATCCACCTCCCGCCGCTCGTTTCTAACCACAGCCGCCGCGGCCACGGCCGCTTCACTCCACGCCCGCGCTCTCGCAACAGTCGGCGTGCAACTCTACACCGTCCGCACTGTGCTGCCGAAGAAGCCGCTCGTAACTTTGCGCGCCATCGAGCAGATCGGCTATCGCGAAGTGGAATGCACCGCGGATGGCCTCGACGGCATCTGGCCGAGCTTGAAAGAGACTTCGCTGAAGGCCGTTAGCGTACACCTCGACCCGCAGTTTTTCATCCACCAGCCGGAGAAACTGCCGGCCGCGCTCGAAGACGCCAAAAAGCACGGCTTCCAATACGTGGTTTGCCCGTGGATCGATCCGCGCGACCGCGGCGGCGTGGAGATGATTCGCAAACTGGGCGCGACCCTCAACCACGCCGGCGAGTTGTCGCGCAAAGCCGGCATGCGTCTCTGTTATCACAATCACGCTTTCGAATACCAGCCCGCCGGGGATGGCAGATTGCTCGACGTGCTGATGAAGACCACCGACCCCACACTTGTCGGTCTGGAGTTGGATGTGATGTGGGCGCACGTGGCCGGCGTCGATCCGGTTAGCATTCTGCAACAATACGGCGATCGCATTCCGCTGGTGCACTTGAAGAATGTCGCGCCGGGCGTGGAGCCGCGCTTCAACGAGAACATCCCGAGCGCCGCATTTCACGATCTGAGCGACGGCGCCGTGGATATCGCCGCGGTCATCCGCGCCGCCAAGCAGGCTGGTGTGAAACACTATTTCGTGGAGCAGGATGAGACGCCCGGCGATCCCATCGAATCGCTGCGCAAGAGTTTCCAGTACTTGGAAGGCTTGGGTTAATAGCCCTGACCGGAACGCAACAGCGCCGGCCGCCGTCTGCCGTTATTGCAGCCAACCGACATATTCATAATTGGCGGCGGCCCAGCAGGCCTGGCAGCCGCGATCGCCGCACGCCGCAAGGGTTTCGATGTAACACTTGCGGACGGCGCGCGCCCGCCCATCGACAAAGCCTGCGGCGAAGGACTGATGCCCGATGGTCTGGCCGTGCTGCGCAGCCTGGGCGTGGCGCTGGACGCCGCCGACGCGCAGCCGTTCGGCGGTATTCGATTCGTGGGCTGCGGCGTTTCCGTGGAGTCGGCGTTTCCGAACGGTTATGCGCTCGGTGTGCGCCGCACCGTCTTGCATTCCAGGATGGTGGAAGCGGCGGCGGCAGCCGGCGTTCGCATGTTGTGGGGCACGCCAGTCTCCATGGCGGACCAGACCATACGCGCCCGTTGGATTGTCGGCGCCGACGGATTTCATTCGCGCGTGAGACGGTGGGCCGGGCTCGCCGCGAAGCCGCCGGTCGACCAGCGCTTCGGCTTCCGCATACACTATCGCGTCGCGCCCTGGAGCGACTATATGGAATTGCACTGGGGCGCGGGGTGCCAGATCTACGTGACACCGATCGGAGCGCAGGAGGTTTGCGCCGCGCTCATTTCACGCGACCGGCGCCTGCGGTTGGATGAAGCGCTGGCGCAGTTCCCGCAACTTGCCGCGCGCCTGGCGGGTGCGCCGCGCGCGACTACCGAACGCGGCGCGGTCACGGCAAATCGCAGCCTCCCGCGCGTCTATCGCGGCAATGTCGCGCTCATCGGGGACGCTTCCGGCTCGGTGGATGCGATCACCGGCGAAGGGCTATGCCTGTCGTTCCATCAGGCGATCGCGCTGGCCGATAGCCTGGCATCCGGAGATCTCGCGCGTTACCAGGCAGCGCACCGCAGGTTGGCCCGGCGCCCCACGCTGATGTCGCGACTGATGCTCACCATGGATCGGCGAACGTGGCTTCGAACGCCTGCATTCCGCGCCATGGCCTTCGAGCCGCGCATCTTTCAAGGGCTGCTATCCTTCCATCTATGCGCGCCGAATTACTCTTGACCGCGCTGGCCGTTTGCGCCGCCGCACGGGGTCAGGAAATCGTGCTGAATCCGGACCCCGCACGCACCACCGTCGAATTCAAGCTGTCCGCCACTTTGCACACGGTACACGGCAGCTTCAAGCTGGCCCACTGCGCCGTGCGCTTCGATCCGGCCACCGGCAAGATTTCCGGCGAAGTGGTGGTGGACGCGACCAGCGGGGCGAGCGGCGACGATTCGCGCAACCGCCGCATGCACAAGGAGATTCTCGAAAGCGCGAAGTATCCGGAAATCGTCTTCACGCCGGACCGCGTGGATGGCGCGGTGGCTCCGCAGGGCGCGTCGCAGATTCAGGTACACGGAATGTTTCGCATTCACGGCGCGGCGCACGAGATTACGATTCCGGTCCAGGTGCAGATGAGCAACGGCCAGGCGTCCGTGAAGGCGAGTTTCGCCATCCCTTACGTGAAATGGGGCATGAAGAACCCCAGCACCTTTTTGCTGCATGTGAGCGACAGAGTGGAGATCGAAGCCGCCACGGGTGCGCTACCCTAAGACCATGTCCAAACGCGAAACCACTACGCTCGCCGGGGGATGTTTCTGGTGCCTGGAAGCTGTCTATGACGGTATGGAGGGCGTGCTCTCCGTAGAATCCGGATACATGGGCGGGCGCCAGCCGAATCCCACTTATCACGACGTATGCACGGGCCGCACCGGTCACGCCGAGGTTGTGCAAGTCACTTTCGATCCGGATGTGCCTTCCTTCCGCGACATTCTGGAAGTCTTCTTCGCTATTCACGACCCAACCACTCTCAACCGGCAGGGCAACGATGCGGGGACGCAATACCGCTCCGCCATCTTCTATCACTCGGATGAGCAGCGCGCGACGGCTGAAGATGTGATTCGCGAGCTGACGGCGGCCAAGGCTTTTCACGATCCGATCGTGACCGAGGTCGCACCCGCATCGGCGTTCTACGTGGCGGAAGATTATCATCAGGAATACTTCGCCAACAATCCGCAGCAGCCGTATTGTTCGTACGTGGTGGCGCCGAAGGTGCAAAAGTTCCGGCACAAGTTCGCGAAGAAGGTGAAGCAGGCGGTGTAGTACAGGAAATCGTGGAACTCTTCGGCAACCTGGATCGTATTCCAGGTATGGAGAACCTGCTGGCCGATTTGCGGCACGCCTTTCGCGTGTTCCGGAAGAGTCCCGGTTTCACGGCCATCGCCGTCGCGGCGCTGGCTTTGGGTATTGGCGCCAATACCGCTATCTTCTCGGTGATCAATGCAGTCCTGCTGAAGCCGCTGCCGTATCCGGAGCCGGACCGGATCATGACAGTCGTGCGCGGTTTTCCCGATTTTCAGGGCGGTGGCAACTCGAGTTCCATCCCGAAATTCAATGCCTGGAAGAAGAACGACGTCTTCGAGGCAATGGCCGCTTACGACTTTGCGGGCCCGGGCATGAACATCGGTGGCAGCGACCATCCCGAGCAGGCAAAAGGCATCCATGTTTCCTCGGAATTCTTCCGGGTCTTCGGTGTCTCTCCCGTGCTCGGTCGGACATTCACCGCCGACGAGGACATGCCGAACGGGCCTAAGGTTGCGGTGATCGGTTATCAACTCTTTAGCCGGCGCTTGGGCGGCGATCTGAGGCTGGTGGGCACGGCCATCCAGATAGGAGGAGAACCCACCACCGTGGTAGGAGTCCTGCCAGCCACTTTCAAGTCCGACCCGCCGGCGGATATCTTCATCCCTTTGCAGGCCGATCCGAACAGCACCAACCAGGGTCACTATCTGATGGTCGCCGGACGCCTGAAGCCGGGTGTCAGTCTGCAGACCGCGAGAGCCCAGATGAAGATCGCGGGCGAGCGCTTCCGCCAGGCCAACCCGAAGTGGATGGAGAAGAACGAGAGCGTAGCGGTGGCGCCGTTACAGGAAGCGCAGGTGGGCGACGTGAAACTGCCGCTGATGATCCTACTCGGCGCGGTGGGCTTCGTATTGCTGATCGCGTGCGCGAACGTGGCCAACCTGCAGCTTGCGCGCGCCTCCACCAGGCAGAGGGAAATGGCCATCCGCACCGCCGTTGGCGCGAATCGCATGCGCATCGTAGCGCAACTCCTGACCGAGAGCGTGGTGCTGGCCTTGGCCGGCGGCGTGCTTGGTTTTCTGATTGGCGCATGGGGTGTGCGGGCGCTACTGGCCATCGCACCGGGTAACCTGCCGCGCATCAGCGACAGCCTGCAGTCCTCGACGGCAGTCTCGGCGCTGGATTGGCGCGTGCTCGGTTTCACGCTGGCCGTGGCCTTCGCCACCGGCATCCTGTTCGGACTCTTTCCCGCCGTGCACGTCTCCCGGTTGGACGTGAATTCGGCGCTCAAGGACACTAGCGGCCGCTCGGGAACGGGCCGCCACCAAAACCGTGCGCGAGGCTTCCTGGTTGTCAGTGAGATCGCCTTAGCCGTGATTCTGTTGGTGGGTGCGGCACTCATGATCCGTACCTTCGCCAGCCTCCGCGCGGTGAATCCGGGCTTCGATCCACACAACATCTTGACTCTGCAGACGTCGCTATCCGGCGGCCGGTACGACGCCACCGCGAAAGTTGACAACCTGATCCGGCAAATGACGCCGCGCCTGGAGAGCCTGCCGGGAGTGCAATCCGCCGCGACCGCCATCATGCTGCCCATCGAAGGCGGAATCGACCTGCCTTTCAACATTGCCGGCAAGCCGCCCGCGAAGGGCAACACGTACAACGGAGATGAACAGTGGCGCTCGGTATCGGCCCACTACTTTTCGGCGTTCAAGATTCCGCTGCTACGGGGAAGAGTCTTCAGCGAACACGATACGGGAAACTCTGCCCGCGTGATTGTCATCAATGAAGCCATGGCGAAGAAATACTGGCAAAAGGAAGATCCCATCGGCCATAGCATGACTCTCGGCAAAGGCCTGGGTCCTGAATTCGAGGAGCCCGCGCGCGAGATCGTTGGCATCGTCGGCAACGTGCGCGAAAACGGGTTGACCGATTCCAATCAGGGCGTAATGTATGTGCCCGCTGGTCAGGTCACCGACGGGCTGACGCAGCTTGCCAACAAGATAATTCCGCTGAGCTGGGTAGTGCGCACTTCCATGGAACCCACGGCGCTCGCCACCGCGATTCAACACGAGTTTCTGGCTGTGGACGGGCAGTTGCCGGTTTCCAAATTCCGCACCATGGAACAGGTGATCTCGGAATCCACGGCGCGGGCGAATTTCAATATGCTGCTTCTGACGATTTTCGCGGGCACGGCCTTGCTGCTGGCGGCCCTCGGGATATACGGCTTGATGTCGTATGCGGTGGAGCAGCGGACACAGGAGATCGGCATCCGCGTGGCGCTGG
The DNA here is from genome assembly GCA_003166475.1 of Bryobacterales bacterium. GTDB lineage: Bacteria > Acidobacteriota > Terriglobia > Bryobacterales > Bryobacteraceae > Bog-159. The sequence continues at coordinate 13,291 of PMVV01000252.1, read as the reverse complement.
GCGCCAGCGGCGGCGACATGCTGCGCATGGTAATCGGGCACGGTCTGCTGCTGGCGGGGATCGGACTGGCGGTGGGGTTGGCGGCGGCATTCGGCCTTACGCGGCTGCTCTCGGCCTTGCTATTCGGCGTAAAGGCCAACGATCCGATGGCATTCGGCGCCGTGGCGGTCACGCTGGCGGCGGTGGCCTGGGTGGCGGTCTATATTCCGGCGCGCCGGGCTACGCGCATCGATCCACTCGTGGCGCTGCGCTACGAGTGAGGCGGGGCGGCGGCGCGCGTGGCGCGGAGATTCGCCAACGTCCTGCGATGGAATCGGGCGAGGATGCCCGGATTGATGCGCATCAGCCACCAGGCCAGGCGTGCATAAAACGGGAACACAACGATCGCTTCGTTGCGCTCCACGCCGCGCAGGATGGTGCGGGCGGCGTCCTCGGCGGAAACCAGCTTTACGGGGAGCTTCGCCAGAAGCTCGTCCTTATCGATGTGGGTGCCGATAGCGTTCTCGTAGATGGCCGTGTCCACAAAGCCGGGACACACCACGCTTACGCGCACGCCGAAACTTTCGGCTTCCGCGCGCAATGCCGTCGACAGAGCCACTACGGCGCTCTTGGTCACTGAGTAAGGCGCCAGGCCCGGTTCGCCTACGAGGCCGGCGACGGAAGCGGTGTTGACGATGTGGCCGGAGCCTTGGCGCAGCATCGCGGCGTAGGCGGCGGTGGCCCCGTAGATCACTCCCCACAAGTTGATGTCGATGGCCTTACGCCAATGATCGAGCGAGAGGTCGCGCACTTCGCCAGCCACACCGACGCCTGCGTTGTTGAACATGTAATCCAGGCGGCCGTGCGTGCCTACGGTGTCTTCCACCAGGCGTTCGACATCCTGGGCGCGCGTGACATCGAGGAGCGCGGCCGCGGCCCGGCCGCCATTCGCGGCGATCGCCGAGGCCACTTCCTGCGCGCCCGCGGCGTCGATATCGGCCACCACAGCTAGCGCGCCGCGGCGGGCCAACTCCTGGCAGAGCGCGCGGCCGATGCCGGAAGCGCCGCCGGTCACGATGGCGACCCGCTCGTGGAAAGAGCTTGTCATTACGGGATTATAGTCGTTCACTGAGAAGCCGCTTCACGTTGCGTTTGCCATGTAGCACCGCTACAATCTCCAGCGGTAAAGCCAAATATGGAAGATATCCTCTTCGGCCTCCGGGGCGACAACAAAAGAGTTCATCGAGGCTTCTGTTCAGCCAGCCAGGCTGCCTTGCGCTTGCCCAGGCGTGCGCGTAAATCCGCACCCGAGATGCCTTCGCCGCGATCAAGCTGTGCAATACCATGCTCGATCTTCCGGTTGATGGCCTCTTTGTTTTGCGCGAGCCATTCATCCTCCGAACGCAGCGCCTCCAATCCGGATTGAATCGCCTCTGCGATCGTTCTTTCATGTTCAGGCCGAAGGACGATGGTCATACAAATACCTTTTCCCGCTATTGTCGCAACTTCAGGCCCCGTATGGCGAGAGCCGGCGGGTCTGGAGACCCACCGCAGGCGTGGACGCCCGCCCCACATTGGTACAATCTCCTCAAATGGAACCAGCGCCGATCACGGTGAAGTATTGCTCGGAATGCGGCCAGCCATGGCCCGTGGAGGAACTCGCACGCTTCGGCGACCGGCTGATCTGCGCGAACTGCAAGATCGCCTATGCGCAGAAGCTGCGCGAAGGAGTGGCCTCCGCCGCAACCCTCATTTATGCGGGCTTCTGGATACGCTTCGCAGCCGTGCTGCTGGACGGCATTATTCTCTTTGTGGCCGGGGTGGTGGTGCAGTTACTCTTCGCGCCGATGACGCGAAGCGGGCGCATGGATCTGATGCTGATGGCGCTGGGGTTCGAGTATCTGATCGGCATGATTATTGGCGCCACGTACGAAGGCCTGTTCGTCAGCCGCTTGGGCGCGACGCCGGGCAAGATGGCGCTGGATCTGAAGGTGGTTCGTCCCGATGGAGGGCCGATATCGTTGGGGCGCGCGGTGGGCCGCTACTTTGCGAAGATCGTGAGCGGGATTATTCTGATGATTGGCTACATCATGGCGGGGTTCGACTCCGAGAAACGGGCGTTGCACGACATGATGTGCGATACGCGCGTGATCAAAGTGAGTAAGCCGCCGCTCTAAAATGCCGGTACCCTGCAACCGCTGCAACCGTCCACTGCCCAAGTGGGAGCTCGCCGGGCAGCATGCCGCGTTGTGTCCGGAGTGCGGCGCACGGAGCACGGTGCGCGTCTTTCCGGCGCTGTTCTATGCACCGAGCGGTCCGGTGGCGACGGAGGCCGCGGCGGAGGGCGAGGCCACCTGCTTCGACCACCCCGGCAAGCGCGCGGTGGCCTCGTGCAGCCGTTGCGGCCGGTTTGTATGCCAGCTTTGCTCGGTCGAATTCAAGGGCGCGGTGTGGTGCGCATCGTGCTTCACAGCGGGCGAATACCAGGCTAAGACGATGGAGTTCGAAAACTCGCGCACGCTATTCGATTCCACGGCGCTGATCGTGGCCGTAGCTCCGTTGCTGGCGTGGCCGTTCACCTTTATCTCCGCGCCTATCGCGCTTTTTATCGCGCTGCGCTATTGGAATCGGCCGCTCAGCCTGGTGCGGCGCTGGCGGTGGAGATCGGCGCTGGCCGCGGCGATCGCGTTGTGCGAGATCGGCGGCTGGGCCTGGGGCATCGCGTATGTTGTGCTGAAGGCGGGGGCCGGGCGTGGCTGATACCGGGCAGAAGTACCGCAAGCTTCCGGGCCGCCGCCGCGGGTTCGTCTTTTCGTCCAGCTTGTGGACTGGCGCGGATCATTTACTTCTGGTCAGATCCACGAGGTTTCAGGAGCAGTACAAGAGATTTTACTTTCGCGATATTCAGGCTATTGTCATTACCAAAGTCCCCCGCTTGGTTATCTCGACGCCCATGCTGGCAGTTGCCCTGATCCTGCTGATCGGCGTCTTGATCGTGCGGGTGCGCGTGCCCGCGCTGACCGGCTGGGGCTGGCTGCTGTTGGCGGCTTTGGCGGCGGGCTGGATTTATGTTTCGACGGCCCGGAGTTGCACGTGCCGGTTGTATACAGCCGTCAGCCGCGAAGATTTGCCGTCACTCTACCGCATGTGGACGGCGCGCAAGGCGCTGGCGGAACTGGAGCGGAAGATTGCCCAAGTCCAGGGCGTGTTCACCCAGGATTGGGCCGAAGCGGCCGATTTGCGCGCGCTGGGGCCGGTGGATGCGGCGAGTTATCCTGCCGCCGCGGACAGCCGGTCCGCAGTGGGGCGCAGGCGCACTTGGGTTTCGGACATCTTTCTGGCCAGCCTCTTCGCCGATGCGGTGGTCACCATGCTCGAGATGCGCACGCCGAGCGCGTGGCTGGCGAATGTGTCGGTGACTTTGACCGTGGTGCAGATCGCGACCGCCATCTGGATCTTTGTACAGAGGCATCGCGGCATTCTGCGGACCGGCATGCAGCGACTGGCGATTGTCGCGTTGCTGTTCATCGGCGGCATCACGTATGCCCAGATGATTGGCGATGCCGTGGACGCGGCGTTTGCGGGCAAGCGGGGCCCTCTCGCCGTGCGCGCGCGTGCGCGCTCCGGCGTGGTGCTTCCTATATATAGCGGAGGTGCGGCGCTGCTGGCGGTCGCGGGGTTCGTGCTATCCTTCAAACCGGAATGACGGGCGCCCTGATTCATCAGCGCTGCTGGAACCATGAGCTGCGGGAAGCGGTCTGCCGGTGTCCGGCGTGCGGCCGTCATTTCTGCCGGGAGTGCGTGACGGAGCATGAATCGCGGCTGCTGTGCGCGACGTGTTTGCAGTCGATTGCCCGCGCCGCTCCGGCGCGCCGGCACCGCTCGCGCGCGCTGCTTGCGCCCCTGGCGGCTCTGGGAGGACTGCTGCTGTCCTGGTCGATCTTCTATATCGGCGGCGAGATTCTGCTGGAAATCGCGGCGCGAGCGGAGCATGCATGGCGCATCCGTTAGCGCGCGCGGGCGCGCTCGATCTGCTCGAAGACGCAGTGCATGCGCTGCGGGCCGCACCGCTCGCCACCATCGCCTGTCACTCGATCGGCACCGCGCCTTTTGCGCTGGGACTGCTGGTCTTCTGGAATGACATGACGCAGCCCCGGACGTCCGATGCGACTTGCGCGCTGGAGGCGTTAGCGCTGGCATTGCTGCTGGTGTGGATGAACTGCTGGCGCGCGGTATTCGCGGGGCGGCTAGATCGTCAGTTCGGCGGGCGGCCGGAGTTGCCGTGGACGCGCCGGCGGCTCTGGCGGCTGGCGGCGAGCCAGGCATTCCTCGCCGGGACCAAGCCGGTGGCCATGGCGCTGGCGGTTGGCATGATTCTGCCGCTGCCGTGGATGGCGGCATTTTACCGGAGTGCGGCGGCGCTGGCGGACCGCGAGGATCTGGACTTGGCGCAGCTTGTGGCCCAGGCGCGCAAGTTGGCCGGCTTCGAACAGCGGCAGGGCTGGGGCGTGCTTCTGCTCCTCACAGTGTTGTACCTGATCTTGTTGCTGAATGTGGTGATTCTCCTCGCGGTGCTGCCGCAACTGGTGCGGATGCTCACCGGTTATGAGTCCGTTTTCAGCCGGGGCGAGACATACTACGTGGACAATTCATTATTCTGGCTGGCGGCGATGGCGCTGGCCTGGATGGCGTTCGATCCGTTCACGCAGGCGGTTTATGGCCTGCGCGGCTTTCACCTGGAATCGCGCGCGACCGGGGAAGATTTGCGCGCGGCGTTGCGCATGGTGGCGTCCGCCGTTCTGATTGTACTCGGTGTCTTTGTGGGGCAGGCCCGTGGCCTGCAGCGGCCTCTCAGGCCGCTAGATCTCGACCAATCCATCCGGCAGACTTTGCAATCACCCGAATACGATTGGCGATTGACGCCCTCCGTCGCGAAACGGGCAAGCAATGTTCCGTGGCTGGTCACCGTAACGGACCGTTTAGCGGATACCGTTCAGCGGGGGCTGCGTAGCGTTGGCGATGCCATGGAGCGATTGCTGAAGTGGCTGCGCGAGAAGTTTTCTAGCCCGTCATCTCACGAGACTGGTGCGCCGCCCGGCAGGGCTTTGCACTGGAGCGTCTACGCGATCATTGCCGCGCTGCTGGCTCTGGCTGGGCTGATCGCGTGGCGACTGCGGCGCGCCAAAAGCAAGCCGGCGCGCATGTTGGGGGCGGGCGGCGTGGCGGTGAGCTTACACGACGAGAATCTGCTGGCGGACCGGCTTCCGGAAGAAGAGTGGATCGCGCTGGCGGAGAACTGCGCGGGCGGAGGCGATTACCGTGCCGCTCTGCGGGCTCTTTATCTCGCCAATCTGGCATGGCTGGGAAGCCACGAATGGATCGCCATTCACCCGGGCAAAACGAATCGCGAGTATGAACTGGAGGTCAGGCGCAGGGCGCGGGAGTTTCCGGAGGCGCGCGCGCTGTTTGCGGTGAACGTGATCAACTTCGAGCGCGCCTGGTATGGCACGCACAGCGTCACTGCGGAGGATACCGAGGCTTTCCGGCAACGGCTGCAGCAGATCAAGGCGGCGGCATGAAGAAGTCCGGCTCCACGGTGCTGCTGGCGTTTCTGGCTGTGGCCTTCGGCTGCGGGGTCCTGTATCTTTTCAACCGGCAGTTTGCGGGCGGCGATGCTTATCCGGCATATTCCACGCTGCGCAGCGACCCGGCCGGGGCCAAGGTGATTTTCGAGAGTTTGAGCCGCCTGGCGGGCATGACGGTGGTGCGCAGTTACCATCCTCTGGAGCGCTTGGCGGACCGCGACAGCACGGTCTTGCTGTTGGGGCTGGAACCGCACAGCTTCGCCATGCAGCCAGATGCCGAGATACACGCGCTGGAGGAATCCGCGCAACGCGGCAATCGCCTGGTGTTCGGGATGGGTGAGGCGTCTGGACGGGAGCCGCCGCGGCTGGCCCCGATCGAAAAGCTGTGGGGCGTTCGCTTCGGCCTCGACTTCGACAAAGAGGGCCGCGGCAATTTGTATTTCGCCGATGCGAAGAATTGGGAAATTCTGGAGCGGAACGGGACGCGGCCGGTTGCGGTGGAGAGGGCGTTTGGGAAAGGGAGCGTGGTGCTGGTGGCGACCGGCCGGTTGTTCGATAATCAGTCTGTCGCGGAGGCGAAGCAGACAGCGCTGCTGGCGCGCGCGATCGGCCCACACACGCGGATTGTATTCGACGAGGCGCACTTCGGCATCGTGGAGAGCGGCAGCGTGGTCGCGCTGGCGCGCCGATTTCGGTTGCACGGATTGGCGCTCGGCCTGGCGATCTGCGCGATGCTTTTCATTTGGAAGAATGCGTCCAGCTTCCCGCCGGTTTCGAGCGCGCCGCGGGAGGCGAAAGTTTTTGGGAGGACATCCGTGGCCGGCCTGGTCACGCTATTGCGCAGACACATTGCGCCGGAGCGGCTGGCCGCCGCGTGCTGGCAAGAATGGCTGAAGAGCCACGCGCGCGACGTCGCGCCCGCACGCCGCGCGCAGGCGGAGGCCCGGTTGCGCGACATCGAAACAATGTTGCGGGCGAAAGGAGCAATTTGAATCTAGATCAATTTCAAGCGGCCATCGAGCGCGTCACCGGTGAGATCGGCAAGGTGATTATCGGCCAGCAAGATGCCATCCGCCAGTCGCTGGTGGTGATCCTGACCAACCAGCACGCGCTGATCGAAGGCGTGCCGGGCTTGGCCAAGACTCTGCTCGCGCGTACGCTGGCGCGCGTGCTGGGATGCGAGTTCAATCGCATTCAGTTCACGCCCGACCTGATGCCGGCGGACATCACGGGCACCAACGTCTTCAACCTGCAGCGCAACGAATTCTCGCTGATCAAAGGCCCGGTCTTCACCGCGTTCCTGCTGGCGGACGAGATCAATCGCGCGCCGGCGAAGACCCAGTCCGCGCTGCTGCAGGCGATGCAGGAGCGCACCGTGACGATCGATCGCGAGACGCATTCGCTATCGCCGAATTTCACCGTTTTCGCCACCCAGAATCCCATCGAATCGGAAGGCACGTATCCGTTGCCCGAAGCGCAGAAAGACCGCTTCATGCTGAAGATTCCGATGACCTGGCCGCAGCGGGAAGAGGAGCTCGACTTGGCGCGCCGCAGTCTGGATGAGCATGCGCCGGAGGCGGTGCTGCGGCGCGGCGAGGTTCGCCAGTGCCTTTCGACGGCGGATCTCGCCGAACTGCGCGCCGCATTGCAGCTTGTGCAGGTGAGCGAGCAGCTTGTGGAGTACGTAGTGGAAGCGGTGCGGCGCACGCGCACCGACGACAGCGTGCTGGTGGGCGCAGGGCCGCGCGCCACGCAGGCTCTGCTGGCGGGCAGCCGCGCGTGGGCGGCGCTGGCCGGGCGCGATTTCGTGAGCCCCGACGATGTGCGCGCCATGGCATCGCCAGCGCTGGAACACCGGCTGCTGCTGCGGCCCGAATCGGAACTGGAGGGCGTGCGCACGGGCGAAGTTCTGGATCGCATTCTGCACGAGGTGCCGGTGCCGCGATGATCGTTCCGGGTTCGCGCGCCTTGCTTGCCGCCGCGCTGGTGGTTTTGCCGGTGGCCACTTTGGCCGGCATCATGCCCGGACTGGCGCTGCCCTGCGCGGCGATTCTGGCGGTGTGCTTCGCGGCGAGCGTGGTGGATGCGATGGCCGGCCGGCAGCGCGTGGCAGCGTTCGGCGCGTGTGCGCCCGAGATGGTCCGGCTCACCAAAGATGTCCGGGCGGACGTTACCATCACGCTGGAGAATCGCTCGGCGCGGGTGCTTTCCCTGCGTGCCGGGTTAGCGATGCCGGAGGGCGTCGCATCCGAGCGGCTCACGGAAAGCGTGACGTTGCAGCCCGGCCGATCCACGTTGGCCTGGCCTTGCACGGGCACCACGCGCGGCGATCATGCGTTGCGCGATCTGCATGTGGAGACTCCCTCGCCGCTGGGACTGTGGCTGGCGCGGGCGCGCGTGCCGGTGGAGTGCAACCTGCGCGTCTATCCGAACCTGCGCGATCGCGCCACCGCGGCGCTATTTCTGCGCGCGCCGAATGCCGGCATGCGCGTGCATCGGCAAGTGGGTAAGGGCCGGGAGTTCGAGCGGCTGCGCGAGTACATACCGGGCGATAGCTATGAAGATATCCATTGGAAGGCGACGGCTCACCGGCGCAGTCCGGTGGTGAAACTCTATCAGGTGGAGCACGCGCAGGAAGTCTACGTGGTAGTGGATGCTTCCCGCCTGTCGGCGCGCGAACAGATTCTGGAAAGCTACGTGACGGCCGCGCTGCACCTGGCGTTGGCCGCCGAACGGCAGGGCGACCGCTTCGGCCTGATCACCTTCAGCGACCGCCCGCACCGCATGATTCGCGCGCGCAGCGGCATGGACCATTTCCGCTTGTGCCGCGAGACCATCTACAACCTGCACGCGCGGCGCGTGAGCCCGGATTTTCGCGAGTTGTTCACCAGTTTGCAGCTCAATCTGCGGCGCCGTTCGCTGCTGATCTTCTTCACTTCGCTGGACGATCCGCTGCTGGCCGAGACGTTCGCGCGCGAGGTGGCGCTGGTGGCGCGCAGGCATCTGGTGCTGGTGAACGCGATGCGCACCGCCGGGTCGCAGCCGCTTTTCGAGAACGATGCCCCGGCCGATGTGGAGTCGGCGTATCGGGCCCTGGCCGGGCAGATGCTGTGGAATAAGATGCGCGAGTTGCAGATCGCGCTGCACAATCGCGGCGTGCGCATGTCAGTGGTGGATCCGCAGAACATCAAGGCGCAGGCCACCGCGGCGTATCTGGAGATCAAGCGGAGGCAGTTGCTGTGATCCTCGACCTGCCGCGATTCGTAACTACCGAGCGGGTCTATTGGAACGAACTGCAGGCGCTGCTCGACCGGTTGCGCCTGGAGCCGAATTGGCGCATGTCGATTCCGGAGATCGAGCGGCTGCACTACCTGTATGAGCGGTGTTCGGCGGACCTTGTGCGTCTGGACACTTTCGCGACCGAGCCACAGTTACGCGCGTACGTGGAGTCGCTAGTTTCGCGCGCCTATGCGGAGATCCACGAGACGCGCGCGCGGGCCGGGAAGATTCGCTGGGGCGCGTTCATCGCGGCGTTTCCGCGCGCCTTTCGCCGGCATCTGGGCGCGTTCCGGCTGGCTGTGGGCTTGACGCTCGCGGGGTGCGCTTTCGGTTGGTTTGCCATTCGCGTCGATCCCGATGCGAAGGCGGTGCTGATGCCGTTTGAAGGGCTGATGGGATCGCCGGCAAAGCGCGTGGCGCAAGAGGAAAGCGCCGAGAGTGCGAAGACCGACCGGCTGCACGGCCAAAAGGCTTCGTTTTCGGCGCAGTTGATGACCCATAATATCCAGGTCACGGTGATGACGCTGGCAGCCGGTGTGACGTGGGGCGTGGGCACGATCATCCTGCTGTTCTACAACGGCGTGATCCTGGGCGCGGTGGCGGCGGACTATGTGGGCGCGGGCTACGGGCAGTTTCTGGCGGGCTGGCTGCTGCCGCACGGGGCCATCGAGATCCCCGCGATTCTGCTGGGCGGGCAAGCCGGACTGGTGCTGGCCAGCGCGCTGATCGGCTGGGGAGAACGGGCGACGCGCGCGGAACGGCTACGCGCCGTGGCGCACGATTTGCTCGCCATCGCGCTGGGCGCGGCGGCGATGCTGGTGTGGGCGGGCATCGTGGAAGCGTTCGTATCGCAGTATCATCAGCCGGTGCTGCCTTATAGCCTGAAGATCGCGTTCGGGGTCTTGGAAATGGCGGCGCTCACCATTTTTCTTGCGAGGGTGGGCCGGGAATGAGTGCGGCCCGCACGCCGGCATTGCGCATCGAGACGCCGGAAGGCGTGGTGTTCTCGCTGCGGCTGGCATCGCCGGTGTTGCGCGCGCTGGCATGGGCTGTGGACGGGTTGGTGCTCGCGGCGGCGGCCACGGCGATCGAGAGGGGTGCCCGCGTGTTCGCGATGCTCGGCACCGACTGGGCCACCGCGCTGCAGGTGTTCCTCTACTTCATGGCCTCGATGGCGTATGCGATGGCTTTCGAGTGGTACTGGCGCGGGCAAACGTTGGGCAAGCGCCTGTTCGGTTTGAGAGTGGTGGACGCGCAAGGGCTGCGTTTGCGTCCGGCGCAGGTGGTGCTGCGCAATCTTCTGCGCGCCATCGACTTCCTGCCGGCGGCTTACCTGGTGGGAGTGACCGCGTGCCTGGTGAGCCGCAAGGGGCAACGCCTGGGCGATTTGGCGGCCAACACGGTGGTGCTGCGCGAGGCGAAGCTGCTGGAGCCCGACGTGGAACAGATCGCGCCGGTGAAATACAATTCGCTGGCGGCGTTTCCGCACTTGGCCGCGCGTCTGCGCAGCCGTGTGGATCCGGAAGCGGTGCGCATCGCGGTGACGGCGCTGGCCATGCGCGATGGCTATGAGCCGCCGGCGCGCGTGGAGCTATTCGGCGAGTTGGCAGGCTACTTTCGGGGGTTGGTGAGCTTTCCGGAGGCGGCGGTGGAAGGGTTGACCGACGAGCAGTATGTGCGCAGCGCGGTGCGGGCGATTTATGGGAAGTGAGGGGCCATGTACCAGGTAGTGATCGACACCAATGTGCTTGTCGCTGGGTTGTTGTCCAGTCTCGGAGCGTCGCACCGTTTATTGCGGCTGGTGGGCGACGATCGATGGCGGATCAACCTTTCGGTGCCGCTGGTCCTCGAATACGAGCAGACGCTCAAGCGGGTCTGCACGGGCGAATCTCTGAGCGGTAGTGACATCGATGACGTGTTGTACTCCCCTGCGCCAAGGCGAATCTGCGTAACATCTTCTTCCTTTGGCGCCCGCTTCTGCTCGACCCGAAGGACGACTTCGTGCTGGAATTGGCCGTGGAAAGCCGGGCCGATTTCCTAATTACCTTCAACACCAGGGATTTCGTGGGGGCCGAGCGCTTCGGCGTTCGAGTCATCTCGCCGCGGGAATTCCTTGCGATAATAGGAGAGGCGCTATGACTCTCAACGTGACTGTTCCCGACGCGATGTACCGCCAGATTGCCGATCTGGCTGCGCGGCAGCAGGTCTCCGTGGAGCGGATCGTGACAGCGGCCTTGGCCGAGCAACTTTCCGGGTGGGCCCGCGTGGAGCAGATGGCCGAACGCGGCAGTCGGGAACGCTTCATGGCCGCGCTGGACAAGGTTCCAGCGGTTGAGCCCGCGCCGGAAGATCGGCTCTAAGCTCTCGAACCCAGGGGCCTTATACGACTCTTCTACCGCAACGAGCCGAACGGCCGAATATCCGTTTCCAGTGCGCCGGGTGGAAAGTTGATTGGGCGCCTGGTCGAGGTGGACGGGCGATGGCAGGTTGACGCCGATCCAGTTTGGGACCCGCCTCAGTTCGAGGCTCGCGAAGAAGCTGCCGCTCGGCTTTTTGAGATTGTGAGCGCAAGGAGGAAGTGACAGGGCCGCGCGGGAGAAACTGCGCGCCACACAAGCGGCGGTGTTGAGTTACTTCTTGTCGGCGCAAGGGAACGTTTCAATAGGCCCTTCACCAGCACTAGCAATCGCCCCGAACGATTCCGCCCCTGGGTCTTCCGACAGCAGGGTCTCCCGCTTCGTTTCAAGCTTGTCCGAGCCATCGGGTGGCGCCGTAACGCACTACTTAAGCCGCCGGCCGGGGCTCATAGCGCTCGACGTTAATTTCCTTCGCGCGGCTGCGTGTCTGCGCAATGTCGTAGGAATTCTGCATTCGCATCAAGGTGTCCATATCGACGCCGAACGCTTTCTCGAAGCGGAGGGCCATCTCGCCGGAGAGATCTGCTTTCGCGTTCAGGAGGCTGGAAAGCGCCGGGCGCGATACGCGCAGAACCTTAGCCGCCTCCGTGACGGAGAGGTCGTGGGCTTCAATGACTTCGGACCGGAGAAATCGTCCCGGATGAACGGGGTTGTGCATTCGCATGGTCTTCTCCCTAATGATAGTCTTCATAGTCCACGTCCCATATCTCGCCATCCTTGATCTGAAGCGTCAGACGCCAGTTGCGCGTAACGTGCAGGCTCCAGATTCCTTTGCGATCCCCGGCGAGTTGGTGGGCCCGCCACAATGGGAAAGCACGAAGTTTTTCTGGGTCCTGCATGTCCTGCAGCGATGGCTATGAGCCGCCGGCGCGCGTGAAGTTGTTCGGAGAATTGGCAGGCTACTTTCGGGGGTTGGTGAGCTTTCCGGAGGTGGCGGTGGAAGGGCTGACGGACGAGCAGTATGTGCGCAGCGCGGTGCGGGCGATTTATGGGAAGTGAGGGTTGGTCGTCGTCGCCGGTTGGACCGCGGGCGGGTCTCGGTTCCGAGATCGTTCTGGTTGTGGGACCGAGACCTTTCAGGAATTCGGACTGTCCGCGAATTAACTGGACAGTTCCTCTGCCCGGCGTGGCGCCGACGATCGTTGTTGGTCGTCTGCGCACCGCTCTCGAACTCGGCAGGCCACGAAAAACGATGGCCTGCCCCACGGTTTGCCGCACTCTGCCCCGCTCCCCTTGACAACGGTCCGCTTTCCGCGTATATGGGTAGTATGTCTACGGTAGACGATCCACGGGAACGGCTCGAATTCCTGCAGGGGACCCTGGAAGTCCTGCTCCTGCGCAGCCTGCAGCTTGGCCCCAACCACGCCTACGGCATCACCCAGTTCCTCGAACAGCAATCCGGCGACGAGTTTGTGGTGGATAACGGCTCGCTCTATCCCGCCCTGCAGCGCCTGTTGCAGCGGACCTGGATCGCGGCGCAATGGAAAACCTCGCCCAACGGTCGCCGCGCCAAGTACTACCGGCTCACCCCCGCCGGCCGCAAACAACTGGTAGCCGCCACGTCCCACTGGCAGCGCTTCGTCGAAGCCATGGGACGCATCCTGGCTCCCGAGGGCTGAACATGTTGCGGGAATACTGGTCCAAACTCTGCCGCACACTCGCTGGCCGCCACCGCCTGGCCGGCGAACTCAACGCCGAGATCGATGCCCACCTGGAATTCGAAATCCAGGAGAACATCGCGCGCGGCTTGCCCGCCGATGAGGCCCGCGCGGCGGCGCGCCGCCACCTCGGCAACCTCACCCGGATCCAGGAACGCGCCGTCGATGCCTGGAGCTTCCCATCGCTGGAAAGTATCGCGCAAGACCTGCGCTACGGTCTGCGGGGCATCCGGCGATCCCCCGGTTTTTCGTCGGTCGTGGTTCTGACTCTGGCGCTGGGCATCGGCGCGAACACCGCCATCTTCAGCGTGGTCAATGCGGTCCTGCTGCGACCGCTGCCCTACCCCGCCGCCGAACGCCTGGTCTGGCTTGG
>PMVV01000113.1 GCA_003166475.1 Bryobacterales bacterium | reverse complement strand
GGTTTCTCACGGACCGCGGACCGTGCATGTCGGATGCGAAGAAGCATGCCAATGCCGCGCGCTTGGAAGACTCGTCCCTGGTACTGTTCGGCATCGAGCATGACGGGACGGGGCCGCCACTTGCTAAGCAATCCAAGAAAGCCTCGGGGAAGTAGCCTACGACTGGAACTGGCGCAACGCTGGGCCGATTAGCAAGACCTACTCCTTCGGCCCAATCCCCAGCGTCTTCATCTTCCGATACAAGTTACTCCGCTCCAACCCGAGTAACTCCGCCGTGCGCGTCACATTGCCGCTAGTCTCTTCGAGCTTCTTCAGAATATACTCGCGCTCCACCGCTTCGCGGACCTCGGCCAGGCTGCCGAAGCGGTCGATGGGCCGCTCGGCCGGGCGGCGCGTGACGTTCAACGGAATATGCCGCGCGTCCACGCGCACCTGTGGATTCAGGATCACGATCCGCTCGATCATGTTACGCAACTCGCGCACGTTGCCGGGCCAGTGATACTCCTGCAGAATGCGGTAAGCCTCGGGCGTCAGTTCCTTGGGCTTGCGGCCGTAGGCGGTGGTGAACTCGCGCAGGAAGTAGTCGGCCAGCAGCGGGATGTCTTCGCGCCGGTCGCGCATCGGCGGCACGTGAAAGGGGATTACGTTCAGGCGATAGAACAGGTCTTCGCGGAAATTGCCGCGCTCGATCTCTTCGTCCAGGTTCTTATTGGTGGCCGCCACCACGCGCACGTCGACCTGGACGGAAGCGCCCGCGCCCACCGGCTCGAAGCGCTGCTCCTCCAGCGCCCGCAGCACCTTGGCTTGCGTGCGAAGGCTCATGTCCCCGACTTCGTCCAGGAAAATCGTCCCGCCATCGGCTTTCTGAAATTTGCCGATCTTGGTTTCGTGCGCGCTAGTGAAACTGCCCTTGATGTGCCCGAACAGCTCGCTTTCGATCAGCTCTTCGGGAATGGCGGCGCAATTCACCTCCACAAACAGCTCGGCGGCGCGCGGGCTCATGGCGTGCAGGGCGTGCGCCACCAGTTCCTTGCCCGTGCCGCTTTCGCCATAAATGAGCACGCGGCCGTTGGTGCCCGCCATCAGCGCCAGTTCGTGGCGCAGCGCCTTCATGGGCACGCTCTCGCCGATGATGCGGTAGCGCGATTCCGTGCCTTCCTTCAGACGGCTGTTTTCGATCTGCAGGCGGCGGTGCTCGAGCGCGTTCTTGGCCACCACCGATATCTTCTGAATGGTCAGCGGCTTTTCCAAAAAATCGAACGCGCCCAGCTTGGTGGCCTTCACCGCCGTTTCGATATTGCCGTGGCCCGAGATCATCACCACCACGGGCCGCTCGGGCAAGGGCATTTCCTGGATGCGGGTCAGGGTTTCCATGCCGTCCATGCCGGGCAGCCAAACGTCCAGCAGCACCAACTCGCAAGCGGCGCGGCCCAACTCATCGAGACACGCCTCGCCGCTTTCCACGGCGTGCGCCGCGTAGCCTTCGTCTTCCAGCACGCCGCACAAAGACCGCCGGATGTCCGGCTCATCGTCCACGATCAGGATGCGGACGGGCTTCATGCGGTGACCACTACCGGCTTCGGCGCGGGATCGCCGTTATCGGCGTCCAGCAGCGCCGGAATCTCAATGGTGAAGCGCGCGCCGGTGGGCTGGTTGTCCTCCACCCGGATTTGCGCGCCGTGGTCGGAGAGGATGTGATTGACTATGGCAAGGCCCAAGCCCGTACCGCGGCCCTTGGTGGAGAAGTAGGGCAGGAACAGTTTCTCCTTCTCGTCGGCCGATATGCCGCAGCCGGTGTCGGCGATGAGCAGCTCGACGGTTTCAGCGGCGCCCGCTTGGGTGGTAATGAGCAGGCGCTTCACCAACGCATCCTGCATGGCCTCGGCGGCGTTATCGACCAGGTTCACCACCACGCGTTGGAACTGGTCTCTGTCGATGTTGACCGGGGGCAAATCTCCGGCAAGCTGCACGCGCATGTCGATGCCATCGAGGCGGCCATGGAACACGGCCAGCGCGGCCTCCACTACCTCATTCAGATCGCTGCGCACGGGCTGCGCGGCGGGGAAGCGGGCGAATTGCGAGAACTCGTCGACCAGCGTCTTCACCGATTCGACCGAACGCGAAATCGTGCTCGCGCACTCGTTCAGGATGCGGCTGTTTTCCGGCGGAATCTGCAGACGTTCCAGTTGGCGGCTCAGACGCTCGGCGGAAAGCGCCATGGGGGTCAGCGGATTCTTGATCTCGTGCGCCACGCGCCGCGCCACTTCGTGCCAGGCGGCGGCCTTTTGCGCGCGCAGCAATTCGCTGGTGTCCTCCAGCACGATTACGAATCCGGAAGTCAGCTTCTCTTCCAGGGCCGAGACGGTCACGGCCAGGTGCAGGGTCTGGCGCTCGTTGCGCATCTCCAGTTGGCGCGACGCCAAGCCTGTGCGCCGCGCGCGCTTCATCAGGTACTTGATTTCGGCCGTGTCTTCGCGCGAGAACAGATCCTCCAGGCGCGTGGCGGTGGCCAACTGCGCGGCCGGAAACATGCGGCCCAGCGCGCGATTGACGCGCCGGATGTAGCCATCGGCGCCGATGGAGATGACGCCCGTGGGAATGCTCTCCAGGATGGCCTCGGTGAACCGGCGGCGCGCGTCGAGTTCGCGGCTGTTGGCTTCCAGTTCCTGGGTCATCTCGTTGAAGCCGCGCACCAGGCTGGCCAATTCGTCAATGGCGCGCACCTTGACGCGGTGCTTCAGGTTGCCCTTGCTGACTTCGCCCGCGGCATGCAGCAGCGCCGTGATCGGAATGCCGATTTGCTTGGAAAAAAACAGCGCGATCCAGGTGGCCACNNGAACAGCACGAAGAGCGTGATCATGGCCATGAACAGCAGGTAGAAGGTGCGCACGTTGCGCCGCGAGCCGGCCAGTTCCGTGAAAGCGCGGACCGATTTATCGATGTCCCGCTGCTTTTCGGTAATGTCGATGGGCACGCGGGAGGCCAGTTCGACGGTGCCCCTCAGTGCGCCCTCGATTTCGACGGCGTGCCGGGCGAGCACGGTCCGATTGTCGCGCGAAGGCAGGATGGGAAAGGGCCCGATCGAATCCAGCGGTGCGTCTCCAGTGAGCGGAATGATGGCCGCGGATGCCAGATCCTGATCCTTGGCGAAGCGCTGGAGAAAGCCGGGCGTCTTCACGCCTTG
>PMVV01000319.1 GCA_003166475.1 Bryobacterales bacterium | reverse complement strand
CGGCCTGGGAGGCCGCCGCAGGCTGAGAGCCCGCCCCACAATTCGCCGCGGCGCGCGACGAAACTGATGGACAGTAGCACAACTGGCGTAGAATAGTCGGAATGGCGCAGGCGAAGGCAGCACCCAAAACTTACGACGTGATCGTGGTGGGCTCCGGAGCCGGCGGCGGCGTCGCCGCGCACGTGCTATCGCGGGCCGGCGCCAAGGTCTGCATGCTGGAGGCCGGCGGATGGTACGACGGCACCAAGCAATCCGACATGTTCAAATGGCCGTACAACGCGCCCCATCGCGCGGCCGGCACCAAGGAAAAGCCCTTCGGCTATTTCGACGCCACGCTGTTGGGCGGCTGGCACGTGCCGGGCGAACCCTACACCAACGCCTCCGGCACGGACTGGATGTGGTGGCGCGCGCGCATGCTCGGCGGCCGCACCAACCACTACGGCCGCATCTCGCTGCGCATGGGTCCCTACGATTTCAAACCTTACAGCCGCGATGGCCGGGGCTTCGACTGGCCCATCACTTACGACGAACTCGCGCCCTACTACGACAAAGCCGAAGAGTTGATCGGCGTCTTCGGCAGCCAGGAGGGCCTCGAGAACACGCCCGACGGCAAGTTTCTCCCCGCGCCCGCGCCGCGCGGCTACGAACGGCTGGTGAAGCTGGCCTGCGACAAGGTGAGCGTTCCGTGCATCCCGTCGCGCCTGGCGATTCTCACGCGCTCCATCCACGGGCGGGCCGCCTGCCACTATTGCGCGCAATGCGGGCGCGCCTGCGGCGTCAACGCCAACTTCAATTCTCCCGGCGTGCACATCTTTCCGGCGATCAAGACCGGCAACCTGGAGGTGCGCACCGGCGCCATGGCGCGCGAAGTTGTAACCGGTCCCGATGGCCTGGCGCGCGGCGTCTCCTACATCGACAAGAAGACGCGCGCCGAAGTCACGGTCAACGCCAGGGTTGTGGTGCTGGCCGCGAGTTGCTGCGAAACCGCGCGCATCCTGCTCAATTCCAAGAGCAGCCTGTTCCCCAATGGTCTGGCCAACTCCAGCGGACTGGTGGGCAAGTACCTCATGGATACCGTGGGATCGGATGTCGACGGCTATTTGCCTATCCTGGAGGATCTGCCGCCGCGCAATGAAGACGGCGTGGGCGGCATGCACATGTACATGCCCTGGTGGCATTACAAAGACCAGAAGGCCGGCAGGATGCCCTTCGCGCGCGGATATCACATCGAGTTCGGCGGCGGACGCGGCCTGCCAGGCGCCGGCGATTTCGACGGTTCCGAGCGCATCCTGGGCGGCGGTTATGGCGTCGAGCTCAAGCGCAACCTGCGCAAGGTGTACGGCGCCCAGGTCGGCTTCACCGGGCGCGGCGAAATGATCCCCAATGCCGACAGTTACTGCGACCTCGATCCGGATGCGGTGGACCAATGGGGCATCCCCGTGCTGCGTTTCCATTTCAAATGGAGCCAGGATGAGATCCTACAGGCGAAACACATGCAGGATACTTTCAAGGAGATCATTACTGCGGCCGGCGGCAAGTACTTCACCAGCGCCACCGCCGAAAACAACTGGGGAATCTCGCGCGGCGGCGCGATTATCCACGAGGTGGGCGCGGCCCGCATGGGCGACGATCCCAAGGCCTCCGTGCTCAACTCAAACTGCCAGGCGTGGGACTGTAAGAACCTGTTTGTCACCGATGCTGCGCCTTTTGTGAGCAACGCCGACAAGAACCCGACGCTGACGATTACCGCGCTAGGGTGGCGCACTTCGGAATACATCGCAGAGCAGGTAAAGAAAAGGAATTTATGACGGAGAAACCGGGAGTCAGCCGCCGCGACCTATTCCAGATCATGGGCTCGGTGCCCGCGCTGGCCGCGGCCACGGCCGGCACGGGTCTGGCACAAACACACGCAACGCACGAAGCCGCATACCAGCGCAAAACATTCGACGACCATGACTGGCACACCGTGCGCGTGCTTTGCGACCTGATCGTGCCCGCCGACGAGCGTAGCGGCAGCGCCACTCAAGCGGGCGTCCCGGAGTTCATCGACGACTGGCTGGACTTCCGTAAGCAGCAGGACGGCAATGACGACCTGCAGGCCCAGATACTCGGCGGCGTCGCCTGGCTGGACCACGAATCGTCGCGGCTGTTCCAGAAGCCTTTTGCCGGCGCGGGCCCGGACCAGCAGAAACGGATTGTCGATCGCATTGCGTGGCCGGAGCGTGCCGCGCCAGACGACCGCCGCTGGGCTGCCTTCTTCACCCGGTTCCGGGATCTGACACTGAACGGCTTTTACTCGAGTAAGACAGGCATCGCCGATCTGCCCTATCTTGGCAACACCGCCGTCGCCGAATGGAAGGGCTGTGACCCGTCCGTGTGGGCGAAGCTTGAAGAGAGGATGAAGAAGGGATATCAAGGACTAGGCGGCGAAGTCAAGCCTTGGACTTAGACCGGAAGCCGGCTGAAAGCCGGCTGCGGGCATGATTGCCCGCCCTACACCGCTATGCAACAATACGATCTGATCGTCATCGGTTCCGGCCCCGCCGGACAGCGCGCGGCCATACAGGGCGCCAAGTCCGGGAAGCGCGTCGCCTTGATCGAAAGGCGCGAAGTGGTCGGCGGCACCTGCATCAACTCCGGCACCATCCCCAGCAAGACCATGCGCGAGGCCGTGCTGCACCTCTCCGGATTCGAGTATCAGGGCATCTACGGCGTCAACTACCGCGTCAAGGAAAAGATCACCATGGGGGACCTGGGGTTCCGCGTGCAACACGTGATCAAGACCGAAACCGATATCACCCAGGCGCAGCTTTCCCGCAATGGCATTGAGGTGATCTACGGCACCGCGCGATTCGTGGACCCCACCCACATCCGCGTGGAGAACAGCCGCGGCGTTTCCGATTACGAAGCCGCCATCATCATCATTGGCACCGGGACCAAGCCGTCGGTATCGCCCAAGGTGCCCTTGAACGGCCGCACCATCATCAATAGCGACCAGATCCTGCAGATGGCGGAAGTGCCCAGAATCTTAATTGTGGTGGGCGGCGGCGTGATCGGCGTGGAATACACCTGCATGTTCGCCGCCCTTGGAGTGCGCGTCATCCTGGTGGAAAAAAGGCCGCGCCTGCTGGAGTTCGCCGACGCAGAAATCGTCGAGGCGCTTTCCTACCATCTGCGCGATAACCGCGTCACCATGCGCCTCAACGAAGAAGTGGAAAGCGTGGAAGATACGCCCACCGGCGTGGTCGCCAACCTGATGAGCAAGAAAAAAATCTCCGGCGACGCGTTGCTCTATGCCGTCGGCCGCCAGGGCAACGTGGAGGAGCTGGACCTGCCCGCGGCCGGCCTGGAAGCCGATAGCCGCGGCCGCATTCCTGTCAGCCCCTGCTACCAAACCAAGCAGCCGCATATCTACGCGGCGGGCGACGTCATCGGGTTCCCCAGCCTGGCCTCCGTCTCTATGGAACAGGGCCGCATCGCCGCCGCCACCGCCCTCGGGATACCGGTGCATTCCAACCCGGCCACTTATCCCTACGGCATCTACACCATTCCCGAGATATCGTTCATCGGCAAGACCGAGGAGCAGTTGACCGACGAGGACGTTCCCTACGAAGTGGGCGTGGCCTATTATCGCGAGATCGCGCGCGGGCAGATCCGCGGCGACACCACCGGCCGCCTCAAGCTGATCTTTAACCGGGAGACCAAGGAAATATTGGGGGTGCATATCATCGGCGAAGGCGCCGCCGAATTGCTGCACATCGGCCAGGCCGTGATGATCCTGAAAGGGACCATCGAGTATTTCGTGGATACGGTCTTCAATTATCCGACGCTGGCCGAATGTTACAAGGCCGCCGCGTTCAACGGCCTGAACAAACTGACGCGTCTGTAGAATTTGTGGAGCGGGAGAACTGACATGGGGCAAACAATCGGCGTCCTGGCGACCAGGCAAGTCGCGGTAGGAGTGGTGGAAGACAATGCGCTCACCGGCCCGATCCGGGTCTATCCGGAAGGAGTCGAAGATCCCGACGCACTCCGGACCATGACCGGCGACGAGATCGCCGAACTGATCGGGCAGCAAGTCTTGATTTCCGCGAATGGCAGACAGATCGACAGCGTGGGGGTGGGTTTCCCAGGTGTCATTCGCAGCGGCGTCGTTGAGGAATCGCCCAACCTGCAACAGATCAAGGGCTTCCCCTTCGCGGCGGCTTTGTGCGGCGTGCTCGGCCGCGGCGGGTTGCACGCCTCGGTGCTGATCCTGAACGATGCCGATGCCATCGCCGCGGGCGTGGCGGCCACCCGCGGCCACCTGGAAAAGCTGATCCGCATCTGGTACCTGGGCGATGGCGTGGGCTTCGGACGCTACCCGCAAATGGAAGGCGTGTGGGAAGGCGGCCACATGGTGGTCTCTCTCGATCCCAAGGAACATTTTTGCGGCTGTGGCGGCGTGGGGCACCTCGAAGGCATCATGGGGCATCGCGCCATGCGCCTGCGCTTTCTCGACATGGAGCCGGAGGAGGTATTCGCGGCGGCGCATGAAGGCGACGCGCGATGCGTCACCTTCGTAAAGCGCTGGCACCGCGCGCTGGCGGCCGCTTCGGCCAGCAGCATTCATCTGGATGGGCCGGGAAAATTCTTCATCATGGGCCCCAACGCGCACTATGTCGACTTGGGCCTGGTCGCGCAGTACATTCACGAGATGGTCAAGATGACCCCGCTGCAAGGGAGCTTGTTTGAAATCATTTCGAGCAGCCACGATCTGGCCATCGTGGGGGCCGCGGTGAACGCCCGCCGTGCGTCTGCGTAAGCGCCTGTAACCCTTTCCTGCTGGACGCCGCCAACGTACTGTGTTGGAGGGCTGAGGGGTGCGTCTGGCTGTAACTGCCGTGTTATGGGCGATCGCGCCCATCGCTGCGCAGGCGGCTACTTTCGACGAAGTGGCGGCCGAAGCGGCTGCGGCGCGCCGTGGCAATCGCATCCCGGAAGCCATCGGGCTCTACAGGCAAGCCGTGCAACTGCGTGCGTCGTGGGCCGAGGGCTGGTGGTTTCTGGGGACGCTTTCCTATGCGGCGCACCAGTACGCCGACGGGGAAAACGCCTTAGATGAGTTCGTCAGACTGGATGACCAGCGGCCGCTGGCATGGTCTTTGCTGGGCCTGTGCGAATTCGAGACAGGCAAGTACGATCTGGCGCTGGACCACTTGCGGCAAGGGCTGGCCGGCAAGGATCTGGCCCCGGAAGTTGAAGCCGGCGTCCGCTTTCACTATGGGCTGCTGCTCTCCAAGGCGGGCTTCTTCGATCGGGCCAAACGGGAACTGCAACGGTTTGCGCGCGCCGGAGCGGACCAGCCGATGCTGCTTGCGGGCCTTGGACTGAACGCTCTCCACCAGGCGTTGCTGCCCAATGAGGTGACCGCGGAGCGCCAGCCGGCCGTGCTGAAAGCGGGCGCCGCCGAACGTTTCCGGATGCTTGGCGAAAACGATAAGGCGGAGTCCGGTTGTCAGGAGTTAGTTGCACAGTACCCCACTGTGCCCGGCGTACACTACTTATATGGCACTTACTTGAGTTACACGCGTCCCGAAGAGGCCATGGCGGAATTCCGGCGCGAGTTGGACCTGAACCCCGGCAATGCGGATGCGGGCGCCCTGCTGGCATTGCTGCTGATGAACGCCAAAGACCTCTCCGGCGCGTTGCCATACGCCAGGAAAGCGGCCACCCAACGGCCGTCGGACCCGCTGGCGGAGTATGTGTATGGCGAGGTGCTGATGGGAACGGGCGATCTGCCGCCGGCGATCGCCAGTCTGGAGGCCGCCGAGCGCTTGGACCCGGCGTCGATCGAGTACCACATAGCCCTGGCAAGCGCGTATTCCAGGGCGGGCCGCTACCAGGACGCGCGCCGGGAGCGGCGCGTTTCCATGGAGATCGCGGAGGATATCCAACGACGCGAACAGGCTGCGCAAGCGGAGAATCGATGACTGCCGGACCGCGCCCAGCGACGCAGGCATGGCTTGCCGCGGCAGCGTGTGTGGCCCTGGCGGGCGGCGCCCACGGCGCCACGCCGCGCCCTGCGCAAACGACATGCGCGACCTGCCATCGCGCGCAAGCACAGTCGCAGCCGCATACCTCCATGGGGATCGGCCTCGAGCTGCCGCCAAATCAGGAATCCCTGGAAGCGCACCCCAAACTGACGCTGGAAGCGAATGGATACCGCTACCAGATCGAGCGCAAGAACGGAGTAAGCACATATACGGTAAGTGACGGCTCCGGCGCGCTGACTCTGCCGATTCGCTATGCATTCGGCGCTCGCAACCTGACATTCGTACTGGAGTACCAGGGCCGCTTCTATGAGAGCTTAGTGACTTACTACGCAGAGATCGAGGGGCTGGGGATCACCATGGGAGACGACAGGATCAAGCCTCATAACCTGACCGAAGCCATGGGACGGCAGACTTCGGAGCAGGAAATCGCGGATTGTTTTGGTTGTCACGCTACCGGCGCCGTGAGTGGCGCCAAGTTGACGCTGGCTTCGATGCAGCCGGGCGTGAACTGCGAACATTGTCACACGGGCGCCGATGCGCACATGCAAGCCATGGCCGGGGGCAAGCCTGCGCCGGCCCCGCGGAAACTGGGAGAGATGGCGGCCGAAGAGATGTCGAGCTTTTGCGGCGAGTGTCATCACACCTGGGAGACCGTGGTCCGGCAGCGTCTGTTTGGCCAGAAGAATGTCCGGTTTCAGCCGTACCGGTTGGCGCTCAGCAAGTGCTTCCTGGGAGACGACAAGCGCATACGCTGCACGGCTTGCCACGATCCGCACGTAGAAGTGATTCGGGAGGACGCTCATTATGATCGGGCTTGTCTGTCATGTCATGCGGTGTCCGGGAAAGCCTGTCCCAAGGCGGATAAGAACTGCGTCAGTTGTCACATGCCGAAAGTGCCTGTGTTGGGAGCCCCTATGGTATTTAACGATCACAACATACGGGTGACGCATGCGGGGGATCCGTATCCATGGTGAATTCATGGTGATGGGCTCTCGTCCCATTCTGGGCAAGCTGCCTGGTTCGTGGGGCAGGACTCCAGTCCTGCGGCCGNNCAAGATCCAAGCTGGCTGTCACTCTACTATGCGGTTCACCAGCCCATATTGCGCATCTTCTCCAGGATGTCGGCGCTCAATTGCTCCATGCGCGCGGGCTTGCGCTTCAGCGGCGATGGGACGATGGCCGCCAGCCGCGCGGATTCTTCCCGGCCCAGACGCGCCGCCGGCGTGTTGTAGTAGTAACTCGCGGCGGCCTCCGCGCCATAGATGCCCGGCCCCCACTCGATTACATTGAGATACAACTCCAGCACACGCTGCTTGCCCAGAATCAGGTCGGCGGCCGGAGAGATCGTAAACTCGATGGCTTTGCGCACCACCGAGCGGCTGGTCGTCAGAAACAGATTCTTCACCAATTGTTGCGCGATGGTGGAAGCGCCGCGTCCCAGTTTGCCGCGGTCCAGATCGCGGTCCACGGCTTTGTGAAGCTCGGTCCAGTCGATGCCATGGTGCTGGTAGAATCGCTCGTCTTCCGACGCGATCGCGGCGTGCTGCAACTCTTTCGAAATGCGGCCGAGCGGCACGAAGACATAGCGCTTGCGATACGGGCGCCGGTGGATCCTGGCCTGCACGCGGCGCTGGATCTGCACCATGGTTGTGGGCGGGTCGATCCACTTCAATCCCACCAGCGCGGCTATAACCAAGGCGTAAAAGCCCACCGCCGCCGCGCCAACCCAGAACAAAATGCGGCGCCACAGGCTGCGTTTGCGTTTCACTTTGACGGAAGGTCTCCGCAGGGCGCTACCACTCCACCGGCTTCCCAGGCTCCAGCGCCCACACTTCGGTATCCGGCAGATCGCCGATCAGCGCCGCCAGTTGCTCCGGCCGCCCCGTCAGCGCCGGGAAGGTCCCGAAGTGCATCGGCACGACTTTCTCCGGCCGCAGCATCCGGCACGCCACCGCGGCCTCCCGGGGGCTCATGGTGTACAAATCCCCGATGGGCAGAAAGGCCAGATCCGGAGAATACAACTGCTCGATCAATTGCATATCGGTGAAGACGTTGGTGTCGCCGGCGAAGTACAGCGCGCGGCCATCGTCGAATCGCAGCACGTAGCCCGCGGCCTCGCCGCCGTAAACGATTTTGCCGTCGTCCAGGATGCCGCAACTGTGCACGGCGTGGGTCATGGTGAAGGTGACCGCGCCGGCCGTCTGCGAGCCGCCCTTGTTCATGGGGCGCGTATTCGACACGCCCTGGGATTCGAGCCAGTGACAGGTCTCGAAGATCCCCACCACGGCCGGTGAGAACTCCTTCGCCAGGGGCACCGCGTCGTGGATGTGATCGAAATGCCCGTGCGTAATAGCGATGGTGTCTACGCGCTCGATCTTGTAGCCCTGCGGGTAGGCGGGGTTGCCCTCGGTCCACGGATCCATCAGGATCGTTTCGCCCGAAGGCAGGCGGAATTGAAAAGTACCGTGTCCAAGCCAGGTGATTTCCATTTAGTCTCCTACACTGATGATAATACGCCAGTGGTTTATACCCTGAATAATGCGTGCAATATGCGTACAATGGGCAAATGCTCACGCTGCGCAGACGCCGCACTGCCGAATGCAACCGGATGCAAGCCTAAAAGCACGCCAAGAACCCGAAGCTACCCAAGAAACTCAGCACAAAAGACCTCAAGCCGCGCAGTCACACCTACCCCTGATCGGCGGCTGTCGCTCTCAGGTGCCCTAGAACGGCCATCCACCGCTGGACTCGTGCCGGTAGGAGCTTCAAATTACGCTCGCAGAATCCCTGCATCTCGTCAGCGATCAACCGATGGACGTTCGGGAAGGTCGTCCCCTCATAGCATCCGTCCGTCTGAAACAAGAACACATCTCCGTCGAATTGGCAGTACTCTTGATCGCAGATGGCCGCACCACCTTGCTTCACTTGAACCGCAGCGTATCGTCCTGTTTCACGGTGCCGAAGGATGAACTCAAATTGTTTTGTGTCCATCTTGCAAGTGCCGGGGAACAGGACGTACCCGTTCATCTGGAGATAAACACCAACTACATCCTCGCAGTCCTCTGGGCACAGAAGGCTGAACAGATCGCAATGATGGTTCGGGAGACGGTATGGCTCTCCAGAGTGGACAGAATTTGATGTGAACATGGAGAAGAGCCGAATGCCATCGCCTTCGACCTTCTGAAGCGCTCTGGATGCACGGAACGAATTGATAATCTTTCCTGGCACTTCGTACATCTCGCCAATGCACGCCCACTGGCAATCTCGAACATTGAGCACATCTGCCCTATAGTTCTCTGGGCGGTTTCGGTACTGCCACTCCCCGGCAACACGGCCAAGCCAATACTTGCCCACTGCTGTGCGAGTCCAGCACAAATCCCGTATCTGCATTCTGCTGATGCCATTCGCGGCGGCTTTCCAGCCGGGGTCGGGATACTTTGCTTTGCCTAGTGAACGGTAGGCTTCCCACGTGAGGTCTTGATCCGGCTCTACCGGCCAACCGAATCCAAGAACACCGCCTTGGATGCAAAAATCCCCGGCGTCGCACCCCTTCTCTGCGGCGGGTTTCATCTGAATCCGCCAAATCTGTGGAAGTTCCGCCATAATTTCACTCATCTTAATGTCGTAATAACAAAGTCTGAATCTCAATTGTAACGCCATCACTTAAGAAGGGGCTGCGAAACGCCCCGCCGTCGTGATCGGTGGGAGTCGCTACTACGTGAGTGGCTCAGAACGCATTCGCTACGGATCGACAACCCGGCATTACCCGCTTGCGTGATGGGTCTGTGCCGACACATCTAACGTGACTTATCGTAAACCGCTTCTCTGAATGGGTCCATCTCATCCATCGCATAGAAGAGCAACAGGTTCGCATGATTTGCTGCGATGTATGCGCCAAGGAGATCGCCATGATCGAAGCGATCACTGGCTGATAGCATTAACCCGTCAGCTTTTTTAAGCACGAGGGTACTCTTACTTACGGCTACAAATTGGCCCTGTATTTCATGAGTTTCTCCTTCATAAGCTGCGACAACAAGCTGCAAGTCTTTCATCATTCGGGCATCAGTTCTGCGAAAGCCGTCAACTGTTTCTTCAGCGATTTGACCCGGACCGTGAATCGTTTCGATTACCTGGGACACCGTAACACTGGCATTTGCGAGGATCGAAGAGTGGCTGATAGCTGATTGCTTGTCAACCCGAAGCGCCGCATCCTTAAATAGTAGACTTTCGATATGCATAATCTGCTCAGCATCATTGTAGAGATCCTTAATTAGCATCCCCTGCTTCTGGAACATCGGATCAACGGAATATGTCCACATTTCAGCCTTCAATTTCGGCCAATCCGTCTGCGCTTCATGCTGTAATTGGTCGGACAAGGTTTGAATTATCTCCTGATCACTTTGTGGCTCATCAGCGGGGGGCACTGGATGATCCACTGGAGCTTCGGCTTGTGCAGAGGTCTCAGCTATTGCGTGGCGAGCCGCCGGTTTTGCAACTGTGGGAGGAGAATTCTTAGTAACCACATTACTATTGGAGCAGGCATGAGCCAGGAGCCAGCAGATAATAATCAACCCTGCAGGCCAAGCTATG
This sequence comes from Bryobacterales bacterium, assembly GCA_003166475.1. GTDB lineage: Bacteria > Acidobacteriota > Terriglobia > Bryobacterales > Bryobacteraceae > Bog-159. Next base: position 1,846 of record PMVV01000319.1, on the reverse strand, counting down.
ACGAGCTTCCGATTATAGGACACAGTGCACGTTCATTGGCAGAGAGCTCCTCATCTTTTGCGCGGGGCGGTGGAAAACAAATTGGGACCAAAGAACCCGAAAACCAATTATATCGCCGTCATGCATCAGGGCCGGGTAGTAGCTCGGCTTCAATTCTAAGTGATCGCCCGCTAGGGCTGTTCCTCCGCTGGTTCTGCCTTGTCATAAGCGTACCTTCCGTCCATCTGCACATAAGCCAAGGCAATGTGCTCTGCTTCCTCTTCGAGTCCCAACTCATTGTGAACCCACCTCCAGGTCGCAGCGATTATAGCGAAAGGTCCCTTTCCAACTTTCAGGTAGGGTGCTCCACGCTGGGTCTTGAAATTGTTACGGTTCAAATGATCGACCAATTCCTGGGCTGCCATGTGTTTTCCGTTTGAATGCAGGAAGGTAGCCAACCGCCAAATGTAGAGCATCTTTTGGTTCGTCTCATCATTCATCCCGGTTTCTCCTTTTGACGCCGCCATGATTATATCATGCGTCACCTTGGCTATGGCGTCTTCCAGTTTGAGTCTTATCAAAATCCGTAGCAGTGCGGTTTCGGTGGGCATCCTGTGTACTACGGCTGGCGTCCCGGCGGCAGATCTCGCCGTCGTGACCGGAGCCGCCGCCAGAAAAGTTTGACAGTCAAAACCCGAAATGAGGTCTCACCGATTTTGGGTTTCCCAACCGGGCGTGCCCGAGGTTGCGCCCGGATGCCGCTACAAGAGGCCGCTGTTTGCAGGGGATGCTGATGGTCTAGCTCTAGCTGGCGCTACGGAAGGGCACTGAGAGGCGCTGTGCGTGATGGCGGCGTGTCCTGGCGGTATCAGGATATGATCGGAGCCATCTTGCTTCTGGCCGTGCACAGTACACGTACAGTGATTACCGCTCTTGACGGCTTTTGCGCTTTGTCAGGTTATTGAAAACAAGGCAAGTGATTGACTTGTGGTCCCGGCGGGCAAGCCAGGTGATTTCCATGTCAGTCGTCCTCATACCAGTTGTAGCGCACGGGCTTGCCATCCAGGTTCCACTCTTGCGGAGTCATGGTGTCCCCCCAATGCAAAGGCGCGGCGGCCGGATGCGTGCGCGCCGCCTCCGCCAGCGCGGCCTTGATCGCCGGCTTGTGATCCGCCTGGATCGCCGCCGGATCGACGGAGATGAATAGCGCCGTGCCGCTGCGGGCTACCAGGTCGAGCCACTGCCGGGTAAGGCTCCAGGGGATGTCGCTGGTCACCGGAACGCAATCCGCATCGGCGGCGAAGAAGGTGTTGTGTTGCGCCATGCGGAACGCCAGCGTGTTGACGCCCATCTTGCGCGTGCGGCTCCACTCCCGGCCGCTGGTGTCGTCGCCGATGCGCTGCGCCTCCACCAGGCCCGCCGCCAGGTGGCCGATCGTGTTGCAGCCCAGCAGAACCGCGTCGCCGGCGCCGCGGCGAATGGCGCGGTACAGATCCAATACGATCTCGGCGGTGGTCTTGCCGCGATCATGGAAGTGCCAGCCGGAGTCGGTCAGGTCCGGGCCCATCTGAAAACCCCAACGGCCGGTGAGGTCGAAAGTGGAGTAGTCGTGCTTGATCAGCTCGTAGCCCCAGCCGCGGATGGTGGCGATGCTCGCGCCGATGTAGTCGAGCGCTTCCGGGATGCTGGGGTCCATCACGATCAAGTCGCCCTTCGGCCGGCCGCCGGCGGGAGGCAGCCGCCAGCTCTCGGCCCGCTTTTCCGTGGTCAGGACCGGCCTGAGCCAGAGGCCCGGCCGCACTCCCAGGTTCTTCATCTGGCTGGCCAATGCCGCCATGTCGGGATAGCTGCTGGTGGTCTGGCTCAC
>PMVV01000003.1 GCA_003166475.1 Bryobacterales bacterium | reverse complement strand
TGCTGCATATCAAGGGCACCCGTTCGGTCGATTCCTTCCATCGCGACTTAGGCAAGCTGCTTTGGGAATATTGCGGCATGGGGCGTACCGCCGAGGGACTCCGGCATGCGCTCGAAAAAATCCCCGCTCTGCGCGAGCAATTCTGGCGCGACGTGAAGGTGTTGGGCGCGGGCGAGGAGCTGAACCAATCGCTCGAAAAGGCCGGCCGCGTAGGCGACTTCTTCGAGTTAGCCGAGCTGATCTGCCTGGATGCGCTGGAGCGCAACGAATCCTGCGGCGGCCATTTCCGCGAGGAATATCAAACGCCCGATGGCGAGGCTCTGCGCAACGACGCCGAGTATTCTTACGTGGCGGCCTGGCAGTACCGCGGCGAGGGTCAGCCGCCCGCGTTACACAAAGAACCGCTGCACTTCGACTACGTGCATCCCAGTCAACGGAGCTACAAGTAACATGAAACTTATCCTCCATATCTGGCGGCAGCGCAACGCGAGCGAAAAAGGCCGCATGGTGCGTTACGAAGTCCCGGATGTCAATCCGGAGATGTCGTTCCTGGAGATGCTCGACGTCCTCAACGAAAGCCTGATCGCCAAGAACGAAGAGCCCGTGGCCTTCGACCACGATTGCCGCGAGGGCATCTGCGGCATGTGCGGTTTCATGATCAATGGCGTGGCGCACGGTCCCGAGCGCTCGACCACCGTCTGCCAGTTGCACATGCGCCACTTCAAGGATGGCGACGAGTTGTACCTGGAGCCGTGGCGCGCGCGCGCCTTCCCGATCGTGAAAGACCTGGTGGTGAATCGCAGCGCCTTCGATCGTATCATCGCCGCCGGAGGCTTCATCAGTGCGCCCACCGGCAGCGCGCCAGACGGCAACGCCATCCTGGTCCCCAAGGAAGCCGCCGACATCTCGATGGACGCGGCCGCCTGCATCGGCTGCGGCGCGTGCGTGGCCATGTGCCCCAACGCCGCCGCCGCGCTGTTCACCGCAGCCAAAATCACGCACCTGGGAGTGCTGCCGCAAGGCCAGCCCGAGCGCGACCGCCGCGCCGTGGCCATGGTGGCGCAGGCCAGCCACGAGATGTTCGGCTACTGCACCAATGTCGGCGAATGTGAAGCCGTCTGCCCCAAAGATATCAAACTCGAAGTAATAGCCCGCATGAACCGCGACTTCTTAAAGGCAATGGTTACAGGCCGTGGGGCAGGCTCGTAGCCTGCGCGGGGCTCTCAGCCCCGCCGCTCGGGGACTATCGCAAATCGATTGCAGCCCTTCGTGACGGGTGTACAATCAAGACATGGCAGACGCTACCCAGACAGTCCTAACGGTCGGCATGCCGACCTTGGCCGTTCTGGTCGGAATCCTGGTGAACAACGCCCGTCTGAGCGACCTGCGTGGCTATATCGACCATCGCTTTGACGCCTTACAGCAAATCCTGGACGCCCGCTTCGCCGAGCAGAAAGCGGAACTCTTGCGCGTCGAGCAGGTAATGGACGCACGGCTGCGTCACCTGGAAGAAGAGAGCTAACCCGGCTGTGGGGCAGGCTCGTAGCCTGCGCGGGGCTCTCAGCCTCGCCTCCCAGCTTGACACGGCAGTATCGCCAACTGTACAGTTCAGATAGACGAACTGAAGAGCATTGTTATGCTAAAAACCGAAAAACGCGAGACGATAGTAGTGTCCGCACTGCGCGCGCGTACGACTTTTGGCGAGCTTTTGCGCCGCGTTGAGGATGAGCGCAGCTCAGTCGTCATCGAGAAGCGCGGATCGGCCAAGGCGGTGCTGATCGGCATCCGGGATTATGTTCGTCTCGCCACTCCGGAGCCCGATGTGCTTCGGGCGATCGGCGAGGAATCGCAGCGCAAGAGTACCGACAAGTTGACCTCGCGGCAGATAGACCGGGTGATCAAAGCCGCGCGTGCCCGGAAACCGAAGCGGGCATGATCCCGCTCCGGCTGGTCATCGACACCAATATAGTTGTCTCGGCAGCGCTTAAACCCGCCGGGCCGCAGCGCACCGTTCTTCTGCTGGCGATCGCGAAGCCGGCGAGGCTGTACGTCTCCGATCCTATTATTGCCGAGTACAGTGAGGTGCTGTCGCGCCCGGAGCTTAAGATTCGCAAGAGCCTCCAGCGTCAGCTTATCGATCTGATCGTTCGCCATTCGCATTCGGTCAACCCATCGCATCGTCTCCAGGTGGCGCAAGACCCCGATGACAACCTATTCCTGGAATGTGCCGATGCAGCCCGAGCCGACTATCTGGTGACCGGCAACCAGCGGGACTTTCCAAGGTTCTGGAAGCAAACCACGGTAGTCACGTCGCGCGAGTTCCTCGGCATCGTCGCGCCGCACCTGATTCCTTGAAGCACAAACAAAATCTGATACGATGACGCGTACTCGTTTCCGGTCGAGGTTACCCGGAAGAGGTGGAGGAGGTCTTTCCCGGCAACCGCAAGGTCAGGCGAACCCGACAGGGGCGCTACATCGCACTGGGCGAAACGCTGGACGGCCGCTTGGCATTCGTCGTGTTCCAGCGGTTATCCGTCGGGTTCGTGAGAGTGATCACAGCCCGGGATATGGAGGCAAACGAGCTGCGACTGTTTCGCCGCAAATAGGTAGACCAATGAAGAAGAAACTTCCTCCCGCAAAGTTGCCACTCCCTAAATTTCAATCCAACCAAGATGCCGCGGAGTACCTCGAGAGCCATTCTGTCGCGAGCGTGTGGGAGCAGTTGCCCGAGGTCACTCGGGTCAAGCTATCGCCCGCGTTGGCCGGAAAGATCCGTGACCGCCATGCCCGCGCCAAGTCTCCGATTTCACTGCGTCTGGCCCCCGAACAGATCGCCGCTGCGAAGCACATCGCGGCTGCGAAATCGGTAGGCTACCAGACGCAACTCCGGATGTGGATTGCCGAGGGGATCCGCCGCGAAGCGAAGCGCGCCTAGTCTGTCGGCTGGTCACAGTGCACCTTGTGGACCTCGCGCCCAAACCCGGTTTGCGTCGGATCCGGGTTTCCTCTAGCATCTAGCCACCTTATGTTGCGCCTAGGTACACGAGGTGATAGGGTCGTTCTATGAGGCAATCCTCGCCGCTTTCACCAGAACAAGAACAGCAGGCCGTCGATGCAGTCACGGAGCTTGATTGGACGGACGGCCATGCAGCCGCCCGGCATGCCGTCACGCGTGTGCTTGGAGTAACGGACCAGCAAGCTGAAGGCATTGTGGGCAATCTTTCCGACCGGCGGATAATTCGGATGGTCATGGAAGCTCATAACTTCCTCGATACGGGATCGGTTGTGCTGTCGCCGGTGAAGTGGATTCGCGCGGGGATTCCGACAACTCTCGAACTGATCCGTCAATTGACAGCTCTTGAAGGATCCGTCACGCTTGACAGCAGCCGCGAGGCGGTCAGCCGGTTCTGCGGTTGCTCAACCGACGAAGCCAATCAACTTCTGCACGACCTGCGAGACAGAAATATCCTGACCCTTACGGGAGACGCTCCGACTTGGCGATGGTGTGGGCCGGGTGGTGCCGAATGAGGTAGGCGCTGGGACGGTCCCCAGAAATGGAGGTAAAATCGGCCCGATGATGCCATCAGCATGCCTGGCCAAGCCATTGCTGCTGCGCGCTTGCTGCCAAGCCGGCGCCTTGTTAATGACGGTCCTTGGGTTCACCCTCCTGATTGATTGCAATTCAGGAGAGAGGAAAGCCACTCAATCTGACGCGACACTCGACCCGTGTGCAGCGTTCCTCGAACGCGACCCGCATTGCGGCTGGAAACCACACTGGGACGACACGGGGGCCATCACAAATGCGCTCGATGGCACAAAGAGGGAGTTCCTCTCGCTTGAATCCACCGACGCAGACGGAGTGGACTATGATCGCCTGCACTACGCCACTTTGAGACTCTGCTTCCAAGATGGGAAACCTTGCGGAGGAGAGAGTGTAACCGTCGGCTTCAGGGTACACGGCATGGTGCGGTCGCTCGACGATGACAATCAATACTTGACAGCCGTCCGATTCAGATTCGATAAAGAACAGCTGATCAAAGAACATTGGACCATAGCTGACAGCCGCGAAGCGTTCGGGCCTCCTTCCGGGAAAAAAGTGCACCTGTTCCTTTCGCAGCTCTTACAGCACGAAAAACTGATTCTAGAGTTCAGCTACGATGAACACTCGCCGCGAACGCTGACCTTCGATCTTCCCGGCCTCGCAGAAAGGATGAAATCTGCAGGCCTGTCTCTGTAACAGGTCGTGTGTTTCCGCACGATCCATCCCCTTCCCCGTCGATCCACCTCACCAATCCAACACCGCCCCATCAGGCGCATACACCGCCGATTGCAACACCTCCTGCTGAAACGGATGCCGCGCCGCCTCCGCCTCATTCACCCTAACCCCCAACCCCGGTGCATCCGACGGCAGCCAATACCCGCCCTCCGTCCTAAGCGAGCTCTCCACCACCTCCCAGCGCCACGGCACGTCCGCCAGCATATCTTCCTGGATCAGGAAATTCGGCGTCGATAGCGCGAAGTGCAGCGCCGCCGCGTTGGCGATCGGCCCCAGCGGATTGTGTGGCGCCACGCCCACGTAATACGGCTCCGCCATCGCCGCGATCTTCTTGGCTTCCAGCAGTCCGCCGCAATGACATAGGTCCGGCTGGATCACGTGCGCCGCGCGCTTCTCCAGCACTTCCCGGAACTGGTGGCGCGTCGCCAGCCGCTCGCCCGTGGCGATGGGCACGCGCACCGCGCGGCACACCTCCGCCAGCGCGTCGATGTTCTCTGGCGGCACCGGCTCCTCGCAGAAATACGGCCGGTACTCCGCAATCGCGTTGATATACTCGATGGCCACCGCCGGATAAGTGCGCCCGTGGAAATCGACCATGATATCCAGGCGGTCGCCCACCGCCTCGCGCAGCCTGCCCATCACCGCCGCCAGCTTCTTCGCGTACGGCGCGCCCATCAGCGGCTCCGAGTACGGCACGAACACCACCTTCACCGCGGTGTAGCCGCGCGCCACAACTTCGAGCGCCAGTTCGATCACGCGGCTCGCGTCGAAGCTTTCGTACACCGCGCTCATCTCGCCGCCGCCCAGGTGCGTGTACATCCTGACCTTGTCGCGCACCGCGCCGCCCAGCAGCTTGTACACGGGCACGCCAAGCTGCTTGCCCAGGATGTCCCAGCACGCCTGCTCGATTCCCGAGATCGCGGAAAGCCCGATCACGCCCGGCCGGAAAAACGGCTGCCGGTACAGCTTCTGATAAATGTGCTCGATGCGCGTGGGATCGTCGCCCAGGATGAACGGCTTCAGGTCTTCCACCGCCGCGGCCACCGCGCGCGTCTTCCATTCGAGCGACGCCTCGCCCCAGCCGTTCAGGCCCGGCGTGTCCGTCTCCACCTTGACGAAGACCCAGTTGCGCATCTGGGCGTTCACCACGACGGTCTTGATATCGGTGATCTTCAAGCGACCTTGCGCAGCCTGCTCACGCGCCCCACTTCCACCCACTCCACCACCAAAATGTTGCCCTCATGATCGAAGCACGCGCCGTGCGGGCAGACAAACTTACCCGGCGTGAAGTGGTCGCGGGTCTGCTTGCGCAGGTCCCCCCAAGTCTTGGCGGCGCTGTCGTCGCCCAAATGCGCAATCACTTTGTTCTCGCGATCCATCAGTGTCACGCGCGCGCCCAGGTCCGGGATCACAAACTCGCCGCGCCGCTCGCTGAAGTGGCACGGCAGGTTGACGCCGCTTACGAAGCTATCGTGCTTGCCATCCAGCGTGAAGTATTGCAGCCGCGCGTTGGCGCGGTCGGCCACCAGCAGCAGCGGCTGCGGCCCGCGCAGATCCACCGTGATGCCGTGCGGGCAATCCAACTGGCCCGGCTCTTTGCCCTTGCCGCC
>PMVV01000378.1 GCA_003166475.1 Bryobacterales bacterium | reverse complement strand
ATTTAACGCGTTAGCTCCGGCACAGATCAACTGAATGACCTACACCAAATATGCATCGTTTAGGGCGTGGACTACCAGGGTATCTAATCCTGTTTGCTACCCACGCTTTCGTGTCTCAGCGTCAGTTACGGTCCAGAGAGCCGTCTACACCACCGGTGTTCCTCCTGATATCTACGCATTTCACCGCTACACCAGGAATTCCACTCTCCCCTCCCGCACTCTAGTCCCCCAGTTTTCGGCGCACCCTCCCGGTTAAGCCGGGAGATTTCACACCAAACTTAGAGGACCGCCTACACACCCTTTACGCCCAGTAACTCCGAACAACGCTCGCTGCCTACGTATTACCGCGGCTGCTGGCACGTAGTTAGCCGCAGCTGCTTCTGCAGGTACCGTCATGTTTCTTCCCTGCCGAAAGAACTTTACACCCCGAAGGGCTTCATCGCTCACGCGGCGTCGCTGCATCAGGGTTGCCCCCATTGTGCAAGATTCCCCACTGCTGCCTCCCGTAGGAGTCTGGCCCGTGTTTCAGTGCCAGTGTGGCCGTGTGCCCTCTCAGGCCGGCTACCGATCTTCGCCTTGGTGGGCCGTTACCTCACCAACTAGCTAATCGGCCGCGGACTCCTCTCCCGGCGCGGCTTTGCTTTCACAAAACCGCTTTCCTTTCTCAAGCTTATACGGTATTAGCGCTGGTTTCCCTGCGTTATTCCGTACCCGGAGGTAGATGATCCACGTGTTACTCACCCGTACGCCACTTTACTCACGAGGTTGCCCCCGCTTTCTCGTTCGACTTGCATGTGTTAAGCGCGCCGCCAGCGTTGATTCTGAGCCGGGATCAAACTCTCGTTTGAATTGTTAGTTAATCGCCCCGACTTTTACTCAGAGACTGACGAATGTTTCTTGTGCATCCAACCAGATTGTCAAAGATCTTTGCCGCCAGCCGGACGCATCCTTGCGGAAACGCCCGCCAACGGCAGGCCTCGAAACTTGCCGGGCCCGCCCACGCAAAAACGCGCACGCGCAGCCCAAAATATGAAAACTTTTGAAAAGAACTACCAGGAAGGCCGTATTCCGCTCCGGCGGTGGCCCGCTCGGAGTTTTGTTACCATTCCTTACAAGAGGATCTAAATCTTTATAACACACCGCGCGGCGGATAAGCAAACCCGCACGTCAACCGCGGCAAGACCCTCGAAATCGGCGACTCCCTTAGAATATCAGAACCATTACAGACACGCAAGCCCTGTTTGCAACTATTTTTACGCCAGGTGCCGCGATCCGGGCCTGGCGGGTATATTCTGCCGTGTTATCAGTGTTTTACAGACCATGAATTTTATTTAGAGGCAGGCCAAACCGCCAGCCCCGCCGCCGTACAATAAAGGTATGCGTGCCCTCGCGTCGCTCTGCGGCTTCCTTTCGATCTTGTGCCTGGCGCCGGCCGCCGGGGCGCAGACCCTTCCCGCAATTCTCTCCCGTGTCTCGGAGGAGGCGGAAGTCTTCCGGCGCGTCGCCCCACAGGTCCTGGCCGAGGAAACGCTAACCCAGCGCGCTCTCAAAGGCCCCCAGCGCTTCCATCCCCGGGTGGGCGCCGGGGCAGCCAAGCCCCTCACCCCCGCGCGCCAGACCCGCGAGATCGTCTCCGAATACAGCTTCGGAGCCCTCAAAGACGCCCCCGAATCGCTGCACGAGTTCCGCCAGGTGATCTCGGTGGATGGTCGCGCCATCTCCGCCGCCGCAACTGCTCGCCATTCCCTTGCTCTGGGCCTGGCTTCCGCCGACGACCACGCCCGCAAGCGCATGCTGGAGGACTTCCAGAAGTACGGGCTAACCACCGCCGTTGTCGATTTCGGCCCCCTGCTGCTGTTGTTTACCAAGCGGCAGGCTGGGAACTACCACTTCGAGCTTGCGGGCGACGACCGCATCGGCGCAGACCAGGTCAGGATCGTTTCGTATACGCAGGTCTCCGGACCCGATCGTATGCTGGTCTTCCAGGGGCGCCGTGCGATCCATCAGCCGATTCAAGGCCGCATCTACGCGCGCGTGCCGGACGGCTTGCCGCTGCGCATCACCATCGTCGAGAGCCGCACCAGCGGCAAGACCACCTTCCGCGACGAAGCCGTGGTGGACTACACGCCGAATGCCCAGGGATTTGTCGCTCCCGCCGCCGTCAACCACAAGGGCTTCGCGGGGGATCAATTGATGGTGGAAGACGAGTTCCGCTATACCACCTTCCGAAAGTTCGGCGCGGATGCGGCGATCAAGTTCGAGGTGCAACAATAAGCCGCGCTGCACGCTGGGTGGGCTGGTATCATGAGTGATTCCCAATGGCCCGTCAACGCGCCTACCTTCTGATCACGATCTTCGCGCTGCTTCTGGTGCTGTTCCCCTTCCTGTTCTGGTATGGCACCTGGTTCGGCCGCAAGCTGAGCGACGCCAAAATCGGCGAGTACCTGAGCGACCGCGCCAAGCCGCGGCACGCCCAGCACGCGCTGGTGCAGTTGGGAGAACGCATGGCCCGCCGCGATCCAAGCGCCGCGCGCTGGTATCCGCAAGTGGTCCAGCTTGCCTCGAGCCCGTTGATCGAGCTGCGCCAGACCGCAGCGTGGATCATGGGACAGGACCACACCTACGCGCCCTTTCATGAAGCGCTAGTCAGGCTGACGGCCGATCCGCAGCCGATGGTGCGCCGCAACGCCGCGCTGGCGCTTTCGAACTTCGGCGATCCGGCCGCGCGCCCGGAACTGCTGGCGATGCTGCGGCCGTACACCATCGTTTCCCCGGCTGCCGGGGTGGTCCGATACCGGCTCAAACTGGGCGAATACGTCAACCCGGGCACGCTGGTGGCGCACGTGGGAGGCGCCGAGATGCGTTCTCCCTTGCCCGGCGAAGTGCGCGAATTGAGCCGGCGCGAAGGCAGCACGGTGGGCGCTGGCGATGCGCTGGTCGAGATCTCCGCGGACAAAGAGCACGCCTGGGAAGCTCTGCGCGCGCTGTGGACTGTAGGCGCGAAGGACGACCTAGAAGATATCCAGCGTTATGCCCGTGGCATCCCCGGCATGCCCGAGAAGGTGCAGGAGCAGGCCGTATTGACCGTGCGGGCCATACAGGCGCGCCAGGCGCGCTGACGCGGGTACTTCCACCCCGATTGCCCCGCACCCGCCCCAAGGCGTATAATCCCTTGAGCGCACTCCAAGCAATCCGAAAGAGGGGAACAATCCATGTGGATTCGAAAAGGGCAGCGTGACCACCAGAAGGGCGTCGATTCGCCCGTGCCCACGCAACTGGTCTCCAACGAGGAATACATTCCGCGTCCGCAAACCCAAAAGCAGAAGGAAGTCGAGTATTGGACCGGCCAGATCGCGGCCGAGAAGGCCCGCAAGCTGGGCATGGACCGCCGCAAGTTCATGGCGACCCCCATGGGCTTGGCCGCCTGCTTCCTGGCCTCCAACAAGGTCTGGGGCAAGGTTTGGGACGTGGACGAGGACGAAGCCACCGACCAGGGCGCTTACGAGGAAAAGCTGCCCAAGGGCGAGTACTTCGTGCTGGATGTCCAGTCGCACTTCACCAACGGCATACCCATCGGCCTGCGCGGCGAAATCGGCAAGATGGAATTCTTCCGGAACATGGGCTTCAAGCTCACCGAAGACAAGGAGGCCTACAGCTTTCACAATTTCATCAAGGAGATGTTCTTCGACAGCGAAACCGATATGATCGTCATCTCCGGCGTGCCTGGCAAGGAACTGCAGCGCGACAAGGATGGCAAGGTGCTTGAGGGGCAGGCGCGCACGCCCGGCCTCAACATTCTGCCGAGCTGGCTGATGGCGCAGGCGCGCGACGAGATCAATGGCCTCGCGCAATCCAAGCGCGCCCTCAGCCAGGGCAACCTCGCGCCGAACCACTATTGGGACAAGACGGCCAATAAACCGGACAAGGCCGCCACCATCGAGCAGATGGAGCGCGAGCTGAATTTGTACAAAATCTCTTCCTGGAAATGGTATTGTCACACCGATCCGGGGCGCTCGGGCGGCGGATTCCAGTGCGACGACGAAAACGCGCAATGGTTCATCGAGGAGTCCCGCAAGCGCGGCATGAAGATCTTCAGCGTACACAAGGGCTACTCGTATCAGTCGCGCATTCTCGGCGGTCTCGCCAATCCCAAGGACATCGAACAGGCCGCGCTGCGCAACCCCGATATCACCTGGGTGATTTATCATTCCGCGCTCCAGCACGGCCCCAACGAGCCCAATTGGGAAGAAGCCAACAAGTACGATCCGGTGACTGGCGACTTCGCCTGGCACAACGTGCTGATGGATATCAAGCGCCGCAATCCGAAAATCGACAACGTGTATCCGGAGATCGGCAGCTTCTTCGGGCCGCTGGCCATTTCGAACCCGACGATGGCCATGCACGGCATCGGCAAGAACATCAAATATTACGGTGTGGATCACGTGATTTGGGGGACCGACTGTCTGTGGTGGGGATCGCCGCAATGGGTGATCGACGCTTTCAAGCGCTTCCAGATCAGCGACGAGATCTGTGAGAAGTTCGGCTACCAGAAGCTAAGCAAGGTAGACAAGGCCAAGATCTTCGGCCTGAATGCGGCGAAGATCTATAACCTCGATGTGACTGCCAAGCGCAACCCGCTGCCCGCCGACTCCCTGTCGCGTCTGAAGACGGCCTATCTGGGCAACGGCGGCCAGCGCTCGAATGAGGCCTACGGATGGGTGCGCGCCGGCGACTAAAGGTAGCACAGGCTTTAGCCTGTGTCCTCGGTTCCTGTCTCTCCGCCCAAGTGCCTAATTACGTTACCGGCGACGAATGCCTCTTCTGTCACCGCGTCAAAGTGGCCGCCACGTGGGAGAAAAACCCGCACGCGCGCACCGTGCATCCGCGCGACGCGAGCGATCCGGTCCCCGCGGATGCCCCCTTCGTGCTGGGCGCGCATCCGCCCCAACGCGGCCTGAGGCCGGATGGCTACGGCAAGTTCGACTTACTGTCCGCCGACGGCAAGGCCTGGGACAAGCAAGCTTTTGCGCTGCGCTGCGCGGGCTGCCACACCACGGCGGTGGACCCGCAAACCCACGCCTTCTCCGCGTCGTCGCTCGATTGTTATACCTGTCACGGCGTGGCGCCCCCAAATCACCCCAACGATACATCCCTCATCTGGTTCTCCAAGAAGCACTCCACCGATCCCAAGCAGATCGTTTCCATTTGCGGGCAGTGCCATCTGCGCGGCGGCAAGTCCGGAGCGAGCGGACTTCCCTACCCCAGCAACTTCGTGGCGGGCGACGATCTTTTCGCCGGCTTCCAGGTGGATTTCGCAAAACCCGCGGACCATATCTTCCGCAACGCGCGCGACGTAGTGATCAACGGCGGCGATGTCACCTGCATCAGTTGTCACAAGATTCACGACGACACATCCGCCAAACACCGCTTCGTTTTGACCGGGCCGATCTGTCTCGATTGCCACTACCCCGATGGCCCGAAGAAGGTAGTGAAGAAGGTCACGGTGCATAGCGGGTTATGCGAATACTAATCCTGCTGGCATTGCTGGTCCCGGCCGCGGCACAAGAGCCTCCCAAGGCCCACTTCCATCACATCCATCTGAACTCCACCGATCCCGCCGCAGCCATCGATTTCTACAAGCGCAAATTCTATTGGGACAAGTCCTCGATCCTGTTCACGAAGGTCAAAGACCCGCCGCCATCGGACATCGTCTCGGCGATCTGGCACTTCGGCTGGGGCGCGGAAGACATGCCCGCAACCTATAAGAAGCAAATCGAGTCCGGCACCCGATTCCAGACGCCCATCACCGACATCAGCGACCTGGTGGGCAAGCCGCCCGGCAGCTTTTTCTTCGCGTATGTCGATGGCCCCGACCACGCGCTGATCGAGCTGAACACCGCCGCTCATCACCACTTCGGACACGTCCACCTGCTGAGCGAGGACCCGGTCGCCGCCGGCCAGTGGTACAAGAAACACTTCGGCATCCCCGGATATATCGGGCCGCGGACGGGGCGCGTATATCGGGGCGTCCATGTGGAGCCAGTCGCGTCGCTCAACATGGACAACGTCAACATCATTATTTATCCAGTCGAATACGCGCGGGACGCCATGCCCGATTTGTGGAAGGATCGCAAGGACTTCGAACCCACCAAGGGCCGGGTGGTTGATCACCTGGCGTTCAGCGTGGATAACCTGCGCGAGACCCTCGAGCGTCTGCGCAAGGACGGCGTTAAAGTGACGGATGGGGCATTGATCGAAGGCCCGGATCGCATCCGCATCGAATTAGTGGAAGGTCAGGCAACCAAGGAATAATATGGAACAACCAATCTGGAATTTCGAGCAGGAGCCGTGGGTCGACGAAAGCCCCGATGAAACCAGCATCAACCTGCGGGCGTATTTCGACCGCATGCCGGATGACAAAATGCAACAGTATTCAGCGGATTGGAGCGACGGCCGGGTCGTCGAATGGGACGGCAATTTCAGGGACGACGGCGCGTTGATGATCGCCTGTTGCGAGCGCGACGTGGATGTGGGCGAGTACCGGCGCGTGCTGGAACAGGCGCGCGCTTACCGGGAACGCGTCACCCCCGCCCCACAAACGGCATCTGCGTAGCCATCACGGTCATGAACTGAACATTGGCATCCAGCGGCAGACCCGCCATATACAGCACGGCGTCCGCCACATGCCGCACGTCCATCACCGGCTCCGGCTTTCTGGACCCGTCCGCCTGCGGCACGCCCGACGCCATGCGCGCCGTCATTTCGGTCGTTGCGTTGCCGATGTCGATCTGTCCGCAGGCGATGTCGTACTTGCGTCCGTCCAGAGAAATGCACTTGGTCAGCCCGGTGATGGCGTGCTTGGTCGCCGTATAGGGCGCGGAGTTGGGCCGCGGCACATGCGCGGAAATCGAACCATTATTGATGATCCGCCCGCCGCGCGGCGACTGGGCCTTCATCATTTTGATGGCTTCCTGCGCGCACAGAAACGCGCCGGTGAGATTGACGCTCACTACCGCGTTCCACTGCTCGTAGGTCAAGTCCTCCATCGGAATGGCTGGCGCGCCGATGCCCGCGTTGTTGAAAAGCAGGTCCAGGCGCCCGAACGATTCTTTGGCCTTGGCGAACAGCGCTCTTACCGCTTCGGGATTGCCGATGTCAGTTGGCATCGCGAGCATCTCGCCACCGCCTGGTTGCGCCATGGCTACCGTGCGCTCAAGCTCCGCGGCGCGGCGCCCGGCCAGCACTACCGCATATCCCGCACCCTGCAACGCCAGGCTCACCGCGCGGCCGATGCCGCTGCCCGCACCGGTGACAAGGGCTATCTTCTTATCTGCCATGTTCCGCCCACCGCGCATGCAACGCGGCCTGCTGCACGGCCAGCAGCAAAAAGAAAACGAAATTGTAGGTCGCATGCATCAGCGCGGCGGCCTTGGTCGATCCGGTGCGCTGGCGCATCCAGCCGAACCCAGCCCCTGCCAGCGTGATCAGCAACCCGTGCCGCCAGGAGTATCCGTACTCCTGCAGATGCATCAGCCCGAACGCCGCGGCAGCCACCAGAATGCCCGGCGCCGCTCCCAACGACCGAACCAGCAGCGGCTGCAGAAACCCGCGAAACACGATTTCCTCGCACACCGGCGCCAGCGTCGTGCCAATAATCGCGATCATCACGACGGATGCCGGGTCAGAAAGGAGCGCCTTCATCGGGCTGTCGATGTCCGGAGTCCGCATCAATACGCTGGCTACCATTACGGCGACCGCCACCAGCACACCGCCGATCGCCGCAAACGGGCCGCTTAACTCCACCGGCACCCAGCGCAAAGACTGCCAGAACGGCCGGCCGTAGTAGCGGCGAAAGATTACAGCCAGCGTTCCGAGCAGGAATCCGTAGAGTAGGATCTGCCCGGGCAACAGGACGAAGATCTGCTTGACGTGCGTCGCCGTAATCAACGCGCCCATCAGCAGCGACTCCACGATGAATCCGAGCAACGCGATGAGCACGAAGCCCAGCAAATCCAGATAGCCCCAGAAAGGGTAGCTCTCGGGCGCTGGAGCTTCGGGCTCCGGTACGGGCACCGGCGGCGGTTCCGGGCTCATGGTTCGGTCTCGATCAGGCAGGCGGCCAGCAGGGGCACCAGCAGCTCATGATGTCCAGTCAGCGCATACCCCGCCCCGCCAGAACCGGCGTGCGGCCGTTCCACCACGTTCAGCTTCGGACGGTAATGCTGCACGAAGTCCAGGTTCACCGTGGTGAAGTTCGCCAGCGGATGCCCCAGGTTACGGACCGCGGAAACAGCCTTCAGAAACACCTCCGGCAGCACCACCGCGGATCCCACGTTCAGATAAACGCCGCCATCGTTGAGTCGCGCCACCAGCGAGCACAGCAACCGGAAATCGCGATGAGTGGTGCTGCCGATGGCTGCCGGGTCCGCCGCCGGATGCATGTGCGGCGTGTCGGTGCCGATCGCCACGTGTACCGTGACAGGCGTCGCCGCGCGCCAGGCTTGCAGCACCAGGCTCGCGGGCGCGTAGGCCGGATCGGCGATCTCGTCGAGTCGCCGCCCCAGCGCTTCACCCATGCCGAGCCCGTCGTGATCGCCCGCCGAAATCGCCGCATTCATCTCCCGCCCGGTTTCCTCGGCCGCGCCGAAGCGTCCGTCGGGCAGGACTGCTTCCACATCCTCGCTGGTGTGGCCCGCCAGCGCGATCTCGAAATCGTGAATCGCGGCCGCGCCATTCATGGCGAACGCGGTGGCATAGCCGCGCTGCATCAAATCGATCAGCACGGGCGCCAGGCCGCACTTGATGACGTGCCCGCCCAATCCCCAGACGATGGCCCGCCCCCGCGCGCGCGCCGCCGCGATCGCCGCAACCACGGCCCGCAACGAGTCGGCCGCCAGGATATGCGGCAGAGAGTCCAGCCATGCCGCGACTCCCGCACCCTTCCGGTAGACCTCTGCAAAATCGGCTACGCGGACCTTGCCTCCGCGCGATTGCAGGGGAACTGTTTTCAGGCCGGAGAGATCGATGGGATCGACGGGGTATTTGCTCATATCACCTTTCGCAGAGCTTCCGCCGTGTAGCTTTTCTTCGACCGCGCCACCTGCTCCGGCGTCCCCGCCGCGACCAGCCGCCCGCCATACTCGCCGCCATCCGGTCCCAGATCGATAATCCAATCCGCCGTCTTGATCACATCCAGGTTGTGTTCGATCACCACCACCGTATTGCCCAGGTCCACCAAGCGCTGCAACACATCCAGCAGCTTGCGCACGTCGTCGAAATGCAAGCCGGTGGTGGGCTCGTCGAGCACATAAAACGTGCGCCCGGTCTGCCGCCGGCTCAACTCCTTGGCCAGCTTGATGCGCTGCGCTTCGCCGCCCGAAAGCGTGGTGGACGACTGGCCCAGGTGGATATATCCCAACCCCACGTCGTTCAGCGTTTGCAGCTTCGGCCGGATCGTCGGAATATTCTCCATCAGCGGCAGAGCTTCCTCCACCGTGCACTCCAGCAGGTCGGCGACGGAATGGCCCTTATACTTCACTTGCAGCGTCTCGTGATTGTACCGCCGCCCGCGGCACACGTCGCAAGTCACGTACACGTCCGGCAGGAAATTCATTTCGATACGCTTCAGCCCGTCGCCCTGGCACGCCTCGCAGCGCCCGCCTTTCACGTTGAAACTGA
Source organism: Bryobacterales bacterium (assembly GCA_003166475.1). Lineage (GTDB taxonomy): Bacteria > Acidobacteriota > Terriglobia > Bryobacterales > Bryobacteraceae > Bog-159. Next base: position 9,266 of record PMVV01000378.1, on the reverse strand, counting down.
AGCGGCCCGGCTTGTAGCCCCGTTCGCGCGACTCCGGCAGCATCGCATAAAGATCCCGAATGGGCGTGAACAGGCCCGTATACGTGGCGGGATTCGAGCGCGGTGTGCGCCCGATCGGCGATTGATCGATGCGGATCACCTTGTCCACCAGTTGCATGCCCTTGATCGCCGTAAACTTGCCGGGATTCTCGCGCGACCGGTAAATCTGTTGGGCCAGCGCGCGATACAGGATCTCGTTCACCAAGGTCGACTTTCCGCTGCCGGAGACGCCCGTCACCACGGTGAGCAGGCCCAGCGGAATCTCCACGTCGATGTCTTTCAGGTTGTGCTCGGCCGCGCCGATAATCGCCAGTTTCTTGCCGTTCGAGGAGCGTCGCACGGCGGGCACGGGAATCTCCACCGCACCCGAAAGATAGCGTCCGGTCAACGATGCGGGATTTTCCGTGATCTCCAGCGGGGTGCCCGATGCCACCAGTTCGCCGCCCAGACGCCCGGCTCCCGGACCCAAGTCGATCACGTAATCCGCGCGCTGGATGGTCTCGGCATCGTGCTCCACGACCAGCACCGTGTTGCCCATGTCGCGCAAATGCGTGAGCGTATCCAGCAGCCGCCCGTTATCGCGCGGATGCAGCCCGATGGATGGCTCGTCGAGCACGTACAACACGCCGCGCAGCTTCGACCCGATCTGCGTCGCCAGGCGGATGCGTTGCGCCTCGCCGCCGGAAAGCGTGGCCGCCGAGCGCTCCAGGCTGAGATAATCCAGCCCCACCTCGGAGAGAAACTCCAGCCGCCGCCGGATCTCGTCCACAATGCGGCCGGCGATCTGCGTCTCGCGGCCGTCGAATTCCCAGTTGCGCACCGTCAGCAGCGCGCGCGCAATGGGCATTTCGGTGAACTCGGCGATGGAGAAGTTTTTCACGCGCACCGCTAGGCTGGCGGGCCGCAGCCGCTTGCCGTGGCACGCGGGACACTCGGCCGGCGACATGTACTCCGTGAGCCATTCGCGGTAACCCTCCGACGATTCCTGGTAGGTCTGCGCCAGAATCTTCAGGATGCCCGGAAATCCGTTACTGCCGTCGAGCAGCGCGCTCTGCACCTTCTTCGGAAACTGGTCGAAGGGCGTGCCCAGGTCGATCTTCATAGCCTTGGCCGCTTCCGCCAGCAGGTGCCGCATGTACGCCGATCCCGCTCCCGGCCCCAGCCCGCCCTCCAACAACGGCCGCGAAAAATCCACGATGGCTTTGCCTGGATCGAATGTCCACTTGCTGCCCAGGCCCGTGCATTCTTCGCAAGCGCCATAGGGGCTGTTGAACGAAAACGAGCGCGGCTCAAGCTGCGGCACGCTGGTTCCGCACTCGGTACACGCCAGCTTCTGCGAGTAGAGCCGCTCCTCGCCGTTCACCACTGCGATGAGCACCAGGCCGTTGGCCAGCTTGGTGGCGGTTTCGATGGAAGCCTCCAGGCGCTTCTCGATACCCGCCTTCACCAGCAGCCGGTCCACCACCACCTCGATGGTATGGTTGCGGCGTTTGTCTAGCGGGATATCGTCTTCGAGCGAGCGCAACACGCCGTCGATCCGCGCGCGCACGAACCCCTGGCGCGCCAGCTTCTCCAGATCCTTCTTGTACTCGCCCTTGCGCCCGCGGACCACCGGCGCCAGCACCATAATGCGGTCGTCCGGCCGCAGCGCCAGCACGTGCTGCAGGATCTGCTCGGTGGTCTGCCGCGAGATCGGATTGCCGCACAACGGGCAGTGCGGCGTGCCGATCGAGGAGTAGAGCAGCCGCAGGTAATCGTAGATCTCGGTGATGGTTCCCACCGTCGAGCGGGGGCTGCGGCTGGTGGTCTTCTGCTCGATGGAAATGGCGGGGCTCAGCCCGTCGATGGAGTCCACGTCCGGGCGCTCCATCTGGTCCAGAAACTGGCGCGCGTAGGTGGAAAGTGTCTCCACATAGCGGCGCTGGCCTTCCGCGTAGATGGTGTCGAACGCCAGCGACGACTTGCCGGAGCCGCTCAGCCCGGTGATCACGGTCAGGCTATTGCGCGGGATCTCCACGTCGATGTTCTTCAAATTGTGCTGGCGCGCACCGTGCACCGAGATCCGTTCGAGCATAGCACTTGTTAGGGAGAAGTGAAGACGATACTCTATTGTTGCGCGGATGAGTGATTCGCGCAATTGTAGTGTAAAATAGGACGAAGTGCTCCACTGTCCGACTTGCCAGGGAAGGTTACGGCGCGTCCATCGAAACTTTGCCGAAAAGTTGCTATACGTGGCGATGTATGAATGCGGCAAATGTCATACGCGCAAGCCCGATCCGCGTTGGTACGCCCTGTATCTTGGCGATTATCCGCGCTGCCCGCGCTGCGGGACGTATCGCCTGACGCGCCTGGCCACGCGCGACAAGATCGATCAGATGCTAAAGGGCCCGGTCAATTGGGTGCAGTTCATGTGGGGCGCCGACCTTTACCATTGCCGGTACTGCCGCGTGCAGTTTTACGATGTGCGCAAACCGGTGGCTCCCGAGGTTCGGGAAAAGGCCGCTGCTGCTGTGTCCATGGGCGCCGCCGCTCAGGGCAGCGAAGCGGAATAGCCAGGCGGCCTGTCCTATAAGCTGGAGAGCAAGACGCGCAGAGCGTTGCCGCCCATGATCTTGGCGATGTCGTCCTCGCTGAATCCGGCCTGGAACAGCGCATCGATCAACAGGCCCAGTCCGGTAGTGTCGAAGGGCGCAACGACTGCACCGTCGAAATCCGAGCCCAGCGCCACCGCATCCACACCAACTGTGTCCGCGGTGTGGCGAATGGCGCGAGCGATGGCGGACGCATCGGTTCCGCACACGGCCACATCGAAGTAGGCGATTCCGATGACGCCGCCGGTATGGGCGACGCCTCGAAGCTGCGCATCGCTGAGATTGCGGCTATTGTCGCAAGTGGCTTTCACGCCCGTGTGGGAGACAATCACGGGACGCGTGGCGATGGCCAGCACGTCGTCGATGGTGCGGGGCGCGGCGTGCGCCAGGTCCACCAGCATGTGGCGGGCTTCCATGCGCCGGACCATTTCGCGGCCCTTGCCGGTGAGTCCTGTCTTGTCCACGCCCGCCGAAGAGCCGCCGATATCGTTGTCGAAGAAATGCGTAGGCGCCATCATGCGGACGCCGGCATCGTAGAGGCGGTCGATGTTGGCAAGGTCGCCATCGAGGGCGTGCGCGCCTTCGATGCCCAGGAAGCCGGCAGTGATGGCGGGATCGGCGCGCCGGCGGTCGAGGTAGGCGCGCAAGCCAGCCGCGGAGCGGACAATCGTGAACTTGCCGTGCGAGCGGGATGCGACATCGCGCAGGCGCGAGGCTTGGTACAAGGCGCGCTCCGTGAGACTGCTCCAGGTGGCGGGCGGCCAGCGCTCGACGAACGAGAGCAGCGTGATGTTGTCGGAACCGGCGGTGTTGCGCTGGAAGTTCAAGCCGCGCGGCGTTTTGGTGACGACGGTGAACGCCTGCAGCGCCACGTGGCCTTCGATCAGGCGTGGGATATCCACTTGGCCGCGCGTGCCGCGCACCAGCAGGTCGCGCGACCAGAGCAGGCTATCGGCGTGCAGATCCACGATGGGGATGCGGCTTTCCAGATCGCGGGCGCGCGCGGAGATCTGATACGGCGGCTTGTGCAGCACGCCGTTCATGGAGTTCTCGACGTAACCGGGGAGCCAGATGAAGGCGCAGGCAAGCGCGGCGGCGAGAATAGCGGCGATCCAGTACAGGGTTTTGCGCATGGTCGGAGGGGTGGCTATCGAGCGATTGATCCGGGGTCGAGTCCGGTGGCCAGGTTGAAGCCGCCGCCGACCGCGCCGACAGCGGCCGTTTTGCGGTCCAGGCCGGTCAGTTGGCGCAAGCGGTAGACGGCTTCGATGCCCGTGCAGTGCGCACCCAGCAGATTCTGCAAGCCGAATTCCTTCAGCTTGGCCGCGGTCCAGGCCAGCGTGTCGTCGCTGGCCTGATAGAGGTGGAAGCCGCCCAGCGCGGCGTAAATGGGCGCCGGCGCTATTTTGGCGCGCGCATATTCCATGGTGTTTACGATGCCGGAGTGTCCACAACCGGAAATCACCACCAGACCTTTGTCCGTGACAATGACCAGCGACTGATCCTCGGGCAGATTATCTTCGGTCGTTTTTCCATCGCCCAGTCGCAGCATGCGTCCGGGGCTCCAGTTCTTTTCGGGGTACTTGCGCGGAACCGGCCCGGTCAGCCAGATACCGGGAAACAGTTCACGGGTTTGGGTGTACTCGATGAAGGTCCCGCCGGCGCTCTCGTAATCGCGCTTGGTGGCAATCATGGGGTTGGCCTCGGGCGCGCCGCCGTCGGTGCGGCTCAGGAAGATGCCGGCGCCAACGTGCGCGCGGGCCAGCGCGGCCGGGTTCGACTTGGCGTATTCGCGGCGCAGCGTCACCAGGCCCGCGGTGTAATCGAGATGATGGTGCGAGAGGATCACATCCGGCACATTGGAGAGGTCAATGTGCAAGTCGCGGGCGTTGTTCAATACGGTATCCGGATGCGCGCCGGTATCGAAGAGAATGCGGTGGCCATCCGCCACTACCAGCGCCGCAAAGCCCCATTCGCCGTAGCCTTCATTGGAGGTCAGCATGGTGGAGAGCAGGCGCACATCCAGGGAGCTGACCTTATCGGCGGCGGCGCAGGCGGCCGCCGTCAGCAGCAGGAGGATCGGTGCGGTTCGACTGAACATAGGATGCTACGGTAGCACAATCGAAGGAGCGGACAAAGAGGCGGCCTGAGAGGCCGCCGCAGGCTGAGAGCCTGCCCCACTTTAGAACAGGATCTCCGACAGACAGCGGCCTACGCTCCCCGCGGGCGTTTCGAGATCCAAGTACGTCGCCAGCGTGGGCGCCACGTCGTTGACCGAAATCTGTTGGTTAAAGCGGCCCGCCTTGATCCCGGGTCCCATGAAGATCACGGGCACGTGCGCGTCGTAGCTGAAGGTTGTACTGTGCGTGGTGCCCTTGCTTCCATACAGCCAATACGGCTCCAGCAATACATACAAGTCGGGACTGCGTGGCGCGTAGAATCCGTTCATCACGCGCCGGCCCACCTCTAGGTCCACCGTGCCGTGCAACAGCATCTCCGCGGTGTACGCGCGGAACACATGCGCGACCTGACGCGCCGCATCCGCTGCCGTGCGTTCCACTTCGGCCGCATCCAGTTTCTTCTGCCGGATGAGTTCCCGGTTGAAATAGAAGGCGACGTCGGAAGGGCTGAGGATCCACTGCCCCGCCCCGTACTTGTCGATGAGCGCCGCTTCCACGGCCTTGCGCACGACGCCCGACGGCATGCGCCCGCCCGGCATTCTGCGCGCCGCGTTCACTTCGGGAACGGGCGCCACTCCATGATCGGCCGTCAGGATCACCAATACGTTGCTCATCCCCACCGCGCCATCCAGAAAGCCGAATAACTTGCCGAAGGCGCGATCGGTCTGGATGGACACCTCCTTGACTTCGGGCGAGTCGGGGCCCGCGGCGTGTCCCACGTAGTCGTTCGCGGAAAAACTTACCGCCAGCAGGTCGGTCACATTTCTTTGCCCCAGTTTCTCAGCCTGTATGGCGCGCTCCGCGAAGCTTTCCACCAGTTCGTTGCCGTACGGACTGCCTTCGAGCGCAGCATAGACCGATGTGTCGGAGGGCAAAGTGCGGTCGAGCCAGTGCGCGCCGCGGAACCTGTCGGCTGGCCTGGAAGCGTTGTACGCCGCAACCCACGCGGGCAGTTCGGCAAAGTAGAAGGTGCTGCTGACGAAGCTGCCGGCCCGCGGATCGAACCAGTACGCGCCGTCGGCCATGTGACCGGCCGGCAGGATGGCACTGCGATCCTTGAGCGAGATGCCGATGACTTTGCTGCCGCTGCGCGCCATCTTCAACTCGTCTCCCACGGTGTCGACCAGCATGCGCCTGGGAGAAGCGCCCTCGCCGCCCGCGCCCAACAGCTTCACCGAATCGTCGCTGACGCTGGCGACCACTTTGCCTGTCTCGCGGTCGTACCATTCGTTGCCCACGATGCCGCTCATGGACGGCGTGGCACCGGATAGGAAGGTGCTGTGGCCCACCGCGGTCACCGTCGGATAATGCTCGTAGCGGGCGTTGGTGAAGACCGCGCCTTTGGTAAGCAGGCGGTCGAAGCCGGCGTGGTAGTCGCTGCGAAAGCGGGTCAGATAATCGTAACGGAACTGGTCCACCACGATGGCCAGCACCAGTTTGGGCGGCGGCGCGGCCAGGGCGGTCGCCGCGCACATTATGGTTAGGAGAACAGACAACGGGACGGCGCGAAGTTTCAGCATGATTCTTCCATGATACGGCAGGCGGCTTCCGCGGCATTCACGGTGTTGGCCATCAACATCGCGATGGTGAGGGGGCCTACTCCGCCCGGCACTGGCGTGTAGGCTGACGCCTTCGCCTGCATGTCCAGCGGATCGACATCGCCTACCAGCACACTGCCTTTGCGCTCCAGCGTTGCCAGACGCTCCGGCGAATTGCGAAAAATGCGTGCGGCTTCGGCGCGGTCGGTGATGCGGTTCATGCCCACGTCGACCACCACGGCGCCCGGCCGGATGTAATCGGCCGTCAGCATAGCGGGCCGTCCCATGGCAGCCACCAGGATCTCACCTTCCCGGCAAACGCCCGGCAGGTCCGCAGTTCGCGAGTGGCAGATGGTGACGGTGGCGTTGGCGTGCAGCAGCAGCACCGCCATGGGCTTGCCCACGATGTCGCTCCGTCCCACCACTACCGCGCGCTTGCCGGCCACCGGAATCTGGTACTGCTTCAAAAGCTCCATGATGCCGGAGGGCGTGCAGGGCCGCGGACCGGGGCGTCCGGCGACCAGATTCCCCACGTTCATGGGGTGGAATCCGTCCACGTCCTTTTGCGGCGCGACCGCCAGCAGCACGCGGCGCGAATCCACCTGCGGCGGCAGAGGCAATTGCACCAGGATGCCGTCGATATCGGGCCGCTGGTTGAGGCCTTCGACGATGGCCAGCAATTCCTCGGTGGCGATGTTGGCGGGCGGCGTGAGGCTGTGGCTGGCGATGCCCAGCTCCGCGCAGGCCTTTACCTTGTTGCGCACATAGATTTGCGAGCCGGTGTCGTTCCCCACCAGCACAACGGCCAGTCCCGGCGGGCGCGAGGCCGCCGCCAGCGCCGCCACACGCGGACCGAGATCGCGCAGGATCCGGTCGCGGACGCGGTTTCCATCGAGAATGATAGACATCTATCCCCCAATCATAGCGAGGCGCGCAGCGCACCGGAACTTTGCGGTACTTGACGTGCTGCGATCCGTATGATGCGCCTGCGGTGTGTAATTTTGTCTACATTCGCGAGCCTGGTATTGTGCGGCCAGGAGGCCACGTTCCGGGCCGATACGCGCCTGGTGGTGCTTAACGTTTCGGTCTTCGACCAGGCCGGAAAGATCGTCAGGGACCTTGGGAAGAGCGCCTTCACGGTTTACGAAAACGGCGACAAGCAGACGCTCAACGTATTCCGGCAGGATGACGTGCCCATCTCGCTGGGGCTGATTATCGACACCAGCGCCAGCATGACCAATAAGCGCGACCGGGTGGCCTCCGCCGCACTCGCCATGGTGAAGGCATCCAATCCGCAGGATGAGGTGTTCATCATCAACTTCAACGAATCCGCGGTATTGGCAAAGGAATTCACCAACGATATCAAGGATCTCGAAAAGGCTTTGCGCGATCTCGACGCGAAGGGCGAGACCGCTATGCGGGACGCGTTGCTGCTCGGGATCGAGCACCTCCGCCACAGCGCCCACAGGGACAAGAAGGTGCTGCTGGTGGTCACCGACGGGGAAGACAACAGCAGCGTCGAGACCCAAGCGCACCTGGTGCAGGTGGCGCAACAGAACGACGTGATCATTTACGCTATCGGCCTGCTGGGCGCCGAAGAAGTGGCCAGCGCGGCGCGCGCCAGGAAGCAGCTCGACGAGTTGACCGCGCAGACCGGCGGGCGATCCTGGTTTCCGAACGACGTGGCGGAGATCGCGAATATCACGCCCGAGATGGCGCACGAAATCCGGAATCAATACATCCTGGCCTATACGCCGACGAACCTGGCGGCCGACGGCAGTTTCCGGAAGATCCGCGTCGATGTGGACGTGCCCGGCGCGGTGGTGCGCACGCGCGCGGGATATTACGCGCCGAGGTAGCACAGGCTTCAGCCTGTGTTACGGAAACTGGTAGAAAACTCCAGCCAACGCGCGCCCGAACCGGTTGTGCTGGGCCATATAGCCCTTCAGTTCCATACCAAAGCCAACACGCTTGGTAACGTAATAAAGCGCGCCTGCGCTGACGTTGCCGGCCGGATCGTTGTTGCTCCGGTTGACCGTTGCAGTGGTGCTGAAACCGCTCGTGTAAGTGCTCGACGACAAACGCAGGAGTCCGGCTCCCAGCCCGATGTAGGGCACCCAGTCGCTCTTGTTGGGAAAGCGGATTTTGAGTCCGCCGTTGACGTCCAGCATACTCGACGTGTACAAGCCCTTGCCCGTAAGGTTCACGCCATAGGTGAACGCATAGCTGGTGAGCGGAGAATATGAGAAGTCGATGAACGGCACCAGATACTTCGAAACCGGCGCTCCCAAGCTCGCGCCAGCCGATCCGTGGGCTCCCAGCCCGAAGATCCCTCCCCCCGAAACGGCGGCGATTCCCACTCCGGTATCCGCCTGCTGAGCGTGCGCGGGCAAGCTCAAGATCAACAAACCGGCGGCCACCGAGATGAGAACCGGTCCGCGCGCGGCGTAGTGCATTGGCGATTTCCCCCTGTTTCCTGTTCCACCTTGTGGGGCGGCCTGAGAGGCCGCCGCAGGCCGAGGGCCTGCCCCACTTCTTGTTTAAATACTGCGTACACCCATGTTGACGATGTCATCCACCTGCATGGTTTCCTTGACCACGAATGGCTCGCCATATTTCACGCCGATCAGGTTGCCATAAAACCGGGCGGCGGCGCCGAGGCGCTCGCGGATTTCCTGTTCCTGGGGAAACAAGCCGCTGCCCTCGTCCTGCGCCCCGTACTGCGATTGGTAGCTCAACAAAGCCGCCATGCGCGCCTTGAACTGGCCGCTGATGTCGACCACGAACGACGGCTTCACATTGGCGTAGAGCGATGCATAAATCACCTTATACGGGCGGTGCGGCGCGGAGTATTCGTCCAGTTTCTTCAGACCCGCCAGGAAGCAGGCTTCATAGCCCAATTCGCTGGCGCGGTAGTG
>PMVV01000101.1 GCA_003166475.1 Bryobacterales bacterium | reverse complement strand
AGCCGCTTGCGCGCGCGCGTCATCCCGACGTAGCACAGCCGGCGCTCTTCTTCGAGCGCCGCTTCGGAATCCATCGAGCGGCTGTGCGGAAACAGGCCCATCTCCATGCCGGTCAGGAACACCACGGGGAACTCCAGGCCCTTGGCGTTGTGCAGGGTCAACAGGCTCACCTGGGCATGCTCGTCGACCGCGTCGGCGTCCGCCACCAGGGCCGCGTGATCCAGAAAATCGCCCAGGGCCTCGCCGCGCTCGGCGGCCTCGGCGGCCGCATTCACCAGCTCGCCGAGGTTCTCCAGCCGGCCTTCCGACTCGGGAGTGCCTTCCTGCTCCAGCATCTTGCCATAGCCGGAGCGGTCGAGCATGAACCGTATGGCATCCGGCAGCGGCTCGCTCATCACCCGCAGCGACAGCTCCTGAATCATGGTGCGGAAGGCCACCAGCGCGGACTGCGCGCGCGCCGGAAACAGTTGCTGGTCGATCATGCGCGATACGGCGTCCCACAAGCTCAGTTCGTGCTCGCGCGCGAAGGCGTCCACTTGATCGATGGTGGTGCGGCCGATGCCGCGCGCCGGCGTGTTAATCACGCGCAGCAAACTGACCGAATCCTGACTCGACATGGCCAGCTTCAGATAGGCCACGGCGTCCTTGATTTCGGCGCGCTGGTAAAAGCTGAATCCGCCCACCACCAGGTACTTCCGGTTATGCCGCCGCAGCGCTTCTTCGATCTGGCGCGATTGCGAGTTGGTGCGGTAGAGCACCGCCACGCGGTCGGCGGGATTTTCCGCCAGCAGGCGCTCGATGGTTTTGGCGATGAACATGCCTTCGTTCTCCGCGTCCCACCCGCCGTACAAACCCAGCATCTCGCCGCGGTCCGCCTCGGTCCAGAGGTTCTTGCCCTTGCGCGCCTTGTTATTCGCCACCACCGCGCCGGCTGCCGCGAGGATGTTCTTGGTGGAGCGGTAATTCTGTTCCAGGCGGATGGCGCGGGCGCGCGGGAAGTCGCGCTCGAAATCCAGAATGTTCTGGATATCGGCGCCGCGCCAGCTATAAATGGACTGATCTTCGTCGCCCACCACGCATACGTTGCCGTGCGTTTCCGAGAGCAGCCGCATCAGCTCGTACTGGCTGCGGTTGGTGTCCTGATACTCGTCGATCATGATGTAGCTGAGGCGGCGGTTGTACAGCGCGCGGGTGGCCCCATCGTGGGAGAGCAGGCGCACGGTCTCCAGCAGCAGATCGTCGAAATCGAGCGCGTTGGCGGTGTGCAGCGCTTTTTCGTATTCGTCCCAGATCACGGCGAGCTTGGCCGCCGCGGGGTCTTTGGCGTCGCGATAGAAATCCTGCGGGGTCTGCTTGGTATTCTTGGCATGGCTGATGCGCGACTGCGCCGCGCGGTACTGCATGAACTTTTCGTCCAGGCCGAGGTGGCGGAAGCCGGACTTGATCAGGGCCAGTTGATCGTCGTCGTCGTAGATGCTGAAGCGGCGCGTGAACCCGGGGCGGATCTGCGCCAGCGGCTCGCCATCCCGCCGCAACAGGCGTACGCAGAAAGAATGAAAGGTGGAGAGATGGGGCGCGGAGGATAGCTCGACATCGCTCAACAGACGCGCCACGCGTTCGCGCATCTCGGCCGCGGCTTTGTTGGTGAAGGTCACGGCCAAAATGGCGGACGGGGGCACGTGCCGCGCCGTGACGATATAGGCGATGCGGTGAGTGATGACGCGTGTTTTGCCGCTACCGGCGCCGGCCAGAATCAGCAGGGGGCCTTCGGTGCAGGCGACGGCTTCACGTTGTTGAGGGTTGAGGCCCTTGAGAAAGTCCATGTCGTGGAGGACACTTTGGATTTTACCATGGGCGGGCTCCCGCTCCCTCACGGTCGCGGCTCGGCAACGCTTATCGGCTAAACTGGATGACTGCGCAAATTCCTCTTTCTATTGCCGCTCGCGACGATGGCCGTGGCGGCGGGGTTGCTGGCCATGCGGTTTGTGGCGGGACCGTTTCGCTCCGCGTTGGTGACGGTAAACTCTCCCGTCAACGCCGCGGCTGCCGTGGCGGTCTCGTTCGTACTGCTGGTCCTGCTCGCGGCGAAGCGCCCGGACGCGCGGATGCAGGTATCGCGGACCTTTTGGCTGGATCTGACCGTCCTCATCGCGGCCACGGCTGTGGCGTTCTGGCCCAACCTGAGATCGCCGCTGGTGTACGACGATTATACGCACATCGTGGAGACTTCTCACGCGACGTGGCGGATTCTGGCGGATGCTTTCGCGCGGGTCCCGGGCGGGCACGGACTCTTCTTTCGTCCAGTCGGATTCATCTCCTACTGGCTGGACTACCAGTGGGCAGGCGGCAGCGCAATGCGGTGGCACCTGTGGAGCGTGGCCGCGCATGCCGCCAACACTTGCCTGGTATATGTGCTGGTTATGCGGCTGGGGATGCGGCGCGCGGCGGCATGGGCGGCGGCGCTGCTGTTTGCACTGCACGGATCTCGCGCGGAAACTGTGGGCTGGGCGGACGCGCGATTCGACCTGCTGGCCACATTCTTCACGTTGTCTGCGGTGTTGGCCGTCTTGGCATATTGCCGCACGGGACGGCGCTTGTGGTATGTGCCGTTGGCGGTCTCGGCGGCGTTGGCCGTGTACACCAAGGAATCGGCATTCTGTCTGCCACTGCTGCCGGTGGCGCTGCTGCCTTGCTTGCCGCGGGCACAATGGCGGCGGGCGATGGCGGCGAGTGTGGTGCTGGGATCGGTCTGCGCCATTCTGTTTGCCTACCGCTGGTGGGCGCTGGGCGGAATCGGCGGGTATGCCGACCGCACGGGCGTCAGCGCCGTGTGGCAATCGCGGCCGCTGCATACTTCGGAGGCGCTGTTTTTCCGGCAGTGGGCCTTCCTGTTTTTTCCGGTGAACTGGTCGGCTCCGCTGGAGTGGTGGCTGCGCGCGGCCGCCGTCGGCTTTGTGGCGATGCTGGTGGTCTTTGCGGCGCGTGGCGGGGCATGGCTGGGCGGGCGGGCGCGACTCTTGGCGGGCCTGGCATTTGTGCTGGCCGCGGTCATACCGGTCCAGCACCTCTTGATGTTCCAGCCGGACTTTGCGGGCGCACGTGTTTTGTACCTGCCGCTTGCCGGACTCGCGATTTTCTGGGCCGCCGTGCTGGAGCGCGCCGCGCCGGGCAAGTTCAGCTTGGCGATGGCCGCAGCTCTGATCGCATTCAACGTGGCGGCGCTGGAGCACAACCTGGGTCCTTGGCGGACTACTCCGGCGGCCGCTGTTACGGTTTGCGGCGCACTGGGTCGCGAACTGGCGAACGATCCGCGGCCCGTCTTCGTGAGCGGCCTGCCTGAGAGACTGCAGGGCGTCTACTTTCTTTCCAACGGATTTCCGGAATGCGTGGAGATGAACTCGGGGGAGGCGGCTGGGCGTGTGCATGTGGTGGGCGGACCCGCGGGGGCGGGGCCGGTTACGGAGCGGCACTTTGTCTGGGACCAGGAGCGGGGCCGGTTGGAAGAGGGGCGGTAGGGCAAGTCCGGGGCGTCGGAAAGCGCGCTCTTCGTCCAGTCGACAGAAGCCGAGTGCCCGATACCCGTTTGCGATATTCTGCTATAGACTGTGAGGAGAAGCGGAATGCTCGAAATAATTGCAAAAATAGCAACGATTATCGCAACCCTGGTCGGCGCCATCGGGGTTGGTTTTGCGGTGAACTCCTATAGGCAGAGTGTACGCCTAAAGAGGGCCGAATGGCTTCAGAAACTATACCAGCAGTTCTATGAACTCGACCGATATAGGACTGTGCGCGAGATCCTCGATTACCGGCCAGAGCGGGAACTTGCCGAGATTTACGCGCACCTGAGTGACCAATCGAAGGACGATATGATGGATCAATTGTGGGACTATCTCAACTTTTTTGAGTTCGTCGCAGGCTTGGTCGAGTTGAAGCAGATTAGAATGGCGGACCTGAAACTTCTATTCGAGTACCCTCTTGAAAGAATTGCGGACGACGAGCAGATCATGGCAAGCCTGAGTCAAGAGGGCTATGAACACCTGCACGTTCTCCTGCAAGGACCCAGCTTTAGCCGCCATCTGCCATAATGAGCCTAGAGGTGCCAGATGGGTAGCATGATGCCTGAGTTGCCGTATCTTTTCGTCTACGGCACGCTTCGCGGCGCTGCCGGTACGGAGTGGTCCAGACTTCTGACGGCCAATTCCCGTTTCGTGGGTGCGGGCCGCACTCGTGGTGCGCTGTTCCACTTGGACGGCTATCCCGGAATGACAGCCCGTACGGATGACGATACGTGGGTCAACGGCGAGGTCTATCTCTTGAATGCCCCACCCTCAGCGTTGCCGATTCTGGACGCATACGAGGGATGCGGCCCCGGCCAGCCTCTGCCGCATGAATTCGAGAGGCGAGTCGTGACTGTCCGCCTGGATAGCGGCCAGACTATCGAGGCGTGGGCCTACATCTATACTCTCGAGACTGGGGACAAAGCGCGGATAACCTCGGGAGACTATCTTCAAGCAGGATCGCAGGGGCGACCTACTCGTGCTTCGCTGCCTTCTTGAAAGCCCGTTTCCGACTTCGTGCGCCGTGGAAAATGTGGAGGATCTCAGTCCCTCGGCGCGTCCTGCGGTAGTAGATGAGGTATTTGCCGGCTGGAAAACATTTCACGCCGGTGGCGATCTCGTCCGAAGGCCTTCCGGCATCCGGATGTTCGCCCAGCAGCCAGAACCGGTCGGTGATGCTGTCGATGAGCCGGTCGGCTGCCTCCAGACCTGCCCGCCGGAGCCCAGTAGAGAAAGATCTCGTCGAGTTCGGACTCCGCGTGCCTGGAGATGCGATACCGCGTCACTGGCTGGGGAGTTCCCGGGCGAGCCGCTTGCGCCCGCGGGCCTTTACGTCACCGGCAAGCTTCTTCAGTCCCTCGTGCCCCTCGTAATCCCGATATTCGCCGGCCTCGATCGAATCAATGCTCGCCCGGACACGATGGCGGATGCCGTCGAGTTGCTGCGCCGTCAGATCGGAGAGGATATCCTCGGCCGTGGGCCTGGCGAGCCGCAGCGTCCGGACGTCCTCGTCCTCCATCCGGCGCAAGGCGTCCCGGACCACCTCGCTCGCATTGTTGTAGCGCCCGCTTTTCACCTTCTTGCGTACGTAGCCCGCGAGACGATCTGTCATTGACACGTTCATCTGATCCATGGTTTACCGACTTTGAGTTTATTCAAAAAACAGTGGGGTGTCAATCTTTGACATCTTAGTGTAGGATGGAAGGTTCATCCTCATAGACTGGGAACGGGATGCGCGACGAACGGTACGTGCTGGCGATCGACATGGGCTCGAGCAGCGTGAAGGCCACGCTGGTCTCGCGGCACGGCGAACTGGCGGGGACCGGCCTGCGAAACCTGGACATCCTGCTGCTCCCCGGCGGGGGCGCCGAGCAAGATCCCGAGCAGTGGTGGAACGCGGTGATCGCGGCGGCACAGTCGGCGCTGGCCAATGCCGCCATTGCGCCCGAGCACATCGTGGCCGTGGCGTGCACCACGCAGTGGGCCGTCACGGTGCCGGTGGATGCCGGGGGCCACGCCATCTGGAACGCGCTCTCATGGATGGACACGCGCGGGGGCCGTTACAGCCGGGCGGCGGTGGATGGCTGGCCCAAGATCGAAGGCTATGCGGTTTTGAAGCTACTGAAATGGGTCCGGCTGACGGGGGCCGCGCCCAATCATTCCGGCGTGGACGGCTTCGGCCACATCCTGTACTTCAAGCACGAGCGGCCGGATCTGTACGCGCGCACTTACAAATTCCTGGAGCCCATGGACTATCTCAACTTCCGTCTCACGGGCCAGTGCGCCGCGTCCTACAGCACGATTTTCCCCTATTGGGTGACCGACAACCGCAACCCCAACCATATCGACTACCATACCGGCCTGCTGCGCGCCTCCGGCATCGAGCGGGGAAAGATGCCGGACCTGCGGCCGGTCGACGCGATCCTGGGCGAACTGAAGCCGGAGGTGGCGGCGGAACTCGGCCTGCTGCCGGGCACGCGCGTGGTGATGGGATCGGGCGATAGCCATGCCGCCACGGTGGGCGCCGGATGCGTGCGGGACTACGACGGTTATTTTTCGATCGGCACCACCGCGTGGCTCAGTTGCCATGTGCCCTGGAAGAAGACCGATGTGGCGCATTCGATCGCCACCATGCCCGCGGCGCTGCCCGGCCGGTACATGGTCAGCGCCGAGCAGGGCACTGCCGGCCGCTGCCTGGAGTTCCTGAAGAACAATATCCTGTTTCCGGCGAACGGGCAAAAACCGGCGGAGAGCGATCTTTACGGAATCCTGAATGCGGAGGCCGCGCAAGTGGCGGCCGGGAGCGAGGGCCTGATCTTCACACCGTGGATTAACGGCGTGCTGGCGCCGCGCGAGGATCACTACACGCGCAGCGCTTTCTTCAACCAGACCGACCGCACCACGCGCGCCCACTATGTGCGGGCGGTGATGGAGGGCGTGGCGTTCAACCTGCGCTGGCTCAAGAGCCACGTGGAGAAGTTTATCGGGCGGCCGTTCGCGCAGCTCAATTTCATCGGCGGCGGGGCGACGTCGGAGGTGTGGTGCCAGATTCAGGCGGACATCCTGGGGTGCCCGGTGAGGCGCATCGCCAACGCGCGCAGCGCCAACGCGGTGGGTGCGGCACTGGCGGCTTTCAGCGCGCTGGGCGAGATTCGCGTGGAGGAGATCGGGCAGATTGTGCAGGTGGCGGAGACCTATCGGCCGGAGGAGAGGCACCGCCGGGTGTACGATGAACAGTTCCGCGAGTTTTTGGAGTTTTACCGGCGGATGCGGCCTATTTACCGGCGGCTGAATCCGGTGATTCATCCGGTATGAAGGGGAGGCGGCCTGAGAGGCCGCCGCAGGCCGAGGGCCTGCCCCACAAGAAAGAAGGAGGCATCCGAATGTCTGAAGCACGTCTGCCGGAGAAGGGACGCAATCAGGAAGACATCCTGCGCGAGTTGCGCGCGATTGCCGCGCAGGAGGACGCCCGCTGGGAAACCGGGCAGATTTCGGGCAGTTACTATCACGCCGGCAAGGAGCATTTCGGATTCCTGAACCAGGTCTACGGCCTGTTTTCGCACGTCAACATCCTGCAGCGCGACGTGTGCCCCAGCGGCACCAAATTCGAGGGGGAGATCGTGGCGATGACCGCCCGGATGCTGCACGGCGACGCGGTGAAAGCACCGGACGAAGTGGTGGGCGTGGTCACCTCCGGAGGCAGCGAGAGCATCATGCTGCCCATGCTGGCGTATCGCGAACAGGCGCGCGCGGCGGGCATCGCGGCGCCGGAGATGATTGCGCCCGCGACGGCGCATCCGGCATTCGACAAGGGGGCCTGGTATTTCGGGGTGAAGCTGGTGCGGGTGCCGGTGGGCGCGGACTTGCTGGCCGACGTGGATGCCATGCGCGCGCAGATCAACGCGAACACCGTGGCGCTGGTGGGATCGGCCGGCAATTACCCCTACGGCCTGATCGATCCGCTGGAGCGATTGTCCAGCCTGGCGGTGGAACGCGGCATCGGCATGCACGTGGACGGCTGCTACGGCGGGTTCATGCTGCCCTGGCTGGAGCGCCTGGGTTACCCGATTCCGCCGTTCGATTTCCGGCTGCCGGGCGTGACGTCGATGTCCTGCGACACGCATAAGTGGGGCTATGGCCCCAAGGGCGCGTCGGTGGTGCTGTACCGGAACCGCGCGCTGCGGCGGCGGCAATACTTCACGGTGAGCAATTGGGCGGGCGGGTTGTACGCCTCGCCGACCCTGGCAGGCAGCCGCTCGGAGGGCATTTCCGCGGCTACCTGGGCGGCCATGGTGTCGCTGGGCGAGGAGGGTTACCTGGAAACGGCGCGCCAGATCATGGCCGTGGCGGATGCCATCAAGGCGGGCGCCGCCGCGATTCCCGAGATTCGCATCGCGGGCGAGCCGACGTTTTGCATCGCGTTCCTGTCGAATTCGGATAAGGTGGATATCTGCCATGTGAACGATTATCTGACCAGCAAGGGGTGGCGCATGAATGGGCTGCAATCGCCTCCCGGCTTCCACTTCTGCATCACGCGGCCGCAGACTGTGCCGGGGTTGGCGGGCAAATTTCTCGCGGACCTGCGGGAAGCGGTGGCATATGCCAAGACCCCGCCCACGGAGCCGTCGAAGAGTGGGGCGATTTACGGCGGGGGGCTGGCGAGCGTGCCGCCGGCTATGATTGCGCAGTTTATGTGCGATCATTTGGACGGTATGTATGCGGTGTGAGTTGGTGGATGGTGGTTGGTGGCTGGTGGTTGCGCTGACTACCGCGGCGGCCATTCGTTCTTAGCGAGTTGTTGGTCCGCCATGATCGCTCGCAAGCCGGCGGCTGAGGCAGGCCGGACCTGTGCAGGCATGGCGTTCCGCACGTGAGCAAGGCCATGGATGACGTTGTCATCGGCGCCAAAAATGAAGGCCTTTGATGTCGAAATACTGGGCATCGCCTGCATTGTATCGGCGGTAGACGGCGTAGGCGACGTGGTCTGCGATCTGAACCAGCAGCGAGGGGCGGGAATCGACAAGAAAAGGCGTATCAGCGATGTTTTTGAGAACGCCCGCCGCGCGCCGACCTTCGTGAAATCACTGCTGAGCTGCAGCGATGTCTCGCGCGTCGTCTTGTCGAGAATGATCATCCCACGTTGCGCGTCGCCCGCCGCTCTGCGCCGGCCCAAGAACATATCGAAGCGCTGACACCCCACCCGGCAAAAAGGGAAATGCAGGTGGGCGTTTTTAGCTTTGTGCTTAAGCGGGCGCGCCGCAGGAAGCGATTTTCGACTTTTGCGGGCTTGGGATTTTGCACTGGAACTTGAGTTTGCCTTTTAGGAAGAGTGGGGGTACAAAGGAATATATGCCGATTATTGAAGCTCTTACAGCCGCAAAGGCAGCCCTGGACATCAGCGGTAAGATCAGTGACCTTGTTAATAGGCCGAACATTGACGTCACCGAGGTTCGCGCTAACGTCCATCAGATGCTTATTCATCTCGTTAACGCGCAATCCGGGCTATCTGAGGCGCAGCTTGAAATCTCGGAGTTACGACAGCAGCTCGATGAGCGAGAGCGCATTAGGGCTATTGAGGCCGACTTGGAGATAGAGCCGGATGGGCAATATTATTACAGGAAGTCGGAACGTAGCGCAAGCAAGCAAATTCAGTATTGTCCTGTATGCTGGGGCGATAAAGATAAACTGGTGCCCCTCACTCATTCTGCCGAAAGCACGTTATTCGAGTGCGGCATTCACAAAACGAAGTACTGTACTAAGGTTTACATAGAGGCCCTGAAGCAACAACAATCTGCTCGCACGAATAGGAGGTTTTCGAGAGCTTAGGACGAACGTTGTCGGCGGTAGGGGCCCATGCCGGGATTCCGGGACAGATCTGTGAAGCTCGCGTCGGCATTCGCCAGGAACCTTTCCGCGGTCTCTAGGTCGGCATGCTCGCCCAGATACACATACTGTTCGACCAAGTCGCGCTTGGCGCTGGCCCGCTTATGGACCGTGGCCACGTCAGACCTTCTTTTTGCGGCGCTTGAGCTGCGCCAGCGCTACCTTGCGGATGTCCGCGAAATCCTGCTTCGTCAGCTCGCTCTCTTCGCTCTCTAGCCCTTCGAGCAATAACGCCTCCAGCCGTTGTTCCGCTCGGCGCTTCTCGTCGCCGCGGATCAGCTCGCGGATGTATTCGCTCACGCTGCTGTAGCGTCCCTCAGCGATCTGATGATCGATGAAATCCTTGAGCGGATCGGGCAACGAGATATTCATGGTTTGCATGACACGAACTCCTGATGCTACAGCTATCCTAGCATGCATGGCAATTTCGGTCAAATTTTGCCATAATCGGTTATCTCGCTGAAACGGACATACTCAAGTCGGCGGTGGCTGGTGCTGGCGGCGTTCCTTGGCGCGCTGATTCTCACGCAGGTCTTCTGGTACAACTTTGCGCCGCTGATCTCGCTGCTGACGGCCAAGTACCGCATCAGCGGGCTGACCGCCAGTTGGACCATCCTCGTTTTCCCCCTGGCCAGCATGCTGTTCTCCGGCTATGCGGGTGCTGTGATCGATCGCCGCGGATACCGTTTTGCGATCCAGTGCGGGCTGGCCCTTATGGCGGTTTCCGCCGGCTTGCGTGTCTTTGACGGCTTCTCCATGCTGCTGGCCGGGCAGATTGGCATCGCCATCTCGGTTCCCTTGATCGTGACTTCGATCTCGACGCTGGTGGCCGACTGGTTTGGCCCGGCCGAGGAGGCACTTTTCACCGGCATCTGTACCATCGGAATCTTCGTGGGCATGGCGCTTTCGCTGGCGGCCTCGCCGTTGCTGGTGGAGTGGCTGGGATTCCGCGGCGCCATGGCTTTGCTGGCCGCTGTGGCCGCCGGATGGGCTCTGCTATTCCACTTTGCGGCGCGGGAGAACCACCCGGTGCGCGCGGCGGCTTTGGCGGTGAAGCCGGCCGGTACACCGGTGCTGGCGTTGCTGATGAACCGCAACCTGGCCGTCATCTTCGCGACCGGCTTTATCGGGCAGGGATGCTTCAATGCCCTGACCACCTGGCTGGAGGCGATCTGGCACGAACGCGGCTTTTCGAGCGATGCCGCGGGAATGGCGGCGGGAACGATTATCGCCGGCGGCATTGCCGGTGCGCTGTTGATTCCCCCGTTGCTGGATAAGTTCGATCACCCGCGGGCGCTGCTGTGGATGTGCCTGGCGCCGAGCCTGCTGCTGGTGCATCGATTTGTGTTCGCAGGCAGCCCGCGCGCGGGTTATGCCTGGGGCGCGTTGTTGGGCTTTCTGTGGCTGCCGTCTCTGGCCATTACGCTGACCATTATCGAGCGCGTGGCCCACAAGGGACATGCGGGCGCGGCTTCCGGGATTTTTTGGACGATCGGCAACGCGGGCGTGCTGGGGCTGACGGTGTGCTTTGAAGTGCTCAAGGAGGCCACCGACTGGCGCACGTCTATCGGCGTGTTGGTGATTTTGTTGGGTGCGATGAATGCGATGATTGGGTTGCTTCGGATACCGGGGCGGAACGGGCGGCCTGAAAGGCCGCCGCAGGCTGAGAGCCTGCCCCACTAGCACTGACACCTGGCGAGCAAATCGGGCACCGGGTTAGAGGTGCGGCTTCGGCTTAAGGCATTCCCACATTCTCTTTAAACCGCACCACCCGGAGCCTTCTGTTACAATACATACCAACATGCGTAACGAGAGGGAAATCGATTATTTCTATTCCTCCTATTCATGTTTTGTTTGGGAGCGAGGGGTGGTGTAGCGCATGGATTTCGACCAACTGCACACATTTCTCGAAATCGTCAGGCTGAAGAGTTTCTCGAAGGCCGCCCAGACGTGCTACCGCACCCAGCCGGCCATCAGCGCGCAAGTGCGGCAGCTCGAGCAGGAGCTCAACACCGCGCTTTTCGAGCGCTTCGGCAGCCGCATCTCGCTGACCACGGCCGGCAAGATCTTCGCCAACTACGCCGCCCAAATGCTGGACCAGCGCCGCCAAGCCCAGGACGCCATCAATGAGCTGGAGCGCAACCCGCGTGGCGAGTTGGTGATCGCCGCCAACGAAGCGACCTGCATCTACGTGCTGCCGCAGGTCTTCTCCGAGTTCAAGAATCAGTTTCCTTCCGTGCAGCTCCAGGTGGACCGCTCCTATGGCGCGCGGGTGGTGGATGCGGTGATGGAAAACATCGCCGATTTCGGACTCACGCAATTGCCCGTCGAGGAGAAGCGGCTGCAGGTGGTGGACATCTATAAGGACGAAATCCGCCTGATCGTGCCGGCGCGCCACGCCCTAGCCGAGCGCAAGAGCGTTTACGCGCCGGATCTGCTTGAGTTCCAATTGCTGCTGCCCAAATCCGGAACAACGCGCACGCGGCTCAACGCCTGGCTCGAATTGGTAGAGGACGAGCTGCACGTCTCCATGGAACTGGATTCCTCCGAGATGATCAAGCGTTTCGTGATGGCCGGTCTGGGCCTATCGTTCCTGGCGGTTTCCAACTGCCGCGAGGAGCTTGTCGCCGGCAAGCTGCGCGCCATCGCGCTCGGGCCCGAGCCGATGGTGCGGCGGCTGGGACTGGTTTACAGGAAGGACAAAGCGCTTTCCAAAGCCGCGCTGGGGTTTATTCAAGTGGTTCTGGATAACCTGGGCGATCGGCCGCTGGCGCACGACAAGCGTCCGAAGGTTATGGTGGGATGAGATGAATTGCCGGCGGTGCGGAAAACAGTTCGACGCAGCGGAGGGTCTCACTTGCCCCTATTGCGGCGCGGCGCACGCAGCGGGCAAATCGGGCGTGATGAAGAGTTCCACCATCCTGATCTCGATGGGCGAGACGGATGCGGTGTACCGGTCGGTAAAGGAAGTGCCGGCGCCGCTGCGCCGCAAGCTGCTGAAATCCACCAATGGGCTGAATTCGGCGACCATCCTGATCGCCGACCGCCGGGGCCGGGAAGAGATTGCGCGCGCCATACAAAACCTGCCCTCCAGCTTGCAGCGCCGCTTCCTGAAACCGTTCCGGGAGGAGCCGGATGGTCCTGGGGCGTGGCTGCTGCGGCCGCCGGTGAAAACGGCGATCACGTGGCTGCTGGGCGCGGGCAGCGTGCTGGTGGTGTGGTTTTTGTTCACGCACAAGTGGGTGTAAGAGAAGTCAGAAGTCAGAAGTCAGAAGACAGAAGGCAGAAGTCAGAAGGCAGAAGTCAGAAGGCAGAAGTCGGGAGAGTTGGATGTCTTCGAGTGAGATAGATCGTCGCAGGTTTTTGGAAAGGGCGGCTGGCACGGCTGCTGCATTCACCATTCTTCCCCGCCATGTGCTGGGCGGGCCGCAATTCGTGGCCCCCAGCGACAAGGTGACCTTGGCCTACATTGGCTTGGGTACCCAGGGAATTCGGGAACTGTTGGACCTATTACCGAGTAACGATATCCAGGTGGTCGCGGTGTGCGATCCGAACAAGGACAGCAACGATTACGTGGACTGGTCGAAGAACGGGCTGCGCGACGGCATCCGCAAGGTGCTGGATAAGCCCGGCTGGCGCGAGGGCGCGGACGGCATCCCCGGCGGGCGCGAGGTGGGCCGCGAGATTGTCGAGACGTATTATGCGCGCAAGAGTCCGGCGGGCAACTACAAGGGCTGCGCGTCTTACGCCGACTTCCGCGAGCTTTTG
Organism: Bryobacterales bacterium; assembly: GCA_003166475.1. Taxonomy (GTDB): domain Bacteria; phylum Acidobacteriota; class Terriglobia; order Bryobacterales; family Bryobacteraceae; genus Bog-159. The sequence goes on along the minus strand of PMVV01000101.1, from coordinate 9,911 downwards.
GAGAAGCAGAAGGATGTGGACGCGGTCAAGATCATGACGCCCGATCATCTGCATGCCACTATTGCGATTGCGGCCATGAAGAAGGGCAAGCACGTGTTGATGCACAAGCCCATCGCCAACCGGCTGTACGAGGCCCGGCAGGTGTTGGAAACGGCGCGCGCCAGCAAAGTTGCCACGCACTTTATTCCCTGGGACGCGCACGGATCGATGGACCTGGTGATGGCGTGGATCAAGGACGGCGCGATTGGCACGCTGCGCGAGGTACACAACTGGTCGAACCGGCCGGTGTGGCCGCAGTACCTGACGGTGCCGGAGGATCGGCCGCCGGTTCCGCAGGGCTTCGATTGGGACCTGTGGCTGGGTCCGGCGGTCGACCGGCCGTATCATCCGAATTACACGAACAACGTGTTTCGCGGATGGTACGACTTCGGCGGCGGCTCGATTGCGGACATGGGCCATTACAGCTTGTGGGTGGTATTCCGGACGTTGAAGCTGGGCGCTCCGGTAAACGTGGAAGCGCGGCCCAGCGGCGCGTGCGCCATTACCGATCATGTGAGCCGCAAGATCCGCAACGATTACTCGTTCCCGCTGGCGTCTACAATCCGCTTCAAGTTCGCGGCGCGCGAAGACATGGGCCCGCTGGATCTCTACTGGTACGACGGCGGGATGCGGCCGCCCACGCCCGAGGAACTGGAGGCGGATAACAAGGAATTGGAAGCCGAGGGCATGATGTTCGTCGGCGACAAGGGGAAGATTCTGGCCGGTTTTTTGATTGAGGACCCGCGCATCATCCCCGAGAAGAAGATGCGCGACTACCAGGGGCCTAAGCCGGCGTTTGAAGCCAAGCAGAGGGACCCTTTGCACGGGCCAACGGAGTTTGTGGCGGCGTGCCGCGGCGTGCAGCCTTCGCCGGCGGATTTCTCGCATGCGGGGCCGATTTCGGAGGCGTTCAACCTGGCTGCGGTGGCGCTGCGTGCGGGGCGGAGACTGGAGTACGACGCGGCCAGCATGAAGATCACGAATGTGGCAGATGCGAACAAGTATCTGGTTCGGGAATACCGCAAGGGGTGGGAACTTTAGCGGGCGGCCATGCTGCGCAGGGAGTTGCCGGCCGCGCTATCTGCATTTGCTGCTTGCACAGTAGGCCGCGCTCACGGCTCCGCCAGCCTGGAACCGTTCTTCGAATCGCGGGAGGGCGCGGGCGTGCTGCTCGACGTGCGATCGCGGCGCACGATCGCCATGCGTGCGGCGGCCGTCGCCGACGGATTTCTCGCGCCGCCCGGTTCCACGGTCAAGCCTTTCGTGCTGGCGGCGCTGCTGCGCGACGGAAAGCTGAGCGCCACGGAAGCTTGGCCTTGTCCTGGCCGCCTTACGATCGGGGGACGGTCGTTCGATTGCTCGCACCCCCAGTTGGATTTTCCCATGCGCGTGGAGACCGCCATCGCGTATTCGTGCAACTGCTTTGTGGCGCGGGTGGCGGAGCGCTTCGCGCCTGGTGAACTGGCCAGCGAACTGGCGCGCGTGGGCCGCATCCGGCCGGGCGCGGGCCGCATTCGGCCGGGCGCGGGCCCCGATGCCGTGCGGTTGTTGGCGCTCGGTGAAGAGGGCATCCTGACCACCGCCGCGGAACTGGCGATGGCCTATCGAGGGTTGGCACTACAGGCGGGGCGTGCAGAAATGCAGGCTGTCGTGACGGGAATGGAAGGCGCGGTGGAGTATGGGACGGCGCAACGCGCGGGTGTGGCCGGCGTAAAGGTGGCGGGGAAGACCGGTAGCGTGCGGACGGAAGCCGGCGCGCGCATCGCATGGTTCGCGGGGTTTGTGCCGAGCCGGGCTCCGGAGGTGGTCGTGACGGTGATGCTGCAAGGCCATTCGGGCGGTTCGGACGCGGCGCCGGTGGCCGGCAGGATCCTCGCGGCGTATCGGGCGGGGCGGCTTTGACGGCGCAGCGGGGCGGCCTGAGAGGCCGCCGCAGGCCGAGGGCCTGCCCCACGTTTTGGCTGGTGCTAGCTGCGGCGGTTCCGCTTTGGGCAGCATCGCCCACTGTGAAGGTGCGGGTGGGCTCGGCCGTGCTGGATTTGCCCCTGGAGCGCTATGTGGCTGGGGTGCTGGCGGGCGAGAGCAGCGTGTTCCGGTCGGACGCCGCGCTGCGGGCGATGGCCGTGGCGGCGCGTACTTATGCCATTCACCTGCGCGGCCGGCACGCGGCCGAGGGCTACGATTTCTGCGCCACCACGCACTGCCAGCGCGTGGACATGGGGGCGATCACGCCGCGTCTGGTATCCATCGCGGAAGACACCGCGGGCGAGTTGGTGTGGTTCGAAGGCAAGCCCGCGTTCACACCATACACGCGCGACTGCGGCGGCCGGACCGAGGACGCTGCTGAGCCATATTTGAAGGGCCATCCGGACGTTTACTGTGCGCGCGCCGGCACTGAGACGTGGCAATGGGACGGCGATCCCGTCACGATCGTGAAGGCGCTGGCGGGCTCCGGCCTGCGCGCGCCGCAAAGGCTCGAAGGCATCACGGTCGTGAGCCGGACCGCTTCCGGCCGCGCACTGACTCTATCGCTAGTGGGAAATGGGGAGACGGTGCGGATCAGCGCCGGCTCGTTTCGTTTCGCCGTGGGACGCGAGTTGGGCTGGAACACCGTGCGCAGCGATCTGTACGAGATCCAGTCCGGCGGCGGACGAATCCTGTTCCAAGGCCGCGGCGCGGGGCACGGCATGGGGCTCTGCCAGCGCGGGGCGGAACAGATGGGCGAGGAAGGGCGCTCGTATCGCGACATCCTGGCGTATTACTATCCGGGCACGGCGGTGGGCATAACCGCGCGCGGGCTGGCATGGCAACGGCTGGGCGGCGAGAGCGTGGCGCTGTGGACCACGCAACCGGAGCGCGATGGCAGCGTGCTCGCGATCGCGGAGCGGGAGTCGCGCAGGGTGATGGAGCGGACGAATTGGCCGTGGCCCGCGCACGTGGAGATCCGCATCTATCCGGACCTGGACAGCTTTCGCAACGCGACTGGCGAACCAGGATGGGTGGCGGGGTTCACCGAAGGGCGGCGCATCCAACTTCAGCCGGCGTCCGTGCTGCGCAGCCGCGGCGTGCTGGAGCAGACTGTGCGCCACGAGTTGTTGCATGTGGCGGTGGAGTCGCGGGCAGCGCCGGGAGAGCCGGTGTGGTTCCGGGAGGGGATCGTGGCCTATCTGACCGGTCCGGAGGCAAGGGGTGGGCCCGGGACATCCCCCGCGGAGGCTCCGGCTCGGCGGGCGCACGGCGAAGCGAGGCGCGCGGTGGCCGGTCTTGTCGGACGCTACGGCGAAGCAACGGTGCTGGATTGGGTGGCGCGTGGGCTGCCGCCGGAAGTTAAGAACAGCAGCACCAGCCAGGCGGCCACGAAGAGCAGGTAAGCGATCAGCAGGCGCACTACGAAGCTGAACATCTGCATCGCGAAGGTGGCGGCGTGCGGCGTCCAGCCCATCAGCTTCAGCGGCAGCCAGAGGGCGCAGACCAGCAAGATGGGGGTGGCGATCCAATACCACCAGTTGCGGGCGTGGCGGCGACCGCTCCCTGACGGTCGCGGCTCGGTAGGGTGCGGTTAAGTTGGGTGCGGTTCAGTTGGGTGCGGTTCGGTTGCGGGTGGTTCGGTGGCGGGCGGTTCGGTTGGGTGCGGGCGGGCGGCCGGCGTGGCGATGCCGCATAGTACGGGGAGCGCCAGCGCCGGCACCACCATCCAGCGCACCAGCCAGAGCGCAAGCTTGAACACTTTCAAAACGGTGGCGGGTTTCACCGGCTTGCGGAAGGTCATGGTCAGGTACGAGGCGATCTTGAAGGCGGGCTGGCTAGTGTAATCGGCCCATTGCGCCAGGGCCCAATAGACGGCCAGCAGTACGATCGCTGCCACCACCAAGAGAGGCAGGCGACGCAAGGGGAGCCGGCGCGTTCCTGAAAAGCAGGCGAATGTTGCGCCATGCAGCCAGCAGGCTAGCGTCAGCAGGAGCAACGCCACCAGCGCGCTCCAGGCCAGCGTGGCGGCGCGGGTTTCGCCCAGGCCCAGCCAATAGTAGCCGAGCCACAACAGCAGCGCATTGCCCACCAGTTGGACTGCGGCGATCGGAGCGAGGGAGCGCATTTACTTTACCTCCAGCGTGCGGCTCGCGGTGGTGGCCATCACGTCTCGCTGATACATGGGACTGACACGCGCCGGGCTTACGTGAAACACGCCCGGGTTCACCACCTTCAGCAGGTAGAAGAATTGCTTCTGGCCCTGCGGAAAGTATGTTTCGAAAATGGCCATGCGGTCGTCGTGCAATTCACGGCGCGTGAACCAGTACTCCCACCATGGCGGGCGGCTCTTCAGTTGATAGGCGTTATCGTGCTCGATGAATTCCGTGCCCGCTGGAATGGGGTCTTCGATCATCATGTACTTCCATTCCGAACCGGTGACGGTGAGCCGCACGGCGAGGATGTCGCCCGGCGCCACGGGGCCATTCAGCGCGGCGGCGTCATACACGATCTTGTCGCCATCGCGGCCGGGCGCCAGCCGGAAATAATCGCGCAGGATGTTGAGCGAAACGGAGCCAGTGTTTTCCAACCGTTCTTCGTTGGAGAAATACTCGGCGCGCGCGGAGTAGTAGAGCCGGCCCGTGCCGCTGGCCGTAATGCGAATATGATTAACGCCGGGATCGACGTGCGCGTTGTCGAGCGTCAGTTCCGGCGCGGCGAGGCTGGTGAGGACGGGCTTGCCGTTCACCAACACCGCGAAGGTTAGATTCGAATGGAGCTCGTTGGTGGCTTTGAGATAGTCGGCCAGCCCGTAGATGACCATGGCGGTCTGCTTGGTGGACGACCACCAGTAGCCCTCGTTGCGGTGATTCATGAGCCACAGCGCGGCCTTCGGCAATAGCGCGCTATCCGGCCGCTGGTGCGACAGGAACTTTACTGCGTAGGCCGTGGCTTCGGGCGTCGCGTCTTCGGAGAAGTCCAGGAGTTGGTCACGCGTGGCGGTCCACCAGGCCTGCTCCTGGTCCTGTTCGGCGCTGCGCTCCAGGGCGGCGGCGATCTCGGCGGCCCGTTCGTCTTTGGCCTGGGCTTGTTCCAGCGCCAGACCCAGGATCGCCATACCATAGGGCGACAGGCTGGCACGCTGGCCATAAACTTCGCCGAGCGCCGCCGCGTCAGTTTGTCCCGCGAGCGCCAGCGCGTATTGCATGTACGCGCGGAGGTCGGCGGCCAGCTTGGGATTTTGCGCGAAATCCCGCTTCAGCCAGGCGGCGCCTTTGGGAATGACACCGGCCTTCACGGCCACACCGGCGGCCTGCGCCTGCTCCAGGCCCGCCACCACATATGCGGTCATGAAGGGATGGCTCTCATCGGTTTCCCACCAGCCCCAGCCGCCGTCTTCATGCTGGAAGTTGTAGAGGCGCTCAAGGCCCGCGCGGATCTTTTCCTGCAGAGCCGCCTGGTCCAGATCCACCTTCAAGTTCAGGTCGCGAACCGCCTGCTCGACGGTGATGTCGGGCAGGAAGCTGGACATAGTCTGCTCCACACAGCCATACGGGAAAGAGGTCAGGTACTCCAGCGCGGCAAACAGCGAACCGGCCAGCGAAGGCGAGACGCGCATCGAGATGGAGCGCGACTGCGGCTGGACCTTGTCGGGGAACGCGAGGTCGAAGGCGGCCGATCCGCCGGCCGGCAACGAGCCGCCGTGGGCGCGAGAAAGCTTGACTCCGGGCACGTTGACCGGCAGATCGAGTTGGAGCGCGTCGGACTCTTCGTCGGTGAGCGCTTTGCCGGTGATGCTGGCTGCGCGCACCGCTGCGGCCCGCACGCGCCAATCGACCTTGGCTTCGCCACGGCTCGGAATCTGCACGTCTTTGGTCGCGCCTTCGAGAATTTCCAGGCCGGTCGCGTCGAGCGAAACGCGCGCGATCTTGGCCGTGGCCAAATAGTTATGAACCAAAGCTGAAACAATTACTTCATCGCCTTGCACGAAGAACCGCGGCACGGCCAGCCGCAGGATCAGGTTCTTGCGCACGATGGTTTTGAGCGTAGCGCTGCCGACCTTGGTATCCGGTGTGACGCCACGGGCGGTGGCGCGCCAGGTAGTGAGGGAATCCGGGAATTCGACTTTCGCTTGCGCATGGCCGGAGTTGTCAGTGACCACATCGGCGGCCCAGAACGCGGTATCCGGGAAAGCCTTACGCACTTTGGGCTGCACCAGGTGCTCGGGCTTGAGTTGCGCGAGGCGCGAAGCGGGGCGCAGTTCGGCCAGGCGCATGCGGCGCTTGCCTGCCTGCCCGTTGAAGTAGTAGCTCAGCGAATCGGCGGTAAATACGCGATTCCATTGGCGTTGGAAGAAGAAGCCCAGGATGTCCGGCGTGTCGTCTTTGCGAATGCCGTAGATGGCCTCATCCACCACGCCCAGGCTGAACTCGGCGTGCGGAGCGGGTTTGCCGTCGCCATCCGTTACATCGATGCTATAGTCCGCGGTCTGGCCGGGGAGATACTGGGGCTTGCCGGTGGCCACCTTGACGTTCAACTGGCGATCAACCGGCGGCACCTTGATCCACTTGTCGCTCGAATGGAAATTGCCGTCGCGAATGAAGCAGGCGGCCACGGTGAGGCCGGGCTCGTCGGCGGCGGTGATGGGGAGATCGAAGGCGGCCGTGGAATCCTGCGAGCGAATCAGCTTGTATTCGCGCAGGTCGCGGCCCTCCACGGTCACGTAGACCGCCGTGTTGGGCTGCCCGGTCACGATGAGCAAGTGGGCAGTATCGCCGGCGCGGTAGCTTTTCTTATCGGGAACGATGGGCACGGCGCGGTTCGGCCCGAAGCCGAAATCTTCGCCGCTTCCGGAGACCCAGAGGAAAGTGTACTCCTCCACATCGCGGCCTTCGGGTGTGTGGGCTGTGACGCGTACCCGGTAGGAGCCGCCCCGCGGCGGAAGCTGCAAAGTGACGGTGGCGTTGCCGTCCGCGCCGGTAGTGGCATCGGCGGTGGCCTGCACCTGTCCCGGGCCCCGGTCGCGATAGTTCCACGTCAGCAGTTCCGCGCGCACCGGAGTGCGGACGGGTTGGTTGTCGTAATCGCGCGCTTGCACGTTGAGGGTGGCGGCGCCGCCCGGCGCGTAGAAGTAGCGCTCCGGCGATGCGTTGACGGCGAAGCTTCCATAGGTCGCCACAACCCAGCCGCGGCCGGTGATCTCGCGGTTGGCCTGGTCGGTGACACGCGCTTCGATGCGGTAGACGAAGTCCTGCTTGCGATCGGAAACGGCCGTAGGCAGGCTGATGGTGAGCTTGCCATCGGCATCCAGTTGCCCCTTGGTTTCGCCAACCTGATCGCCGCTGTCGTCGGAATCGTCGCCGGTTTGCTGGGGTTCGATGGATTCGCCGGCCTCCTCATCGGGATCGTACCAGAGCGGGAACCAGTAGCGGCTGCGATAGACGGCATAAGTTACCTTGGCGCCGTTTACGGGTTCGCCGAAATAGTAGCGGGCATCGATAGTGGCCTGGACGGTCTCGCCTTCGAGCACGCGCGTTTTGGAGGGAACCACGCGCACTTCGTATTCCGGCTTCTTGTACTCCTGGACTTCGAAGTTGCCGTTCATGAGGGCTTCGCCGGATTTCACCTCGATGGCGTAGTAGCCCAAAGCCGCGCCGGCCGGGAGTACCAGGTCGTCGTGAATGGTGCCGTTGTTGCTGGGGGTCAGCGTCTTTTGATAGACCGGCTTCTGTTCGGAATCGTCGATAGTGACCGACACGGTGCGTCCGGCTGGAATCTCGTATCCAGCGGCGGTAGCCACCCGCAGAATTCCCTTGAAGTGCACGGTGTGACCGGGACGGTAGACCGGACGATCCGTGTAGATATAGCCTGTCCACTGATCGGCGTTAGCGCCGAAGGCGTAGCCGGCTAGGGCATTGACGGCGAAATCCGCGCCCACGCGGGCCACCACGCGGATGTCATTAGGGTGCGCCGCGGCCAGCCGCATCTCCGCGATGCCATCGGCGTTGGTGGCAGCCTCTCCCAGGCTTTGATCGCGCGCCAGGAGCGCGATCTTGGCCGCTTCGATCGGCTGGCCGGTGGCGCGATTGACTACCAGGTTTACCACCCGGCCTTTGCCGCTCTTGGTGATCATGGCGATATCGGAAACCATCAGGATGGTGTTGGCGCGGAGGTCGCGGTGGACGGCTTCCACGAGGTAGACGCCTTTGTCTTTGACGGCGATATCGATAGTGGCCCGATGCCATCGCGAATGGCCCAGCACGGGCTGCTGAAAGGAGAGCACCAGTTGTTGGGCGTTCAACAGGGGCGCTTGCGCGTACTGCGTTTCCTTGCCGGCGGCGGGCTTGGATTCTTTGGGCAACCAGTTTTCAAAGTGGACGCTGGGCGGCTCGGTGAACTGGGCGCGTAAGGCGCGGCGAATTTGCGCATGCAGGCTGCGCTTCCAGATGTGCAGGCGTTCGAGCAACGTGCGGTCCTGGGGCGGCTGCCGCACGTTGCCGCCAAACTGATGCGGGTCTTCCAGTTGCGCGAAAAACTTCACCGGATCGTTGATGCGGTACACGCGGAAGGCGAGCGAATCCACGTGCCAGGCGTTCAACGAGACCTTGGGCTGGCCGTTCGCGCCGAAGGTCTGCGAACTGGAAAGCGCGAAGTAGGGTTGGTCTTCGCTCTGGCTCAGGCCGATGGCAGCGGCAGCCATCAGCAACAGGAGGCGCAAGCTGCTACCGAGCATTCCACGCGGGACGGATGTCATTTTCTTTCCTCAGAATGTTCCATCGAGACACACCCAGAAAGCTGGGGTTGGCGGCGATGGGCCGCCATTCGGGTTGCGGGAAGCGCATCAACTCTTCCACTGTGAGCCGGCGGATTTCGCCCGGATCGGAACCGGAGGGGCCGGTGTGATAGAGAACGTAGCGCCGGCCGTCGTTCCGGATTTGACTCTCGCCAAGGTAGATCATACTGTGATACGGCTCCGCGCCGGACGGCTGGCGAAAGAACAGCAGATCGCCCGGCACGGCGGCGGAGAGCACGCGGCTGACCAGATGCGTGTTCAAGCGGTGGAGCGTGCGCACGTCGGCAAATTGGGCGAATGCGCCGGCGGTGAGGTCGGCGGGCTGGAATGCGCCTTCGCGCACGCGAAACAGCGCGGCCCCCAAGGGCGTAAAAGGATACTGATATTTGGCGACGGAATCGAACGGCGGCGCGGGCGGAGCGTGCGCGGCGGCGGCCCAAGCGGTGTCGTGGGCGTGCAGCGCTTCGCGGTAGGCGTAGCGGATCAGGGCGGCGCAATCCTTGATTTCGGCCGCGATCTCGGACGGGCGGTCGGCGGGCGGCTGGAAGTATTGCGCCTCCGCGAGCCAGGTGAACCAGCGGCGGAAGGCCTGGCGGTCGCGTTCGTCGTCGAGGCGGAGGAAGTCGGGCGTGCCGTCCTGGGCGGTGTCGCGAGTGAAGGGGAGAGATTCCAGTTGCGCTTCGGCTGGCGGCGCGTTTGGGAAGGCGACGCGGAGACGGATAGGGCCGGGTTGCACGCCGGCTCGGATGCGCGCTTGCCAGTTACCGGGCGCGCCGGTTAGGTTTTCGATGGTGGCGGCGTGGGGGGTGCCGAGGATGGTGATGGCGGGCGCGCTGGTGGCGGGGCTTTCGATGGTGAGGGTGGCGGTATCGTAGCCGTCGGCCACGATCCTGGCGGGGTCGAGGATGAGGTGTGGCGCGGGGAGACTGCCGCGCCGGACGCCGCCGGAGATGGCTACGACGGCGACGGCTCCTGCCGCCACTACGGATATCGCGACCGCGGTGGCGCTTGTGCGATGGGTCACGCCGCTATGAGTATACAACGGGTGTGGGCGGTGCAGGTTGGTTTCCATTTGGGGCACTGGGGCAAGAGCTTGGCCGCCGGGGGACGGTTG